>JAGXSS010000014.1 GCA_018334055.1 Peptococcaceae bacterium
TTTTTTCTGCTGTTATCTGACGATGACGCCTTAGAGAGTGACGCTATAACATGGTTCGTAGAGCAATTCGCCGACCCTAGAGTAGCGCTGGCCTATAGTCGTGTAGTCCATATAGATTCACACTCTCGGTCCTCGACCATGAGCCCCCAATATCCCGCCACGGAATCAGGGGACAGCTTTATTGCGAACTCTCTAATGAGTCGACGGGGTGTAGTTCCATCGGCAACGTTTCATCGGACTGACGTAGCCCGTAAGCTTGGAGGCTACCCTCCAGTTGGTACAGCCCCTGACCTTGCATTAAGGTTATCCGTTGCTATTGGTGGGATAGTCCGGTTCTGCCCTCGGCCATTGGTGCAATACCGGGTTCACTCCGAGGCGGTGTCGCGCCAAGCTGAAAAAGTGGCCCTTTCACATCGGGCTTTCATGGACTGGTCAAGTTGCCCGGAATCGCCACTGTACGATTACCGTGAGCTAGTCAGGCGTTACTGCAAGAGTGTAGTCCTATCTCTGGCTATGTCCTCTGCGCTCAAAGGGGACCGCTGCTCTGCGATCTCTGCAATGGAGGTCCTCCGAGGCATGGGGTCAAAATGGTGGCAGGAAGCATTAGTCCGAATCTCATTTATTAGGTCCTTACAGAAGTTCTTACGGCTTGCAATGGCAATACGCCGGAGGGTTCTGTATTCACGCCGGGGCTGATTCCCAACTTTTCACCTCTAATTTGGGGTCGGGGTCAATTTATTTTAGAAAAGTCATCCACTCCATTAAGGGTCAATTTTTTTAGTCTTGTGTTAAAATAAAGGGTGGGCGGGTTCACTGAATACTTACTGGGAGGGTAACAATATGGAGAAAGTGCTCATCACCGGCATCACCGGCCAAGACGGCTCATATCTGGCCGAGTTTCTGCTGAACAAAGGCTACGAGGTTCACGGAGTAATAAGGCGTTCTTCAACCTTTAACACGCAGCGCTTAGACCATGTGTACCAGGACCCGCATGAGCAGAATCCCCGTTTGTTTTTGCACTATGGCGATATGTCGGACGGAGGTCGCCTGACTAGCCTAATTTACGACATTCGCCCTGCTGAAATCTACCATCTTGCCGCTCAGAGTCACGTCAAAGTCAGCTTTGATATGCCGGAGTACACAGGCGATATCACTGGTATTGGCACAGCCAGGCTACTTGAGGCTATTCGCAAGAGCGGAATAAAGACAAGGTTTTACCAAGCCTCGTCTTCAGAAATGTTTGGAGCAACAAAGCCTCCGCAAGCGGAAAATACTCCATTTTACCCGCGTAGCCCATATGCAGCAGCAAAAGTGTACTCTTATTGGATGACGGTCAATTACCGAGAGGCTTATGGGCTTTATGCCTGCAATGGGATTCTGTTTAATCATGAATCCCCTCGCCGCGGGGAAACATTTGTGACACGCAAGATTACACGCGCCCTAGCTGAAATAAAAGCAGGTCGCCAGAATAAGTTATTTTTAGGCAACATGGACGCCAAACGTGATTGGGGCTTTGCTCCAGATTACGTCGAATGTATGTGGTTGATGTTGCAGCAGGATAACCCTGACGATTATGTAATAGGTACCGGTGAAAGCCACACTGTGCGCGAATTTGTGCAAGAGGCATTTAACTATGCGGGGCTTGACTGGGGCCAATTTGTAGAAATAGATCCTAGGTACTTTCGCCCGACCGAGGTGGATTATCTGTTGGCAGATGCTAGCAAGGCACGCACAAAGCTTGGCTGGGTACCCCGCGTTAAGTTCCAAGAGCTCGTTAAAATCATGGTAGATTACGATTTTGAGCTAGCCGGGCTCAGTCCAATTGGTGAGGGCATCAGCATAATTCATCAAAAAGAATTTGAGTGGACAAACAATAAACTTACGCTAGGGTAGGGATTCGCATATGAATAAATGTTCTAAGATATACGTTGCTGGTCACCGCGGTCTAGTCGGCTCTGCCATCGTCAGGTGTCTAGAAGCAGCTGGGCACAAAGACATCGTTGTTCGATCCTTTTCTGAGCTTGATCTTCGTAATCAAGTCGCTGTGCAGGAGTTTTTTGCCGAGGCATGTCCGGAGTATGTTTTTCTTGCGGCCGCAAAGGTCGGGGGAATTCTGGCCAACAGCACCTATCCTGCCGAGTTCCTTTATGACAACTTAGCTATTCAAAACAATGTAATTCACAATGCTTATCAGTATGGAGTTAAAAAGCTTCTGTTCCTAGGGAGTTCTTGTATCTATCCAAAGCTTGCTCCCCAACCTATGACCGAGGATTGTTTGTTGAGCGGTTATTTAGAACCCACCAATGAGCCCTACGCAGTAGCGAAAATTGCAGGCATCAAACTATGCCAGGCCTACAACCGACAATATGGCTCCAATTTCATTACCGCTATGCCCACTAATCTCTATGGCCCTAACGACAACTTTGACCTTACCAATTCACACGTCTTGCCCGCCCTCATCCGCAAGTTCTTCGAAGCGAAACAAGCGGCTTCACCAAACGTTATTCTTTGGGGAACCGGTACCCCGCGCAGGGAATTCTTGCACGTTGACGATCTAGCCAGCGCCTGTTTGTTCCTCATGCAACACTATACTAGTAGCGAAATCATCAATGTAGGCACGGGCATCGATGTAACTATCGCAGAGTTGGCGGGGCAAATCGGTAAATCTGTGGGGTATGAAGGCCAAATAGTCTGGGATACATCAAAACCAGATGGGACACCCCGTAAGCTATTAAACGTAGATAAGCTTACTAGCCTGGGCTGGAAGGCCAATGTCGCACTAGCCGACGGTATTACTCAAACAGTTGAATGGTATGCCAAGAACAGCTCGAAGGTGAGAATTTAACGGAGGAGTTTGATTAAATGTTATGTGTTCCAGTTATCTTGGCAGGCGGCAAGGGCGAGCGTTTTTGGCCGAAAGCCGTAACGCCAAGCCGAAACAATTTCTCGAGTTAGTTGGCGTCGGAAGTATGTTAGCACAAACGGTAGAGCGCATAAGCGGATTTGCACCCCTCTGTAATAGCCCCGTGTTTGTCTCTACGCGTAGCGAATATGCAGACTTAGTCGCAACTGTCCTTCCCCTAAGCGATAACTTGCGTATAATTGCAGAGCCTGCTCCACAGAAAGTCTGCCAAAAGAGGTATGCTGTTTTATCGTTTGCTTGAGTGCGCCATGCAGGTTCAACCAACCACTTATTCTGACTTGACTAAACACAACATCTAGTATGTACAGTAGTCAAGTGGATAACCAGTAAAAAAAGCGAATACTGCTCCTGAGGAGGATTCATCATATGCGCATATTGTATTTGGTTAGCACTTTCCCATACCCACCAACAGACGGATTAAAGCTACGTCCGTTTAATATCATAAAGCGGTTCCCGACGGGCCACGCCATAGGTCTAGTCTGTCTCGGAGAGCTCAAGCCGGAGGCAACTGCAACGTCACTGGGAGCTGAGCAGGTTTTTGGGTTGCCTGATGTTATGAGGCGGAATAGCCTGCTTAACATAACACGAAGGTACCCTTTTCCTGTTTATTCCATTGATCCAAAGAAAGTAAGAACTCATCTATCAAAAATTATAGACCATTTTAAACCGGATATCATAAACTGTGAGTCTCTACTCCTTAGTTATGCTCTTTGCCAGTGGAAACTGGCTGTCCCCGTGGTTAACTCTTTTCCGGATTGTAATTCTTTATACAGGAGGCAGATGGTGGAAAGGGCGGAAAGCTTGCAGGGCATGCTGGTGGAGCGTATAAAGTGGTTGAAAATGATCAACTATGAGCGTGATTATTACAAGTGTTTCAACCACATAATAGTCGTGGCCGACCGTGACAAAAATGAAATTTTAAGGCTATGTGGTTCTATCCCGATCACAGTCATCCCTAATGGTGTTGATTGCCGTTTTTTTGATGGGAATAGCGTTGCCCCCCAGACAGCAACGATAGCGTTTGTGGGGGTTATGAACTACCCACCAAATGTTGACGCTGTGCTCTATTTTGCCGACAATGTTCTGCCACTGGTTAGGAAGCATGTCCCTGAAGTAAGGTTCATAGTGGCTGGGAAAGATCCCTCAGAATCTGTCATTAACCTAGGAAGATTGCCGGGAGTCGAGGTGACGGGTTACGTGGAGGATATTCGTGAAATTTACAGGAGAGCTTCAATGGTGGTCGTTCCTATTCGGTTCGGGACTGGAGTCAAAAACAAGGTTCTCGAGGCCATGGCAATGGCCATGCCCGTCATTGCGACCACAGAAGCCGTGGGGGGTATTCCGGTGGTCAATGGGGAGAGCATAATCATCGCCGATGAGCCTGGCGCCATGGCAGAAGAGGTGATCTCGTTACTAAAGAATCGGGACCGCGCCAGATCTATTGGATATGCGGCTAGAGAACGGGTTGAAGGGCTCTTTTCTTGGGAATCCGTCGGCAGGAAACTGCTGTCGGTATATGAAGATGTGCTGGGTGCACCTAAAGTTAGAGGGATAGAGTAGATGTTACTGCGGACAAAACATCCTTCTCATCGATTTTTGCCAAGTCACTTTTTATTTCTAACGTTTTTTTTGGTATTCGTAGTGGGTACCCTTGTTGTAGCATGGTCAGGGAATATGAATTTCTTGGTACCATTCTTCGGTCTTTTGCTGTGTGGGTACCTCTACCTCAATCTATTTGTGCTCAAAAGACCTTTCTTCGATTTTATGAACTGGTACATACTTTACTGGTTTTTATATTTCTACATTGGCTACTGCCTAAATGCTCTGGAGCCAGAGAGCTTTGCGCGTTTTGCCGCATTTACAACTACGATACGACCAGGTATGTTAGAACTATCCATTTTGTATTCGGCCATCTATGTATCGTTGGTCTTCGGTGTGTACTCATTATTTAGTAGGTATCCCAAAATTAGGGGTCATATATATCTACAGGGGGAAGACCGTTTGCTTTCGCTTGCATTCTGGGTTCTTTGGCTAGTCGAAAGCTACTTTTTACTAGTAGGGATAGGTCGAATGGGGATGAACGTTAGCAGACCTCCTTTTTTTCTATTTTTCGACATTTTCTTTAGGGTTAATCCCATCCTCTCTGCGTGGCTATTTTTTAATTCAAGGTCAAAGTGGAAGTTCGCATATCCATTTGCTGTATGTCTGTTAGGTGTTCTTAGTGCATCCAAGGCCGCTATTCTAAGCGTAGGGGTTACCTATTTGGCTTACACGCTCATACGTAGCGGTGCTAACATCAAAACCCTTCTGTCGCTTAAGAAAAGGATGGTGGCTGCTGCCTTGGCTGGGATTGTTTCTATTTGGCTTACTGCAACGGTGATGTACCCCTTCATTCTTGCTTATAGGAGATACGGCGACTTCTACCAAGCCTTGCAGGTGCAAAGTGATTGGCTACAAACCGGATATTGGACTAGCCTTCTAGAAAGAGTCATAGGCGCAGATAATTTCACATTACTCATACAATCGGTTTATGTGTATGCTGAACCCCATGTTTCCTATTTTGAGACGATAAACATTTTTAATTTTCTATTGCCACGTGATTTTTTTCCAGATAAACCATTATTCACCATCACAAATCTTTATACTACGCGTATAGGTGGCTATTTCGGGAACTATGATTTCGGATTATTAATTACAGATATCGGAGGGGCGTTTTACTACTTTGGTATCAGGGGAGTGTTCATTGTTCCGGTACTGTTGGGTCTGTTTTATAGCTTAGCAGCTAAAATGGTAGCTAAAGCGAATACAAGACACCAAAGCGCATTCTATCTCTTGTTTATATATACATTGGCAAACCCAGCTGAGATGTTTATAGAACACAAAATCTACAGTTTTCTCATGGGATATGTTGCTCTATGGTTGCTTTTTTGTGCGTCCAGGGTTTTTAGGTGGTATGTATCTCCAAGGCTGCATGAAAGATCCGGCGCTTTACAAAAATAACTGTAAATCAATTCTTGGTTAAATAGGGGCTCTGCGTTCTTGCCACTTTTACACTATGTTAATCATGCTGCCCAAGCCTTTTTCATCTTTTGCATTGCACTTGCAGTTTAGTTTTATCCTTACGGTCTCTTAGTATAGGCTGCATTGTCTATGAGGTTCACACCTACCTGCCATCATCTAAGCGAGTTACCGGAGGATGTCGGTGAGGAAAAACCGAGTTTCTTCCCAAGTCCGTTGCTTTACCTATTACCAAAAATTAGACTAGGTGGTAGCATTGAACTGGAATGTATCTTCCAAAACGGATGCTTTGCCTATATTAACGGGGGGTTTGATCATGAAAATTCTTTGTGTCTTCGGTAAATTTCAGTACGGCGACCCTACGAGGGGAGTAGGTACTGAATATGCGGCGTTTGTGCCTGCTTTAAGAAGGTTGGGTCACGAAGTTGTCCACTTCGACTTATGGGACCGTGCGCTTTATCAAGATTTTAGGGAACTAAATGTTTCGCTTCTCAACACCGTTGAATTAGAGCGACCAGACGTTATGCTTGCGGTCCCGATGCATTATGAAATTTGGCTGGAGACATTGCAGGTCATTAAGGCGCGGGGCGATGTGGCAACAGTATGTTGGACTACTGACGATTCGTGGAAATATGAGCGATTTTCTAAATTCATAGGAGGATATTTTCATGCAATAACGACAACCTACGTCGAGGCCGTTCCAAAATATTTGCGGGACGGTATTCCAAGTGTTTTACTGACGCAGTGGGCTGCAAACGCTGAGGCGCTACAGGAACCTACCCCCAGCTCCTCATGCAAATACCCAATATCTTTTGTTGGGGCTGCACATGGGAAGCGGAAAAAGTGGGTGGATGAATTGCGACTACTCGGACTTAATGTCGTATGCTTTGGACATGGTTGGCCTGCTGGCTCGCTTGAGGCAGAAGCGATACCAACAATTATGAACAATTCAATTATTAGTTTGAATTTTTCAAATTCTACTGGTGAGAACCAAATTAAAGCAAGAGTTTTTGAAGTGCCTGGGGCTGGCGGATTTCTATTGACTGAGGGTGCCAATGGACTGAGCAGATTCTACCTTGAGGGGCAAGAGATAGTCACATTCTGTGGAATAAATGATCTTCTAGAAAAGGCCAGATACTATCTTGAACACCCAAAAGAACGTGATGCGGTTGCCTGGGCTGGTTTTGAGCGGACAAGACGCGAGCATACGTACGATCTTCGGGTGAAGAAATTATTAGATTTTACAGTAGAGGCTCGCAATGCTTATGTAGCAAGTGGGGTTTGCAAGCAAGAATTGCGAGGTTTATTTGAGGATTCTCTAAAAAAACATCAAACATCTTTGCCCATGAGACTCATTGGACATCTTCTAACCTTGCCTTGTATTTTGGTATGGGGAAGAAGGCGTGGTCAACGTGCAGCTCGGCGAATACTATTTGAGTTAAGCTGGAGACTTGCAGGCAAGAACACATACTCTGCGTCTGGCTTACCTGGGAGGCTTTTTTACAAACAGAGTTAATTTTGAGCATTTAGCTCATATTTAAGATTCGGAGGGAGCGAAAACCATGTCGCCTCGCGTGACGATAGGACTATCTTATATGAACAATGAGGACACTCTACCATTGGTTTTGGCATCTATTTTTGCGCAAAGCTTTTGTGACTGGGAATTATTACTTGTCGACGACGGTTCCACAGACGGGTCAAGCGAGATTGCCCGTTCAATTCAAGATCCACGGGTTCGAGCAATTAGTGATGGGCAAAATAAAGGGCTCTCTACACGTTTAAATGAGATCGCTGATCTCGCTACTAGTGAATTGCTTGCGCGGATGGATGCAGACGATCTGATGCATCCCAAACGGTTAGAGCGGCAGGTAGAGTTTCTTGATAAGTATCCGCAGGTTGATGTAGTTGGTACGGGCATTTATAGCGTTGATCGGAAATACCGCGTTGTAGGGAGTCGTTGTATTACGAAATTAGCTATAAGCCCTGCTGCAGTACTCAAGCGCAGTGTTTTCTCTCATCCAACAATTATGGGACGTACGCGATGGTTTAGGTCCAATAGATACGACCCATCGTTTGTGAGAGCAGAAGATCGCGAGCTCTGGTGTAGGACGTTTCAGACTTCCAAGTTCGCATTAATGGATGATTTTTTACTCTTTTATCGCGAGGTAGGTGTTTTTAATATCACAAAATATCTTAAGAGCACCATCACAGATCGAAAAATTTTGAAGCGGTATGGCCCTAGTTTGGTCGGAATACCTACTACCTGTGTCTTTTACGCGTATTCGCACCTTAAGTCGATGCTTTACCGCGCAGCTGTTCTTGTGCGGGTAGAGGATCTGCTGGTTAAAGCAAGGAATTCCAGATTGTCTCCGTCCCAGATTGCAGAGGCTGAGAGCGTGGTATGTAAAATCAAAAATATAGAGGTTCCCGGGTTGTTTTTTAGAAAGGCGGTTTGCAACAAAGAAGGCCATTTCGAATGAGTGAGTTGTATTCTTTACCACGTTTTAATATTTCTGCATAGTTCTTCATGCTGTACCTGCTCTAGACCTTTGACTTTGATGATGTCGCTGCGATGGATTAATTCCGGGCCTTGCAATGTGCGTGTGGGCGGATGTCGTAGAACTTGTTTGTCTACATGTGTTTTCCGAAGCCGGGTGGAAAAGTGTCTTAGAAAAATGGCTCACTATTATTGTTCTAGCGAATATAAATTGGGATGTGGACGAAGCCCACTTTAGTGTAGGGGCAGCTAAAAACAAGTGGTGAACTAAAGGGAGTCGTTTGCTAGGATCTGCTGTACTGAAAGGGGATGTAAATGGTGACAGCTTGTAGTCCACATAAGATACTCTTTATTGCTTCGGTGTATTCCCATCTCGCCGTCTGCCATATCCCCTTTATGAAGCTGTTGCAGGAGAAAGGCTACGAGGTGCACGCAGTGGCTTCTTCTGCAGCAGGGCGCCAAGAGGAAGTAGAGGCGGCGGGAGTTATCTGCTGGGAGGTTCCCTTTGCCCGTTCTCCTTATAGCCCTGCCAATATCCAGGCCTTCTGCCGGTTGCGGGCTTTGCTAAAGGAGCACCACTTCGCTCTTATCCACGTACACACCCCGGTGGCGGCCTTTATGGGGAGATTTTTAGCTAAGGCCACCAACCAGGGGGCAGTTCTTTATACGGCGCACGGCTTTCATTTTTACGAGGGCGCGCCGAGGCGCAATTGGTTTTTCTACCATACCGCGGAACGCATTGCTGCTCGTTGGACGGACGGACTTATCGTGATGAACGGCGAGGACTGTGAAAATGCGCAGCGGCTGGGCTTCAAACCTAGAGAGAACCTATTTTACGTGCACGGGGTTGGGGTAGAGCTGGAGCACTACTCTGCCCCGCCTCTCTTACCAACCACAGATGGGAGCAACGTTCGTGCCACGCTGGGTATCGACCGCGCCGCTGTGGTGGTCACCTGCGTGGCAGAGCTGAATGAAAATAAGAACCATGACTTTCTGCTCGACGCTTGGTGCGAGGTTGCAAGGCGATGCAGTCATGGTCACTTATTGCTGGTAGGCACAGGGGAAAAGGCAGGTGCCTTACGAAAAAAAGTGGAGCAAGAGGGGATATTGCGGGTGCACTTCCTGGGCTACCGCCGGGACGTGCCCCAGATTCTTTGGGAAACGGATATTGCCGTGCTGGTTTCGAAGCGTGAAGGTTTACCTAAGTGCATCATGGAGGCGATGGCTGCTGGTAAGCCGGTAGTTGCCAGCAATGTGCGCGGCAATCGCGACCTGGTGGAAGACGGGCGCACGGGGCTCTTGGTGGAACTTACCGACGTGCCGGGTCTGGCCACTGTTCTAGAAAAGTTTATTTCAGACTCTCAGTTGCGGAATACCTTGGGTGCTACCGGCCGGGAGAAGGTCCAAGACTATACATTAGGGAAGGTATTAGGTGAGATGACCGGTATCTATGACTGCTACTTGAAGTAGAAGGCTGAAGAAGATTACTTGTGGTTTGTGCGGCGAAAAGTGTCGTATTGTACGGCTTAAAGTCACAATATCCAAAGAATTAACCATGATAGTCATCGGCGGAGTAGGTTTTTGGGAGGGCTTTCGCGCTTATAATGTGGACACGGTGCTGGGCGTATAGAGAGGTGAGGACAAGAGGATAGTGTGGGGATCGCCGTACTTAATGCAAGCAGGAGAAAGGTAAAATATAGGCACGGGGGATAACAGAGTGAACTGAAGGCTGGCAACAAGTTAGGAGGCAAAAAATGACGATCATAGCCGTGATCATGGCCGGTGGGCGGGGAGAACGCCTATGGCCGAAGAGTACAGCCAACAGGCCTAAACAATTCCAGAGCTTTGCAGGGGGGAAAACTCTCCTGCAGGAATCGGCTGAGCGTATCAGCCACTTGGTGCCTTGGAGCCAAGTCTACGTTGTTACCGGGCGGCAGTACTCGGCAACGGTTTACAGCCAGCTCCCTAGGGTCCCAAAGGAAAATGTAATTTTGGAGCCAGTAGGCCGTGATACCGCTCCTTGCATCGGTTATGCCGCGCTTCACGTGGAAAAGAAGTTTCCTGGGGCTACGATGTTAGTCTTGCCCGCCGACCACTATGTTGGTGATGACGAAGAATTTGTAGATATCCTCAAAGCAGCCACAGAAGCGGCCCAAAGGGATCACGCCCTTGTCACCGTAGGGCTTAAGCCTACTCGACCGGAAACAGGTTACGGATATATTCAAGTGGGTCTGGAGACATGCCGTTTTGGACATCGACTGCTGCATCGGGTTAGCCGCTTTGTCGAGAAGCCGCCTTTCGAACGGGCAGTGCGGCTGTACCAGGACGGGCAACACCTTTGGAATAGTGGGATGTTTATCTGGCGTGTGGAGGTGATCCGTTCAGCGATTGCCATGTACCTGCCGGAACTTCACCAAGGGCTTGAGGAGATTAAAGTTGCAGTCGGTACACCAGCAGAACAGGCTGTGGTGGAACAGCTCTTTCCCCGTTTGCCCAAGGTCTCTATTGACTTCGGGGTAATGGAGAAGGCGGACCGGGTGCTTGTGGTTCCGGCATCGTTCCCCTGGGACGATCTAGGCAACTGGGTCGCCCTGGACCGCGCCTCTTCCCGGGGTGATGCCGGCAACAACCTGTCGGGCCAAGTCGGCACCATTGATACCCATAACTCTATCATCCATGATGACGACGGAATTACTGTGACGGTCGGTGTTAAGGATTTAATTATTGTGCGTTCGGGTGGGTCTCTGCTGGTCTGTGACAAGGCTCGGGCGCAGGATGTGAAGAAGGCTGCGGCCTTGGCCGACGAACTGGGAGGAGACCCAGACTACCCGGTGGACTACCGGATAGTCGAGAAACCATGGGGCCGGGAAATTTGGTGGGGCGTCACCGAGGCCTACGTTGGCAAGATTCTGGAGGTCAGGGCCGGGCACAGCCTCAGCCTCCAATACCATCGCCAGAAGCTGGAGACTATGTTTTTTCAGAAGGGCCGAGGTACGCTCATCCTTGACGAAAAGGAGCTGACGATTCAGCCGGGGATGGCGGTGACGATCCGACCCGGGACTGTACACAAGATTGTTGCCGAGAGCGATCTTACCATCCTAGAGGTATCGACTACGGAGCTGGATGATGTGGTGAGGTTGCAGGATACGTATGGACGGGCGCAGGCCGTGAGTATTGCGGGTCAAAATGAGCCATCAGTACGGTCAGTTTGAGCCACCTCTGCGGTGAAAATGAGCCAGGTTCACGGTAAGAGTGAGCCAGTGGCATTTAGCCCCTATAGAATGAGAGTGTCCACTGTTAGTGGCAGTGGAACTACATGTTTAGGGGGATAAGAAATGATCGACTACCGGGAAATCTTGCGCCTGTCCAGTCAGGGTGTCAGCCAGCGTGGCATCGCTGTTAGCTGTGACTGCTCGCGCAACACCATCGCCAAGGTGCTGGAGGAGGCACACAAGCAGGGCATCGGATGGCCTCTCAGGGAAGGTATTACCAACGGGGACCTGCAAGAGATGCTATTCCCAGAAAAGTCTATGCCAACACTGCGCAAGCGGCCAGACTACGAACAGGTACACCGTGAGCTAGCCAAGAGTAGCGTGACACTTAGCTTACTCTGGAACGAGTACTGCGAGGAATGCCGCCGTGGGGGCGAATTGCCCCTGATGTACACTCAGTTCTGCCTGTACTACCGCGAATTCGCCCATAAAACCAAGGCGACAATGCACATTAACCGAAAACCTGGTGAGCAGATGGAGGTGGATTGGGCTGGACAGAGTGCAAAGCTTGTCGACACAGATACGGGCGAAGAAATCCCTGCCCCGGTGTTTGTAGCTGTTCTCGCCAGTAGCCAGTATGCCTATGTTGAGGCGTTCCTCGCCCAAA
>JAGXSS010000015.1 GCA_018334055.1 Peptococcaceae bacterium
CTCCAAAAACACCATGGAGGGGGAAGGTGTTGGCGACCTTGCCCGGCGGTTGTAGAACACCGCCGCTACGGGGGGGTCGGCGTGCCATGTCACGCCGCTACCCCGGGACGCAAAGATAGGGGACGGGGCGAGGAGGGTCATCGTAGCAACGCACCAATGGTGCGTTGTCTATGTTTCCTCCAAAAACACCATGGAGGGGGAGGGTGTTGGCGACCTTGCCCGTCGGTTGTAGAACACCGCCGCTACGGGGGGTCGGCGTGCCATGTCACGCCGCTACCCCGAGACGCAAAGATAGGGGACGGGGCGAGGAGGGTCATCGTAGCAACGCACCAATGATGCGTTGTCCAATGGTGCGTTGTCCATTGGTGCGTTGTCCATATGATTTACTGCGGCAGAGGCGCTATCCCCGCCCGAGCAAGGTGCGCAGTGACGCCAGTTTGTTATGCCGCCAGTAGAGGCGCGGCACACGGCGGTTTATCAGGCAACACACTTCGTAGTTAATAGTGCCCATAGCGAGGGCGAGGTCATCCGCCGAGATTTCTAGCGCCCCTTGCGCCCCCATCAGCACCACTTCATCGCCAGCCTCGGCTAAAGAGGCGGTGATATCAAACATGCACTGGTCCATACACACGCGCCCAACCAAGGGGACCTCCTGCCCGTGCAGTATGGCTCGTCCTACACCAGAAAGACGCCGCGAATAACCATCCGCATAACCTATGGGTACGGTGGCTATCAACCGCTGACCCTCGGCCACATAGGCCCCTCCATAACCGATGGGGGTGCCGTCCTCCACCCATTTCACGTAGGACAGCCGCGAGCGAAGCGACATCACGGGCTTTAGGGCCACCAGGGATTTTAGGTGTTGTGCCGGAAACAGGCCATAAAGCCCAATGCCGAGGCGCACCATGTCAAGATGACTATCCGGCAAGGCCAAGATAGCTGCCGTATTAGCCGCATGGCGCTGCAGACGCCAGCCTTTGGCCTCCAAGCGGGAGCAGACGGTGTTAAAAGTGGCCAGTTGGGCTCGTGCGCTCGCTAAGTCTACACTGTCGGCGGAGGCAAAGTGGGTGAACACCCCCTCCACCAGCAGGGAGGGCAAATTGGAGATATTCTCAACGAAGGGCAGTACCTCCCCCGGCCTGACCCCTAGCCGACCCATGCCAGTATCGACCTTAATATGCACCCGCACTTTGCGCCCCAGACGGGTCGCGGCGACCGAAAGCGCCTGGGCTACCTCACGGTCAAAGACAGTCGCCGTCAGCCCCAGTTTAGCTACTTGCAGGGCGGCCTCCGCGGGGGTGTGGCCAAGAATGAGGATAGGCGCACCAATACCGGCGCGCCTAAGCTCCACCGCCTCTTCAACGATGGCCACGCCAAGGCTCGTAGCCCCTGCCGCGAGGGCGGTGCTAGCCACCTCGACCGCGCCATGGCCGTAAGCATCCGCTTTAACCACCGCCATAAGCTCTGTGCGGGACGCAAGCAAGGAGCGAAACACTTGGGTGTTGTGAAAAACATTGTCAAGCGAAATATCTGCTGCAGTCGGGCGAATGATGGGCAAGAGCTCCTCCCCCTTCACACAGTCTTTCGTCAGTCTAGGCGCATATTCCTCTATATCGCCACGGCGCAGGCGACAGCCAGTCCGGAAGCATGAGAGATGGAGACGAGGAAACGGCTGATGCCCCTCTCGTCGGCCATGACGCTGGCCCGCCCCCGTAATTTTACTCGCGGGGCACCGAAAGAGTCCGCCGTGATCGAAATGCACTGCGGACCAAAACCGCTGTAGCCCGTGCCCATAGCTTTGACCACGGCTTCTTTCGCCGCCCACAGACCCGCTAGCGACTCCGCGCTAACTGCCTGCTCGCCCTCGGCTAGCACCCGCGCGCGAAAACGCTGTCCGTACTTTTGCTCTAAAGTGGCAATGCGCGCGACGCTGGTAATGTCTATCCCTATGCCTTGCATCCTCTAACCTCCGCTTTCTGCTATTCCACCGTCACACTTTTCGCGAGGTTGCGGGGCTTGTCGACATCGGCCCCGCGAGCCACGGCGGCAAAAAAGGCAATGAGCTGCAGCGGCACTACGGCCACGATGGGCGCAAGCAAGGGGTCGATGGCCGGCAGGCGAATTTCCATGTCGTGCAGAGAGGCGGTAACTTGGGGCTGGCAATTGCTCAAAACAAAGGTCTTCGCCCCCCTCGCGCGCACAACCTCGACATTGCTCACCATTTTCTCTTGCAGATAGGTCTGCGTAAACAGGCAGACTACGGGCGTGTTTGGCGTTATCAGGGCGAGCGTGCCATGCTTGAGCTCGCCGGCGGCATAGGCTTCGGCATGGATATAGGAAATTTCTTTAAGCTTCAAGGCCCCTTCCAGCGCCACACTATAGTCGAGGCCGCGTCCAATGAAAAATACGCTTTCGCTTTGGGCTAGGCAGAGGGCAACATCGCGGATGTAGTCTCTCTGTAACAGCACTTCCTCAACTAAGGACGGAATTTGCAACAGGTCGCTAAGGAGCTGTTCGGCCTTCGCGCTCGAGAGCGTACCGCGCGCGAGCCCGAGTTCTATGGCGATGAGAGTAACTGCGGCGAGCTGCGTGGTGTACGCCTTGGTAGAGGCTACCGCAATCTCCGGCCCGGCCATGGTGTAGAGCACATGCTCACTCTCACGGGCCACGGAGCTACCGACCACATTGGTAATCGCCACCACTCTACACTTTTGCCGCTTGGCCTCCCTCAGGGCGGCGAGAGTGTCCGCAGTCTCACCGGATTGACTGATAATAATGACTAAGTCCTCGGGGTCAAGGACGGGCTCACGGTAACGAAATTCGGAGGCGATGTCGACCTCGACCGAGAGACGGGCCAACTGTTCGATGAGGTTCTTGCCCACTAAACCCGCATGGTAGGCGGTGCCGCAGGCTACCACGACCACCCGGCGAATAGACGAGGCGACTTCCTTGGTCAGGCCGATTTCGGTGGCGAGGTTAGTCCGGCCTGCGGTAATGCGGGGCGAGATGGTGTCGCGCAGGGCGCGCGGCTGCTCGTGGATTTCTTTGAGCATGAAGTGAGAAAACCCGCCCTTCTCAGCGGCCACTTCATCCCAAGTGACGTGGAGGATTTTTTTCTCTACTTGCTCGCCGTCATTGAAGAACCGCACTCCCTCGGTGGTGAGGATGGCTAAATCGCCGTCTTCTAGCACAACGGTACGACGAGTGTAGGGCAAAAGGGCGGGGATATCCGAGGCTAGAAAATTTTCGCCCTCACCTAAGCCGATGATCAGCGGGCTATACTGGCGATAGGCCACTAATGTGTGCGGGTCATCCTCGGCCACCACGGCAATGGCATAAGCCCCTTGCAGGCGCTTAGCTACTTTGGCCACCGCCGCCCCGAGGTCCCCCTCATATGCCTCCTCGAGAAGGTGTGGGATGACCTCGGTGTCCGTTTCCGAATAGAACTCATGTCCGCGACTCCTGAGCTCGCCGCGCAGCTTAGCGTAGTTCTCGATGATGCCGTTGTGGACCACCGCGAACTTGCCCCCGCACCCCATGTGGGGATGGGCGTTCTTATCAGTGGGCGCGCCATGCGTCGCCCATCGGGTGTGCCCGACGCCCAGATGAGCCGCGCCCAGACCATTCTTATGTATATGCCCTTCGAGGACGGAGAGCCGCCCAGCATACTTTTCGAGGTGCAACTTGCCCTCTCTATGAAGGACCAACCCCGCCGAATCATAACCCCGATATTCTAAACGGCGCAGGCCGTCAAGGACTACTTCTTGGGCACTTCGCGCCCCGATGTAACCGGCTATACCACACATTCTGTTTCCTCCCAACATAATTATAGGGTGCCCGGTCTTTGTCCGACCAATTGCTCAGCCGATTTCAGACAGGGCTCGCAGCCACCCCTAGTGGCTGGGGGGTATCCGCCGAAAAATCGATAAACCCCCACCTCGTCAGCTCCCGGCCACAGCCAAGAGCTCAGGCGCTTACAGTAGAGAGTACTTGTACTACCACCCTAGCGGCGGCATTAGCCAGTTCTTCTGTTTCCGCTTCGACCATGACCCTGACGAGAGACTCGGTGCCGGAAGGACGCACCAGCACCCTGCCCCGGCCCTCCACCAAGGACTCTGCCCCAACTATCGCCTCCTTTACTGCTACGTGCTCCATACTGGCTTGTTTGTTCTTGACAGGCACATTGTACAGCACCTGAGGATAGCGCTTTAGCTCCGCCGCAAAAGCGTCCAGCGCAATCCCGCGCCCATAGGTGGCTTTAAGGAGCATGAGCGCGGTCAACAGGCCATCGCCGGTCGTACTGTGGTTGAGAAAGAGGCAATGTCCCGATTGCTCTCCCCCGAGCACCGCTCCGCTTTGCCACATTTCCTGCAAGACATACCTATCGCCGACCAAGGCCCGCTTCAGAACTATATCTTCGCGCCCGAGAGAGGCGTCAAGACCAAGATTGCTCATGACCGTACCAACCACTAGATTGTTGGTTAAACCTTGCTCGTCCTTAAGCGCCAGCCCGCAGATGTGAAGAAAATTATCCCCATCGAGAATATTCCCCTGTGAGTCGCAGGCGATAAGCCTATCGGCATCCCCATCAAAAGCGAGTCCGAGCGCCGCCCCTGTAGCCAGCACCGTTTGCCGCATCGCCTCAGGGTAGGTGGAGCCGCAGCCGACATTGATGTTTACGCCATTTGGGGACACGCAAAGTGGCAAAACCTCGGCCCCCAGCAGGCGGAAAAGGCGTGGTGCTATGGTATAAGCCGCGCCATGGGCCGCATCGACCACTATCTTTACTCCCCTAAGGTCTAACTTGGCGAGACCGAGCAAGTAGTCGAGGTAGGCGTTGTCCTCTTGCCCACCCATAATCATTTTACCCACCTTATCACCCTCGACCGTAGGTGCGCTACCGGTGCTTTTGGTGTGCGCCTCGATGCGGTCCTCCACCTCATCGGGCAGCTTGTAGCCGTGGCGGGAAAACAACTTAATGCCATTATCTATGGCGGGGTTATGCGATGCCGAAATCATGACGCCAACGGTAGCCTGGCGGTGCTTGGTCATGAACGCCAGCGCGGGGGTGGGTAGCACCCCACAATCAACTACATCCGCCCCGGCTGACATGGCTCCGGCAGCAAAAGCAAAAAACAACATCTCTCCGGAGACACGAGTATCCCGGCCGATGCAAATCAATGGTTGGTGGCCGCCCTCCGCTAATACCGCAACCGCAGACCGACCTAGTTTCAGGGCTAGTTCTGGAGTTAGCTCGGTGTTGGCCCGGCCACGCACCCCATCTGTACCAAACAAACGCATTGTTACTCCCCTTCCATATCGGGCCTCTAGGGCCCTAACGTGACCAGCACGCGCACGCTCACGGTGGGTGCTGACACCAAGAAAGTGCCCGGTGGCACGACCACCGCCACCTCCACGATTTGTTCCTTGGTCAGACCCTCTATACTTACCTCGAGCGGTAGCTCCTGCAACCTCTCGAGGAGCGCAGGCGAGGCCGCCAGCCGCACTTCGGGTACAATGATTTCGAGGCGCACGCTCTTTACTCCCGGGGCAAGTTGCCCCTTGGTCACCGCCCTCAAGGACAGAGTCTTTATCGGGAAAATAGGTTGAATAAATTGCACTGTAGCGGGATTTAGGGTGACTTTAGATACTGGGCGCGCGGAGCTATCCACCGGTATTAATTCGCGCGTGCCCACTATCTCGGTGTTCCGACCCGCGACATCTATCTCTAAGACCGGGGGCACCACCAAAATGACGGCGCTTTGTCCGCCCACCGCCGTGACCGTCAAGGGTGCCACGGCGCCCGGGGGAGCAAAGTAGCCCTCCGCCGGACGGCCTCTTTGGAGCAAGGTGACCGGGAGATTGACCGCGGTTACCGGTTCAAGCACCACCTCCACCCGCGCGGGCGAGACCGCCACCACTTCAATCCCGGCGGGCACATCGACTCGCACTGCCAGCGTGTTACTGCCGGCGCGGAGTCCCCGCAGGTCGAGGTACGCCACGAGGTCAGAAGCAGCCAGCTCGGCGAGAACCTCCCGCGAGGCGCGCACGGTGAGAGCAACCGCCCCCACGACCTCGTTCTGCAAATCCAGCTCTGCCGGGCGGTTACGCATCTCTAGCGCCACAGCCGCAAAGCGCTGCACCGGAACATCTGCCTGGGGTAGCGGAACTAAGGTCGACTGTACGTAAAACCAGAACACGAACGCCAAGACCACGGCCAAAAGATGATTGCCTAAATCTTTCTTATTCATGCCCCACCTCCCAGAGCCGTTTCGAGGCGGGCCTGCAAGGTCAACAGGTCGAGGTGACGCGCGAGTTGACCGCCTTCGGCCAAAGAAATGGACCCTGTCTCTTCGGAGACAACCAGCGCCACAGCGTCGGTCTCCTCGGTGAGGCCGATGGCGGCGCGATGGCGGGTGCCCAGCTCCTGCTCAATATCTGGGTTTGACGATAGCGGCAAATAACACCCGGCCGCGGCCAGCCTGCCTTGGCGCACGATCACCGCCCCGTCGTGCAGAGGAGTATTGGGGACAAAAATATTGGTCAGGAGCGCCGGGGTGACTATGGCATCTATCGGCACCCCAGTCTCGGCATACTCGGAGAGAGCGCTTTCCCGCTCGATAATGATGAGTGCCCCGGTGCTACTCTTGCTGAGAACCCCAGCTGCCTGCGCCAGGGCCATCGCCAATGGGGTTTGGTCATTGGTGGTCTGCAAAATGAACCCCTTGCCAAAAAATTTAGCCCGCCCCAAGTGCTCCAGCCCCCGCCGAAGCTCCGGCCAGAACAATAGCGGTATAGCTATAAAAAGCGCCGAAATGGCGCGGCTTAGTAACCAATGCAGCGTGGTCAGGCGAAGGGCATCGCTGGTGACGGTGGCGGCGAGCAACAAGACCAGTCCTTTAATGAGCTGAACAGCGCGCGTGTGCCTAATTAAGAGAATCAGCCTGTAGAAAACATAGTATAAAATTGCGATTTCGAGAACATCGAGGATGCGAACCTCGGTCAGAATCTGCGGCAAAGTTTCCCACATCATTGTCCCCCCCAAAAGTCACCGGCGCAATCTGTGAAGCAACTTACTCCAAAAGCCCCTATTTGGCCCCGTGGTGTTAAAGTGCGGATGCGGACTTTGGGCGTCGAGCGCACCGGCCATCTCCCGAGCCAGCGCAGCTTCATCTTTTTTCTCAGCACGCTCGTAGGCTTCGCCAAGGCTCCGGAGGATGTCTACATCTTGCGGGGCCAATTCATGGGCACGCCGAAGGTGAACGGCTGCCTGCAGGTAGTTGTTGAGGCGCAAGCTAGCCAGGCCCATGTTGAAGCGAACACGGGCATCTTCTTGGCCCAAAGATAACACTTGCTCACCAAAATACAAAGCCTCTTCATTTTCCGCCAGATCAAGGCTCACCGCAGCGAGGTTAGCTAAGGCCTTCACTTCCCGTGGGTCCTCGGCCACAATCTTTTGCCAGGTCATCTTGCCCTTGACGAGCTCGCCCTTTAAAACATAGACCTCAGCCAAGGTGGAAGCGAAATTCTTATTCTTGGGCTCGAGGGTCATCGCCCTCTCGAGATACTGCAGCGACTCCTCAGTTTTACCCTGCATGGCATGCACCTTACCGAGAAAGTAATGGGCCTCTGCATGGTGCTTATCGTACTCCAAAAGCTTTTCCCAGGCCCCGATGGCTCTATCCGGTTGGTTCTGCTCAGCAAAAGCCACGCCTAGGAGATAGTGGCTTAGAACTTGCTTGGGTGCAATCTCGATCGCCTTTTGCAGATGCTTCGCCGCCTCGGCAAACTTCAGCTGCTGCATCAAAGCCACCGCTAAATCGTGGTGCGCGGCGGCGCTTTTTGGGTTTTTGGCGAGCATCCGGCGGCAGGCTTTTACAACCCGCTCTACTTGTTCTGGTGTCGACTGTAGTCCCACGGCTACCTCCACGCTCCCCCGAGGTACGCACGCACCTCTTGGCTGATGTTGCGAAACCCATACACTACTTTATCCCAGGGCGAGTGCTCCTTGAACACTATCCGCCCGTCCACTTTGCCCTGCGGACCGATGCTATACCCGCTAGAGACCAAGAAAACATTGCCCCTCACGCGCCCTAGCACCTGGAGAGAAGCGTGGTACACGGTAATATCCCCGTTGACCACCACATCTTCCGGCAAGATGACCGTCTGCCCGAGGACCTCTATCCGGGCACTTCCATCGAGGGATGCCACAAAGGGTTGCGGGTACGCTACTAACATATACGTTGGGAAGCCAAAAAACAAGAGCAGCGCCACGGCAACCCCAGCGACACGCCAACGCGACCACACCGTGCGCAACATCTGCCAGCTAGGCAGACAATCCAGCACCTCGCTGACAAAGTCATCCGGAGCTTTGACGCCGGCCAAGCGACAGATCCCCTTTTCAATCTGCCTAATTTGGGTCCCGTAATTGGCGCACGACAAACACTCGGCCTCATGTTTGTCCATCTGCTGCCTTTGTTCCTTATCCGGTGCCAAGTCGTCGGCACAGATCAGCTGGCGATACTTAGCGCAATCCATCTTTT
>JAGXSS010000016.1 GCA_018334055.1 Peptococcaceae bacterium
GCTGACGCGTGAAAATACCCAGTACACCGGCGATATAAGCAAATTGCTCACTAGAGAGAAAGCGCACTGTTTCTTCTTGGAACAAATCTGGCTTGCCTGCAGCCAAGTACCCCTGACGTACTACCTCTTGTGCCAATGGGAAGACGTTCGGCATACGGATGGTGACGATTAGTTCAGCATTGTACTTAGCAGAGAGGGTAGTTACATAGGTGAGCACCTCGAGCGCGGCAAAGGTCTGGGGGGCAGTGTCACCCGTAACGTCGGCGATGCCTGGGGAGAAGTGTACCGGCTTGCCCATTTCGGTGGCACGGCCGATCGCCTCTTCGATGGCCTCAAGACCAGCGATGCGACGGAGTTTCACTAAGAACTTGCCATTTTTGGTCAGATAGACGACCAAAACTACGCAGATAGACACCACAACCATTGCCCAAAAACCAAAGATATTACCCTTGACTAATTCCATTTTTTCACCTCCCTATATTTATATCAATCCCAAGCCTTTGGCTGGGGAAGACTAAAGCATTTTAGTACTTTATCACTAACTATTGGCGAGGTTCTGCGCTTATTCCTGCTCTTCGTTAAAATATATCAAAAAATTTTTTACAAGAAAAGCGCATATTTCGACAAATTGTGACACCTCCATACTAGCAGACGGCATAGACAAAGAAAAATGCCCTCTCAACAAACTATGTCCTGCACAATCTTGCGTCCTCACTTTACATTACTTTAACGCTAGTTTTCTCAAGTACAAAAATTTATTCCTTTTTGATTCCTATAGCCAGAAAACAAACCTAGCGCGCAAGCGCTAGGTTTGTTTTCTGCATAGATTTTGTTCATACTCAATAGGTACCCTGCTCGCGCACTAAGGCCCTTTCTGCCATTTCGATCATCCGGCGCACCATGTGCCCTCCCACCGCGCCACAATCACGGGAGGGAACATGCCCCCAGTAGTCCTCGCTACCCTGATAGACTGGGATGCCCAGTTCCGCCGCAATTTCATACTTCATGTTGTCGAGCGCCTTGTGCGCTTCAGGCACGACTTTTTTGCCAATTTGTGCACTGCCTTTCGCCATATGAGATCATCTCCTTTCAGCTATAGAGTTCCCCTCTTAGCGACTAGAAATGATGCTTAAAATCTTGCTTTTTTTCTATAATTAACAACCGAGGCTTTGACACTATCCTGCCACATCACTTGTGCCCTTAAACCATGCAATAAATACCAAGAACGCTATTGTTTGCAACTAGCCATTTTTGTGGCAGCTATTCCTAGTGCGCATTCAATGCGTTTTTTCTGTAATGTGCAGGCTAAAGCATCGGGTTTGAGGAAGCTGCCATGGGAGTGAAACGCCGTGGCGTGACAGCCACCGCTACAAAAGAGTTTCGCCCAACAGGCTAGGCAGTCTGGTTTACGGTATAAGTTAGCCTGGGCTAGTTCCCTCGCTAGATTAAAGTTCTCTATCCCTTCCTGCACGGTGCCGATTTTGAATCTTTCGTCGCCGACAAACTGATGGCAGGGATAGATGCTCCCCTCTGGCGTTACCGCCACGTAGTCCCATCCCGCACCACAACCGATGATGCGTTTGCCAAAGCAAGGGCCGTCATAGGTCGATAAATTAAAATGAAAAAAATTAAAAGGTTCACCGCCCTCAAGTTTCTCGAGGTAGTAATCAGTTAAGCGCTCATACTCACGGCAGAGAGTTTGCATATGTTCCTCAGTCAACGCATAGTCTCCCCCCACTCCGCCAACAACCGGCTCCAGAGAGATCTCCCGTAGACCAAGGTCGTACAGATGCGCTACATCTTTTGCAAAATCTAAATTATGGGCGGTATAGGTGCCGCGCACATAGTAATTCCTACTATTTCGGCTTTGCAAGAATCTCTGAATGTTCTCGCTCACGAGACTGTAACTCCCGCCATCATCAGCCGAGGGGCGCATAAAGTCATTTACTGCCGCGCGCCCATCAAGGCTGAGCACCACTGCAATTTCATGTTCATTTAAAAAATTTGTTTCTGCATCGCCAAGCAAGGTAGCGTTCGTGGTCAAGGTGAAACG
Source organism: Peptococcaceae bacterium (assembly GCA_018334055.1). Taxonomy (GTDB): domain Bacteria; phylum Bacillota; class UBA994; order UBA994; family UBA994; genus BS524. Next base: position 2,054 of record JAGXSS010000016.1, read on the forward strand.
CATAATCTTGCCGCACCTTTGTGCCTCTTGCCGGCCATAGTCCACCAAGGCTTTTACCACGGCGAAATTTAATAATGGCTCGCCACCGAAAAAGTCTACCTCTAAATGCTTGCGGCTACCCGAAGATCGCAACAGAAAGTCTATGGCGGCCTTCCCAGTTGCGACATCGAGCAGACTGCGACCACCACCAAAATTGCCGGTGGCAGCAAAACAGTATCGACAGCGCAAATTACAGTCATGGGCAACGTGCAGGCACAGGGCTTTAATTTGCGGAACATCTTCAAGTCGTTTTGGCTCTGCCGGCAAGGCAACATCGAGCAACCCTTCATCACAAAGGGCCTTTACTTCCGCTAACGCTTCATCAATTGCGCCCGGCGAAAAACTTGCACCGAGCCTTTCCTTTAGTTCCTCCGGCGAAAATTTGCCCCAATCCCTTATAATTTCGCCTGCTAACTTGTCCACTGAAAATAAAGACCCTGTAACAGGGTCAAGAACCAAGGTTTTTTCCCGGAAATTAAATACATGCACTTTATTTCTTGCTCTGGCAGTTTTGGTTGCCAACGGTGCACGAGGTCTTGCATGCCGATTGACAAGAAGTCTGGCACTCTCTGCAGGGAACGTGGTTTTCCGTTGTCTTGATGTTGCCCTTAACTATAATTGTGATGTGTTTGTTCATGGCGAAGCCCCCCTTAAGATATCCGACTCATTCTACCACGTTAATAAATGCGGGTAAAGTACGGCAGACTCCCCTTGCGGCGCACGGGACACCGTGGAGTCAGTATCACCGCAGAAAAAATCTTAGATTTGCGAAAGGTCGTTACTTTCTCTTACGCAACGAGGCCCTAGCCTTAGGTGCAAAAAGACCGCCAATCCCGCCGCAAACTATTGCGCCGCCGACACGCCACAGCACCTCCGCGGCAATCGGCTCGGTCAGCACAAAGGCGCCTAATGCCAAGACTGCCAGACTATATAAAAGCCCTACCAGACTTCCGTAGAGGAGCGCACTGCGACCGGCGAGACGTGCGGCGAAGCTCCCCCCCCAGAGTATGCTAAAGACACCGGAGATAGTGGCAACCAGCGACATATGCCGATCAGCAAGCGCAGTGTAAGCGAACAGCAAGCTGACGATGGCAAAAAGCAACATCGAGAGAAGGAGTGCTGCCACAGTCCCTTTAATGACAGACAAACCCTGGAAGTTTACCTGCTCCACCTCGCCCCCCCGGCCAAGCCCCCGCCGCGGCAACATCCGCGCCATCACAAAAACCCCCTCTGTCTTTTTATAAAGACTATTAGCGAAGGGGGGTACATATGCCATGCCCAAGAACAAGGACCTCTACAGCAGTTTCGCCAGTACTTCCTTGGCAAAAGAGAGGCTGCGATCTTCTCTAATGGCTTGTCGCATCTTTTCCATCAGCCTCATGAGAAAGCGGAGATTATGAATTGAGATCAGGACTAATCCGAGCACTTCTTCAGCCTTGATCAGATGACGGAGATAGGCACGACTAAACTTCTGACAGGTGTAACAATCACAACCTTCCTCTAACGGGGCAAAGTCTTCGGCATAGGGGTTGTTGCGCACCACTACCTTGCCGAAGCTCGTAAGAGCGAGACCGTTTCTCGCCACACGCGTGGGCAAGACACAGTCAAACATATCAATGCCGCGCAACACGCCTTCCACTAGCGCATCAGGGGACCCAACGCCCATTAAGTAGCGAGGCTTGTAGGCTGGCATCAGTGGCACAGTGCTTTCTAAGATCTCGTACATCAATGGTTTGGGTTCGCCGACGCTTAATCCACCGACCGAATACCCGGGAAAGTCAAGTTCGATCATTTTCTCGGCACTGCGGGCCCGCAGATCATGGTACATTCCGCCTTGGATGATGCCAAAAAGAGCCTGTCTTTCAACATTGCTGTGGGCGTCTTGGCAACGCTTCGCCCAACGTAGGGTGCGCTCTAGGGAAGGCAGGACATAACTGCGGTCGGCGGGGTACGGCGCACACTCATCAAAACACATGATGATGTCGGCTCCGAGCGCTTGCTGGATCTCGATAGCTTTCTCAGGGCTAATAAAGTGCTTAGAACCATCAATATGCGAACGGAATGATACGCCTTCTTCGCTGATCTTGCGCAAGTCATTGAGAGAAAAAACCTGGTAACCGCCGCTGTCGGTGAGAATACTCCCCGGCCACTGCATAAATTTATGCAGTCCACCGCTTTTCTCCACTAGCCGGTGACCGGGCCGCAGGTATAGGTGGTAAGTATTGCTAAGGATGATCTTGGCCCCGATGGCCTCTACTTGCGCGGGAGTCAGGGTCTTCACCGTGGCCTGAGTGCCGACTGGCATAAAAATCGGTGTTTCAAAACTGCCATGGGCTGTTTCTAGGGTGCCAAGGCGGGCTCCACTTTGCGCACAGATCTTATGTAGAATAAATTTAATGGCCAAGTGCTTCACTCCTAAATAATTAACATGGCATCCCCAAAGGAAAAGAAGCGATAACGCTGCATAATGGCGGCCTGATAGGCGTTTAGCACATTTTCTCTCCCCGCGAGCGCCGAAACCAACATGATGAGGGTGGATTTGGGTAGATGAAAATTGGTGATCAAACCGTCAACAACTTTGAATTTAAAGCCTGGGTAGATAAATATATCCGTCCAACCGGTGGCCGCGGCAACGACACCATCTTCAGTGGCAATCGATTCGAGCGTGCGCATGGGGGTGGTCCCAACAGAGATAACCCGTCCGCCTTGTTTTTTGGTTTGCGTAATAGCCGCGGCCGTTTCTGCAGTCACCTCGAAGTATTCACTGTGCATCGTGTGCTGCGCAATGTCCTCCACTTGTACGGGGCGAAAGGTGCCTAGGCCGATGTGCAAGGTGAGAAACACGACTTTTACACCCTTAGCGCGTATGTCGTCTAGGAGTTCCGCCGTGAAGTGCAAGCCGGCAGTAGGGGCGGCCGCCGAGCCCAAGTTTCGCGAATATACCGTCTGATATCTCTCCTTATCAAGGAGCTGTTCTTTAATGTAGGGAGGTAGCGGCATCTGTCCCAATTTATCAAGGGCCGCGTAGAAGTCTCCTTGGGAGGCGAAGCGCACAACCTTCCCTCCTGCCTCGGTGTCAGCAACAATTTCTGCCGTCAACTCGCCAGAGCCAAATTGCACCTTTGTCCCCGGCGAAAGACGTTTGCCCGGGCGCGCCAACACTTCCCAGGTGAGATGATTCGCCAAGGGCTTTAGTAACACAAGCTCGACTGCTGCCCCGCCACCTATTTTACGCCCTAGAAGCCGTGCCGGAAGCACCCTAGTGTCATTGAGCACTAGGCAGTCTCCCGCCTGCAAAATCTCAATGACATCAGGGAAACGGCGGTGCATTAAGGCACCGCCGTTTTTATGAAGCACAAGCAAGCGGGAGGCCGTCCTTTCTGGTAGGGGGTGTTGAGCAATTAATTCCTCCGGCAAGACAAAATCATAGTCTGAAACGCGCATACCTTTCCTCCTTGACGCCGAGCTTCTGCCACAGCATTGCTTTTACTAGTAGACTAGGGTAATCAAGTCAACACCACGATAATAATGTAGCAAGATGTCGCGAAATGTATGCGCTCTTTCGGCCATGCCGCGAGCTCCCCACTGGCTCATGCCGACCCCATGGCCCCACCCGCTGCCACTAAAGACGAAGCTTGTGGGCACGGCATTGATAACTCTAGACCCCATGCCCCCTTCTACCACATGCTGCTCCCTAACCGGCAAGACATGTTGCCCCGAGGCCGTTGCCATATGAGCGTTCTGCAAAGTTGCTACTCTGTGCACCGATTGGCCATTATGCACAAAGAGAGGTGCGGTATTGGCGGAGACATTGTACATAGTCGAGCGTAGCGCAAACAAGCCGGGGGTGCCATCGAACAGACGGGCTTGTTGCCGGGTATAAGTAACTGTCCCCCTGGTACCGGCAATCACTAGCTCTGCCACCCGCCCTGAAGAAAATCTACGGGCAATGCTGATGGAAAGTACGGTGCCCACGTCCCCTCGGTTGTGGCGCACGATATTTTGTATGGCCTGTTGCGTGATTTCGGTATGCCAGCTGGTATGGGTACTGCCCGCCAAAGCCGGGAAAGGGTCCGACGTACCGACGAGGAAGGGCTGTGGCGAACCTCCCCAGACATTTTCAACGCTCTCGGTGTGTCCACCGCTGTCTGAATGATAAAAGGTAGACGCAGGGCGCCCATTAAAGAAAATTATCACCCCCCGCGTTTCATCCACGGCGCGGTTAGAGTTCGGGTGTTCCCAAGCCACTCCCCCGTAGGCTTGACAACAGGTACTCAGAGTGCACAAATCAAAACCGTCCGCCGCATGGCGATTGCGATTGGCGTAGGCGTATGTTCGTGCCACCACAGCCTGGGCCTTCAACGCCTCGAGTGGCCAGGAGGCGGGCATCTCCCGCGGTACCACACCCTTAAGGTAGTCATCGACATCCATGATGCCGATTACCAACATCCGGTGGGCACTGTTGACTGCGAACTCGAATATCCCGCGGTGCATGCGCCCCTCTATACTCATGGCAGCATCTTGCCCTTGCACAATCTCCACCCGTAAAGCCCGGCGGGGCAGGTTAGCGAAGACAAACAATTGCCGGCCATCATGTCTGATGACTTCCAGGCGCTGTGAATCAGGAGAGACAGTGCTCCAGGCAACTTCTGGTATCGTTGTCGCCAGCCGTTCCCGCCATAAATTAAGTTCGCTGGCATCTCTGGCCCTACCCGCTGCTACCCGAAAGTTACCATCGAAGAACAGACGCGATTCAAGACCAACGGCGGACAAACGCTCGCGCAGCACCTCGGCCTCGGCCTGAGAGAAAAAACTGTCTGTTGTTAGGAACATCTGCCCACGCACTTGACCGTGAAGACCTGCCTGCGCGAGAAGCGGCAGACCTTGCTCGGCCTGCTCTACCGTAAAGAACAAGCCCCCCACCGCAAAGAAGTTGCCTCCCTCACGGACCACAAAGGCAGGGCTCAAAGTGACCGGCCAGCGAGCCACCGCTCCTTCTGCCTCGGTCAAGGTGATGAATGGCCCCGCCTGAAGGCGCACAGCCTCACGCTCCACTCTCCACGCCCCAGCATCATCGACCGCAATCTCTGCTCTATGCTCCAAAAAATCTGCCATGAAAAATCTCACTTGCCCCGCGTAACGCAGGGAAGCCGCAGACAAGCTATTGACCCCATGATGTAGGCCGATACGAAAGATACCGGTTGCGATAACAACACCATCGGCATAAACTGGGAATTGCGTCCACAAGGCCGTTGCCATGAGCGCCACACAAACAAGCAGAGCCAGCATGGGGCGTGCACTCCGAGCAAAAAGCGACATAATGATCCCCTCTCCGCATGGCCTTAGATAAACCCTACTATTCCAGAAGCCCATGGCTATTTCCTGCAAGCAATTTCTTCCGGCCATGCTCCACTACCCTTTCTGTAAGGCTGTAGTGGCAGCCGCAATAGTTTTGGCGGTAAAGCCTGAGTTCTCGTGCCAATTGATATGTCGCTCGGAAATATGGCCGTAAATCATCGTAATGAAAAACCGCACCATAATGCGACCCCATTTCCTCCCCAGCCTGTTTAATTAAATCGTGCTTCTGAAAGGGGCTAATGAGGAGGGTGGTACTAAAAGCATCAAAGCCTTTGGTGGCTGCTAGCTCAGCTACCCTGCCTAGGCGTAAGCGATAGCAACGATAGCACCTGGTTTGAGGGTCGGCTTCTACTGCCGCCAGCCAACTACTAGGAATGTCACTTTTGTCATCGATCCACAAATCGAGCCCCTTGTTGGCGTAAAGAGACTTAGCCGCCTCCATACGTTTCTCATGCTCAGTGGCGGGATGAATGTTGGGATTGTAAAACCATCCGGTCAAATCATGTCCGGTCGCCTGCCAATGTTTAACAACATAGGTGGAGCAAGGCCCACAGCATGTGTGGAGCAAGATGCGCATCTCACCACAACCTCTGTTGGTCGGATGGTCCTATAGGTTCTTTCTTCATGTACGCCCACCCGAGGCGTGTTACAACCCGCCCCCGCGGCGTGCGCTGTATGAAGCCAATCTGCAACAGATAGGGCTCCATGACATCTTCTATGGTCTCTGTAGCCTCGCTGATGGCAGCACCTAGAGTGTCAAGGCCCACGGGGCCACCCTCGAACTTGGTAAGCATCGCCTCTAGCAACTTATGGTCAGTGCCATCAAGCCCAAGCTCATCCACTTCGAGCAAGGCCAAAGCGTAACCAGCCACTTCCGCAGTAATTTCGCCATCGCCCTTGACTTGCGCAAAGTCGCGCACTCGCCTGAGCAAGCGATTAACCACCCGTGGAGTGCCGCGCGAGCGTTTGGCGATTTCTTGCGCACCTTTGGAGTTAATTTTAACGTCAAGAATGCGTGCTGAACGCAGAACAATCTCTTCTAATTCCTGGTCAGTGTAGAATTCCAATCTACTGACGACGCCAAACCTATCTCTGAGTGGTGAAGACAAAGACCCCGCCCTGGTCGTCGCGCCGATGAGAGTAAACTTAGGCAGGTCTAAGCGGATACTTCTGGCGCTAGGGCCCTTGCCGATAATAATGTCTAGCGCGTAATCTTCCAAGGCCGGATAAAGAACTTCTTCCACCGCTCGGCTGAGGCGGTGTATCTCATCGATAAACAGACAATCACCTTCCGCTAAGTTCGTGAGCAAGGCGGCCAAATCACCCGGACGCTCGATAGCCGGTCCCGAGGTAATGCGGAAGTTGACGCCTAACTCATTGGCAATCACCCCAGCTAAAGTTGTCTTGCCTAACCCCGGCGGTCCATACAGGAGCACATGGTCAAGAGCCTCTTTGCGCTGACGCGCGGCCTCAATAAAAACCTGCAGATTCTGCTTGACTTTCGTTTGGCCGATGTATTCACGCAAGTACCGAGGCCTCAAGCTGCCTTCAAAAGTTTCGTCTCCCGCCTGTGGCAGGGGATTAATTACGCGTTCAGACATTACTCTACCCCTCCGGCCATAGCCCGTAGCACCGCCTTAAGAAGTTCCTCCACGGTGGCACCCGCGCCAAACAGCGCTTGTGCCTGCTTTAGGTGTCTACTGACCTCCTGCTCTTGGTATCCTAAAGCAAGGAGAGCCCCAAGCGCCAGTCCGGAAGCCTCACCGGCCTCAACTGTTGAATGGAATGTGGTCGACCCCAATTCATCGCCAACATGGCGGGAGATTTTTTCTTTTAACTCTAGTATCAAGCGCTGCGCAGTCTTCTTTCCGATGCCCGGGATTTTCGTCAAGTAGCCGACATCGCTCGTCACGATGGCTCCGTAGATATTGGCAGCGCTACCAGCGCCACAAATACTCAGTGCCGCCTTAGGCCCAATACCAGATACGGTCAACAAAACCAGAAACAGGTTGAGCGTCTCCGGTTCCGGGAAACCGTATAGTGACATCTCATCCTCACGAACCAAAAGATAGGTATAAAACTTCACCTTTGCTTCCAATTGTAGCGAGGATAGCGTTCTTGCCGTAGTAAAAATGTGATATCCTATGCCACCATTATCAACAATCGCCGCAGTAACCGTCTTGGCTTGCAAGTGACCAGAAATATAACTATACACTACCCTCGCCCCCCCTTGTGTATCGCGGCGGAAAACCGGTGAGATTGCAGGTGACAAAGAGCAATGGCCACCGCGTCGGCCGCGTCATCAGGGCGAATTACCTCCCCTAGTCCTAGTAGCGACTGCACCATGCGTTGCATCTGCCCTTTGTCCGCTCTTCCAAAACCAGTTATAGCCTGCTTAACTTGGAGAGGGGTATACTCAGTAATAGGTACATGGTTATTAGCTAGCGCTAGTATAATCACGCCTCTAGCCTCAGCAACGGCCATGGCGGTGGTCACATTGGTATTAAAAAAGAGCTTTTCCACCGCGCCCGCCGCAAGTTTGTGCCTACTAACCACGGCCATGCACTCACTATATAAAATCTGTAAGCGCTCGGCGGTCGGGCTGGCAGAGAGGGTGCGGATGCAACCGACCTCTAAGAGCGAAATCCTGCCGGCTTTTTCTTCGACTATGCCGTAGCCGGTAAGAGCCAACCCCGGATCTATGCCTAGAACAATCATAATTTGGGGATAGGAGGGAGACGCTTCTTGTGGGAACTGGCAGCGGCCAGGGCATCAACTCTTTCTTTAACGTGAGGATCGGCTTCGCCGGTGAGAATGTACTCATCAAGTTCTATATAGGTAATGCCCATCTCCCCCTCATCGGTTTGCCCGGCCCACAATCCGGCAGTGGGGGGTTTGTCAATGATGACCTCTGGGACACCTAAGTACTTAGCCAACTCTCTTACTTGGGTTTTAACCAAACCCGCCAAAGGCATTAGGTCCACCCCGCCGTCGCCGTACTTAGTAAAGTACCCCACAGTCAACTCGCTGAGGTTGCTTGTTCCCAGCACGAGGCACGAGTGCAAGCTGGCGTAGTAATACAGTGCCGTCATGCGTAAGCGCGGTTTAATGTTGGCTGAAGACAAGGCGGGAACAGCAAAGATCGCATCCTCCCCATGCCCCAGAATGCCCAGCAAATGGTCATAAATGGGCGTAAGGTCTGTCTCCGTCAATGTAATACCAAATGTTTCAGCAGTAAGCAGGGCATGCTCCCGATCTAGAGGGTGGGAGTGACATGGCAAGTAGTACGCTAATGTTTTGCTTGGGAAAGCGCGCTTGGCTAGAGCTGCCACCACAGCAGAATCAATTCCGCCGCTCAAGCCAAAAATAACGCCCTGCATATTAGCAGATTCAACTTGTTTGGTGAGCCAGGCGACGAGTTTGCTGACAACTACGGACGTCTCCATGAGACACCCCCCTCGGATATTTGTTACACATTGAACCGAATACTGAGAATATCGCCATCCTGCACCAGGTAGTCTTTACCCTCTAGCGAAAATAGGCCTTTTTCTTTTAATTTAGCTGGAGTTCCCCAGGCGGCAAAATCTGCGTAACGCATTAGTTCGGCTCGTATAAAACCCCGCTCCAAATCCGAGTGAATTTTACCCGCCGCCTGCTTGGCAGTACTTTCACGGCGAAGAGTCCAAGCCCTCACCTCATCCTCCCCCACAGTGAAGAAAGAAACCAAGCCTAAAACGTCGTATGCAGCTCGGGCGATGCGATCTACGCCAGACTCCCTAATGTCTAAATCACGCAAGAACTCTTGCCGATCAACAATGCTAAGATCTGCTAGCTCTACTTCTGTATGCGCAGAAAGTTCTATCAGCGGCAACGCATGCTCCGCGGCATAAGCTGCTATCTCTCGGCTACCATCATAAGCTTTGCTCCGCAACTGGTGCTCATCTAGGTTGATGACGAGGATCATGGGTTTGTCGGTCAAGAAAGTATACTGGGCCAGCGCACCACGTTCAGAGACACTCAACTCAAGGGTCTTTAAAGGGCGCTCTGATTCCAGATGAAATAATATTTTCTCAAGTAGAATAATCTCTTCCTCGGCTTGCGGAGGTCGTTTCTTACCCTCTTTTAATCGCGAGATCCTCTTATCGACAAAAGCCATGTCCGCCATGAGCAATTCATAGGCCAGCGTTTGCACGTCGCGCAGAGGGGAAACACTGCCTTCGATGTGCTCGGCATCACTTTCATTAAAGGCCCGCACCACATGCACTAAGGCATCCACTCTGCGCACAGATTCAAGAAAGGCATTGCCAATCCCTTGTCCCTCGGACGCGCCTCTGACCAACCCTGGCATGTCCATAAACTCTATTTGGGCAAAAGTCGTTTTCTTGGGCTTGTAGTAATGGGTCAAAACATCTACCCGCTGGTCAGGCACTCTAGCCACCCCGATATTGGCCTCTGTCTTCCCAGAAAAAAAACTACTAGTCTGGGCTTTGGCTCCCGTGAGCAAGTTAAACACCGTGGTTTTTCCGGCCATGGGGAGCCCAATAATACCGCATGATGGCATCTAGTTGTTACCGCCTTCCTGTTCGTCCGTATAAATCGAGCTTACTTCTTCAATGGCATCACCGATGATGCGCTGGATGTCGTTATAGATCGTGCCAAACCTTGCTTCAGCCTGGATATATTCCCGCACTACGCTGTTGAGATTAACAATTCCTGATAGCTTCTGCAGTGATTGGCCCTGCTCAGGGTCTGGTTCCTGCCCTGACATCAACTGCGCCTGGTAGGCAATCTCCTTGCGTCGGTAGTCAAGAAACATCTTGTAGGCGGAAGTATCATCTTTAAGCTTGGTTTGCAACTGCTTCAAGGTTTGAAATTCAGGCGTCGTTTTGAGGACTCGCGCCAATTCATGGGCCTTATCGTGTACCAGCATGTAATCTACCTCCTTGTTTCTCATGTTATTATATACTACAACCAAGAGCCCTGCACCAAATCTAGAGGAGGAAAAACGTATGGAGCCCCGACTTTATGAAGAATACGATGCTCAAAATCTGGTTACACTCATGAATGTGGTTTGTCAACATAAGCGCTACTTTGTACCCGTTAATATAGAAACTATCAACCAGACATTGCGTCGGGGGACAAGAAAAAGGTTTGGGTCGCTCATCGTCCTAGGCGATGAACGACTATTAAAAGGAGCATGCCACGTGTTCTACGACGCTAGCGGACAGGTGGGGCACATGGCCTACTTGTTGTCCCTGCCTGGAGAAGAGGGAACAACCTGGCCGCTGCTCCTTAAAGCCGCCCTTAAACACCTGCCCAGAGCGATAAAAATATCCATAGGCTCGCCATACACCCCCCTCTACCATGCTGTAGAAGGGCGCATCCAACCACTCTGGGGCTCTACAGAAAATTTAGAGGTTTATAGTGAAGACACTTTGCTAATCAAATTCCTTGCGGAAAATGGTTTTGCTCCTCAGGAACACTACTTCACAATGAGTAAGGCATTGCCTGCCCCGGTCTGCGCCATCGGTTACCCTTTTGAAATTTTGCGGGGGGCCGAATGCTGGTACAACGCCTACTCCTGGTACGGCAGGAGTTCTGCTGAGGAATTTGGGTTGCGCAACGCAGCGCTTTCGGTTTTAGTGCAGAAGATAGGGCATGTAGTAGAAGGGCACACCGCCTGGTATCCCTTGCGAGCTCGCGCCAGGGCGGCACTGTGTGACCTTGAGGTCGCTGCCACTAGGCAGGGACAAGGTCTAGGCAGAGCCTTGCTTACTCACACGCTTGAACAAATGGAGCTTGATGGGTACACTTCTTGTGAATTGTTCATCAGTCCCACCCAGAGCCCCCACGCTTATGCCCTGTATCATTCTTCCGGCTTTACCATCGAAGCAACATGGTACGAGATGGTTTATCAAATAAATTTTTAATGAAGTTGTTTTTTTACTAGAGGGAAATATAACTAGCTTAACGAATTACTCATCTAGAGCAAGTATTGGGGGGGCTACTCTGGGGGAGGGGAGTAGCTACACGGCATTTTGCGCCAATACTAGCACCTAAATTTAAGGAGGTCTTTCAAGTGAAGAAATTAGCAATTGCCCTCATGGTGGCAGTTATGGCCATCGTCCTACTTGCAGGATGCCAACCTGCCAGAGTATACAAAGATGGTACTTTCACTGCCTTTTCTGATGCTACGGATAGGGGTTACATGGAAATAGACATAACCATCAAGAACGACAAAATCACTGCTGCTCATCTTCATGGGTATGATGGCTTGGGTCTTGAGAAACCAGAAACTTATCGTCACCAGCCCTTCCTCACTGCCAAAGCGGAGCTACCCAAGCGCATTGTAGCTGCAAACAGCTGGGACATCGACTTGGTTTCCGGTGCCACAACCTCCTCTAACCAGGTGCGCATGGCCACCCTCAGAGCCCTCCAGAAGGCTAGGGTCACTCCAACCACCGCGGCTCAGTTCTTTGATGGCACCTACATGGCTATCTCGGACCGTGGCGAGCGCGGCTGGGCCATTGCTTGGGTCACCATCGGTAACGACAAGATCACCAATGTAGTCTTCCATGAGACCACCGCCGCTAGAGATGCTGCCGGTGCAGTCATCCCGAATCAGTTTGTTCGTAAGAATGTTGACGCCGCTAGCCCTGACTTCTACCAATATGCTCCCTACCACGAAGCCAGGATCGAGTTGCCCAAGCGTTTCGTAGCCGCCAACAGCGCCACGGTAGATGCCTTCTCCGGCGCTACCGGAACCTCAACCAATGTCATAGCTGCTGTCACCAGGGCCATCGAAATGGCTAAACGCAGATAATTCGTGCAGAACGACCCTCCCGGGGAGCAGGCCATGGCCTGCTCCCTTCCTTGTACCTTGACTAGTCGGATGCACGCTGAAAAAGTATAATTGCATGAGAGAGAGGGGGAGGATGGTTATGGGCTACATGTTAGACGATTTAGTTGCCAAGTTCCGTCCTTACACAGACCAGGGACGAGTTGCCGGCTACATCCCCGAACTATTGAAGGCAAACCCACAAGACCTCGGCATCGCCATCTACGACCGTCATGGTCACATACATACCTGCGGGGCGGTGCAGTCAAAGTTTACCCTCCAAAGCGTTTCAAAGCCTTTTGCTTTGGCTTTGGCCTTGATGGACCATGGTCCGGAAGGAGTTTTTTCTCGCATCGGCATGGAGCCAACCGGTGACTCTTTTAACTCCCTGATGAAACTTGAAACCTTTTCCTCACTAAAGCCGGTCAATCCACTCGTCAATGCCGGGGCTATCGCCACTACTTCCTTGATAAAGGGCTCTTGTGCGGAGGAAAAGTTCTCGCGTCTTATAAACTTCATCAGGTCCCTCGCCCCTAGTTGTTATGTGAGTTTTAATGCCGATGTTTATCGATCAGAAAGCCTCACCGGAGATCGCAACCGGGCGATTGCCTATTTTTTGCGGGACATCAGGGCCATCGACGGCGAAGCCGAGGAATGCCTGGACCTATATTTTAGACAGTGTTCCATCGAAGTGGACTGCGTGACGCTGGCCGCGCTCGGCCTCGCTTTGTCGGTTCTACCTCCGGAATTCAGCGTGATCCCTCCTCTCTACGCCCGCATTATACGCACCTTCATGTTTACTTGTGGTATGTACGATGCCTCGGGTGAGTTTGCCATTAAAGTTGGCATACCGGCCAAGAGTGGAGTTTCCGGGGCTATTATGGGAGTTGTGCCGAACAAGTTAGGCCTAGGGGTTTACGGGCCGGCGCTAGACATCAAGGGCAACAGTGTCGCCGGGGTGGCCTTGCTGCGGGCGCTGTGCTCGCGGGAAGATTGGGCTATCCTATGACTGACTATTATGCTCCCCCTTGCGTAAAACCTGACCGGCGAGTAGCCCTAGGTGTTCCCCTGTTTCTACCACCACCCTGCCATTGACCATCACTAATGCTACCCCACGAGGATAGGCATGCGGCCTTGCATATGTGGCAACGTCGGCAATTTCAGCCGGGTCGAACATGACCAGATCGGCCCTCATGCCGGGGCGCAATAGACCGCGATTCCACAGCTGAAAACGCGCCGCGGGGAAACCAGTCATCTTGCGCACAGCTTCCTCAAGTGTCAGTACCTTGCGCTCGCGGACATAGGTGCCCAGCACTCGCGGGAATGTCCCATACGCACGTGGGTGAGGCGTCCCAACCGACAAAGGGCCGTAAATCGCCCGCCCAGAGGCATCAGAGCCCACCATGACGGCGGGGTGCTTGAGGACATACTCCACGTCGCCCTCGCACATGGCAAACCGCACCATGCTCGTGTCGAACTTATCAGCTAGCAGTAGATCTAGACTAACATCCACCGGCTCTTGACCCTGCTTAACGGCTCTCTCGTGGATGCTTATACCATCGACCATGATTAAGTCCCAGCGTTGCTCCCTCTCCCCAATCTGACCGCGTATAGTCTGGCGAGTGGCCGCGTCGCTCAAGCGCTCCGTGAGCCCCTCTACCCCACCTTCATGCGCCCAAGCTGGAATGACCACTTTTAGTCCTGTCGAGGTCGCCGTATAGGGGTACTGATCAAGGGTGATATCGAGTCCTTGCTCTCGTTTTGCGTCTATTACCTTCAATGATTCCCGCACCAGACCCCAATTGGCCTCTCCGCAAACTTTGTGATGCGAAATATGAAGTGGTATCTGTGCTTTCTCCGCCACCTCTATCGATTCACGTATGGATTCAAGCAGCCTAGCTCCCTCATCCCGCATGTGGGTGGCATAGATGCCCCCTTTTGTGGCCACAACCCTCGCCAAAGCAATAATCTCAAAGTTGGTAGCATAAGACCCTGGGGGATAAATTAGCCCCGTGGTGAAGCCATGCGCTCCCTCATCTAAGGCAGTGCTTATCAAACGCGACATTTCCGCAATCTCTACCGATGTGGCGGCGCGATCGACATGGCCCATAACCATTTGCCGCAGCGTGCCATGTCCGACTAACGGAACGACATTGACCGAGGTGCCCGTATTTTCAAGGAGAGTTAGGTACTCAGCAACAGTGGAGAAGGTATATTCATCACGCTCGTGAGGACCGCGTGGGGCAGCGGACGACCCGCATTGGCCAATGACTTCGGTAGTAACGCCTTGCCGAATCTTGCTTTCGGCAAGTGGACTTTTGAGCAAGGCCATGTCGCTATGTGAATGTGCGTCGATAAATCCGGGGGCAACCACCATACCCCCGGCGTCAATGAGGCGTACCGCCAAACTATCAACTCGCCCTAGGCCAACTATCGACTGGCCTTGCACCGCGATGTCGCCGAAATACCAGGGAGACCCCGTCCCATCGACGATACGAGCATTTTTAATCAGTACATCCAACATGCCAATCCCCTCCTCTCCGCAACAAATTCGCCGCGTTGACACGCACACCTGCCTCTGCTACACTAAATAAAAGAGAACTGAGGTTCGCGAATGCAGTATCAAAAAGAAGTAGTGCGAGCAAGAATTATTGCCTCTGCTCTGACCGAATTTGAAAAGCATGGTTTTTTGGACGCCCAAATGAGAAACATCGCCCGAGGTGCTGGTATCGCCACCGGCAATCTCTACCGGTACTTTGCCGGCAAGGATGACCTCTTTGATGCAATCGTGAAATCCGTCTACCAGAGTATAGATGCCCTCATTACTGACCAACATGCCCATATCCACCACAACCAAGGGAATGTCAAACTGGTGGTAAAGGACATAGTTGCGAAGATTATGCTTGTGTTCACCCAACATGGGCGAGAGCTCCTGATAGCTGCCGACCAAAGTAGGGGCTCCAAACATGAGGATTTTTGGACTGTACTTTCTGGCATGGTTTTTCAGCGCATTAGGCAGGAGATGCAAAAATCTGCCGACGATACCGATGACCTGTTGATCAATCTTGTCGCTTCAGGTTTTCTGCAGGGCATGTTCACGATACTGCGCAACATCAAGGAGCCTCGGCGCGCTGAGGAACTCATCAACCGAATGCTTATCTTCTATTTTGACGATCTCAGCAATAGATTGAGGTCATATTGACGCCTAATTTTTTTGTCTTAAAAGCGAACAAAAGTTCATTATTGGGGGGATATTCTGTGGAACAAATCGCCAAGTATATTGTCGAAAAGAGAAGTTGGCTACTGGCCATCTTTTTGCTTGTAGCACTGGTCAGCCTTGTCCTTATGCCCCTAGTTCAGGTCAACTACGACACCACCACCTACTTGCCAGCGGATATGCAGACCCGGCAAGCCCTCTCGACCATGAAGGCTGAATTCGGCCTGCAGGGAACGGCGCAGGTGATGGTGGAGGAATTGAGCATTTACCAAGCCCTCGGCCTAAAAAAAAGCATCGCAGAGATTAGCGGAGTTAGCCGGGTGCTTTGGCTGGATGACTGGGTGGATGTAGCACAGCCTTTGGAATTCTTGGAGAGAGCCTTGGTCGAAAGTTACTACCTAGATCGTCAAGCCCTCTTTCAAGTGGTTTTTCAGCAAGATGACCATAGCTTGGTCACTGCGCAGGCTCTCCGGTCAATTTCACTGCTCCATAATGGGGAGATCTCTCTTCGCGGACCTGCTGTGGACGCTTTGGCGACAAGGCAAGTTGCTTCCTCAGAAATATTGATGGTATCACTTTTTGTCATCCCTATTTTTCTGCTGATACTCATTGTTTCTACCAAGTCTTGGCTGGAGCCCCTGTTATATATCGCGACGATTGGTATCGCCATCCTCATTAACATGGGGACAAACGCGCTATTGGGGCAGATTTCCTTCCTCACGCAGGCGACTGCCGGGCTACTGCAATTTGCCGTTACCATGGATTATTCCATCTTCCTGTTGCATCGCTTTAGTGAGGAGCGCACCAAAGGGAAGGACCCGCAAACTGCGATGACATACGCTCTAAAGCATTCTTTTTCACCCATTACCGCCAGTTCGCTGACCACTGTTGCTGGATTTGCAGCCCTGATGTTTATGCGTTATCGCATCGGCTTTGACATGGGTCTAGTCATGACCAAAGGCGTCCTCCTAAGTTGGCTAGCGGTAATGTTGTTCATGCCTGCACTGGCCATCCTCTTTGCCCGTCTGATTGACCAAACCGAGCACCGCTCGTTTTTTCCGAATTTAAGCAAGTTCGCTGGCTTGGTCCTACGGTGGCGTTGCGTTATTCCCTTATTTCTCTTACTGCTGCCCTTGGCCTATGTCGCCCAAACATCAAATCACTTCCTCTATGGGGATGGCGCTGTACCAACAGAGATCCGCCTCGAAGAGTCTTTCGGCATTTACAATCCCCTAGTCCTCCTGGTGCGGTCAGGTGATACCGGACGCGAAGACACTCTGGTAACGAAACTTGCGGAGCTGCCCTCCGTCCACGAAGTGCAGTCTTTAGCTACGTTAGCGGACAGAGCCATACCACGCTCTATGCTACCTTCCGCCTTAGTCGACAATTTCCAAAGCGAGCATTACACCCGCATGGTAGTGCTGCTTAATGCGCGGACCGATAGTGCCGAGGCCTTCACTGCCGTCACTCTTATCCGAGAAATTGTCGGGATCTTATACCCGGGCCAGTACTGGATGCTAGGCTCTGCACCGGCAGTATCGGACATTAAGGAGGTGGTGGAAGCAGACTTTACCGTCATTAGTTTAGTTGCCATCTTGGCGGTATGGGTTGTCATCCTCATCGCTTTTCGCTCTTTGACCCTTGCCTTCCTACTAGTGCTCGTCATTCAATCCTCCATTTGGATCAACATGGCCATTCCCTATATTGCCGGCGCTCCCTTGGTATTTATTGGCTACATGATCGTCAGTGCAGTACAGCTTGGTGCCACCATTGACTACGCTATCCTCCTCACCGGCAGGTATTTGGAACATCGCCGGCATAGCGACAAGAAGGTTGCTGCCGCTGGAGCAATTAGTGATGCGGGAAGCTCCATCATCACCTCCGCCGCAATCATGGGCGCATCAGGGTTTGTATTAGGCGTCGTTTCTCGTGTGCCGAGCGTCGCCACGCTCGGCACACTGGTTGGCCGCGGCGCAATTCTATCCTGCCTAATGGTGCTTGTGGTTTTGCCACATCTCTTGTTGGTAGGCGATAGATTCTTAAAACATTCACCACAAAGGAGGAATAAACAATGAAGTATCTCACGCTACTGGTGCTTGCTGCTGTCCTGCTCTACGCCCAGATGCCGATGTTGGCCCAAGAAATACTCCCCCCACGCGAGCAAATTCCTGCCTCTCCAAAAGACGAGACTGTTTTCGCGAATATCAGCCATTCGGGCAGTGTGGAAACCATCTATGTGGTTAATGCTTTTCGGCAGCCAAGCGGCACAATCATCGATTTTGGCGACTACTCCGATATAATTAACCTCAGCAATCAGCACCCACCCGAAGTTAACGGTCGACGCCTTCAGTTTAACAATCCTACGGCCTTGCCGCTTTTTCGTTACCAAGGAAGGCTCTACGCCCATGCACTCCCTTGGGACTTCGCTTTCACCTACCTGTTAGACGGACGGGAGGTACAGGCTAGGGAGCTCCTAGCGGCAACGGGCAGACTAGAAATCGCTCTTACGGTAACACCAAATCTAGCGGCGCATAGCTTTTTCCTGGACAATTATCTCATCCAGATTAGCATCCCGCTGCCCCTAGACCGAGTGAACTATGTTGCGGCCCCAGGTGCGAACAGCATTATTGTCGGCAATACCCTGACTATTTCCTACACAGTGCTACCAGGTGAGACGGGGCACTTTACATTGCAAGCAGAGGTGCGCGATTTTGCCATGGGTAGTATCGCCATTGTCGCCACCAAGACAGAGATCTCGCTTGGCAAAATGGGTGATTCTCTAGTGGCTGGGTTTGAAGAATTAGATGGTGGGTCACAGCTTTTGGTGACCAACACCACCGCTTTCCGCAACGGCCTGGTGGCGCAGGGAAACGGCATCGAAGAACTGTTTCGCGGAGCCGCCGCACTTAACAAGGAGCTACCTCACTTCACTTTAGGCTTAGATAGTTATGGTTCAGGAATAGCCAGTCTAGCTGCCGGAAGTACCCAACTGAGTGAAGCGTCAGCGATTATTAGGGATGGGTTAGCCAGAAGCAGCTCCTCGCTTTCAACCTTGCTTGCCGCTCACCAAGCAGGCGCAGAGGCCATCTCGGCCATGCTCAGTGACCAACAAGAACTTACTCAACTGGCCCAAGGTCTGGCGCAACACCCCGAACCCGCGGTGCGAACGCTGGCTCAAGCCATGCTCGGCCAGATAATGGGCTTAAACCAAGTGCATAACGGCATGCAAGGAGCGAATGCCGGACTTGCCGCGTCTGTCGAAGTTGTCGCCGCTCTAGCTCGCGAGTACGGCACTGCCCACCAAGCGCTGGTCACGACTAGTAGCGGGCTTACCGAACTCGCTCAAGGCATGACCGCCCTCCAAAGTGCGGCGCGCGACATAGAGAATGGAGTATATCTTCTCTCATCCGGTCTTAATCAACTAAAGGACGACTCCGCAAATTTGCCCATTGCGGCAGAAGGGCTCCTTGACGGGCAAATAGCCATAAAAGAGGGGCTCAATCAGGCCCGGCAGGAAATCATGCGAACAATCGCTCGTCCGGAAGTGGAGAAAATTGTTTCCTTTGTGGCTCCGGCAGAGGCTCGAGCGCTATCGGTGCAATTTGTGATGCGCACTCCGCCCATTGAACATCGGTCCGAAAGAAATAACACCGTTAGCGACAGAACAGAAGTATCCACGCTGTGGCAGCGCATCACCAACCTATTTAGAAAATTGGTTAATATTTTTCGCGGATAAACTATTACGCGCAGGTGAATATTACACCCCGAAAGTGAAACTTCTTCCCTGATGCTGCGTATTAAGTCAATGGAGGACTTGATTTCGGGGAGGTTGGGAGCAATGAACAAGCTAAATGGCAAACCCGTGAAATGGGCTGTCGTCCTAGCGATAGCTATGGTTATGGCTTTCGTTTTGTTTGTCCTATGGGCCCCGCCGACAGCCATACTACCCACCGCGCACGAGCAAACTCTACAGGCGGTGGTTCCGGAAGGTATTTGGGAACGGAGCACAAGAAGTACCCGCCGTATTAGTGGTGGGTACTTGGTGGAGTTATCCTTTATTGATAGTGACGCTAGGCCAGTAATTTATTCCTATAGAGTCCGCGACGACTTGACCGTTACGGCCAAACAAGTCATCATCGGGTATGGACAGAATGTTCCGTTTAATATGATGCTAGCCTTCCTTTTCGGCATCTTTTTACTCTGCTATGCGGCACTGGCTTACCGCCGGGATCAACGCCAAAAACATCGGCAACGCTGCGCCAGACTCCTAGGGCAACGGCCAAAAGACCAATAAACCCAGCATCACCAGCATGCCCATGCCAATACCTAGGGCCCCAAGACCCACATGCAAGTATAGCAGGGTCTTCTTTTTTTGTAGAGCGAAATATCCGACAAAGGCAATGCCGACAACAATGTGGAGTGCGGTTAGAAAGTAGAGCATACCATTACTCTCCTTCATGCCAATTGATGTCTACCGGCCGAGGAATATTAATTTGCTTGATGCTCTCAATGGCGTAATCGTCGGTCATGCCAGCTACATAATCAGCTACTATCCTCAGCGAGGCAGTTTGTTCTCTTGTATAATAGACTTGCATTTCTTCTAAAAAGCCTCCGAATTGTCTGTCGAGCGGTATGACCCCAGCCCGGTAGGGTGCGATGCTCCAGCCGTGGGTTGTAAACAGGCCGTATAGATACTCGAAAACACCCTCGATAATGCGCTGACAAAAAATACGGTAGCGCTCCATGCGCGGATGACGATAGATGCGCTCTTTGTTGAAAGCGTACAATCTTCGCACCAGCTCCATTTTTTCGTTAGAGAAGCCGATATAGTCCTTATCGCGAGATTCCTCGACGATATCTCCCACTAGGGTGCCGATTATCTGGCCATTGGATGTGCCCAAAGCGGCACGCACTACAGGGTCGACTTCGTCAATGGTGATAAATTTGGCCGTTATAGCGTCCTCGAGGTCACGCCCAAGATAGGCCACTTTGTCAGCGAAACGCACCACACAACCCTCGTATGTCCCCGGGGCATGCCCGCGATCAACCAGAGTGGACAGATCTCTCGGGGCGGCGCATGGGACAAGTCTCTGATCGAATATCTCGCCGCAATGCGAAACTAGGCCATCGCGGACAGCGTAGGTGAGGTTTAGTCCCTGGCCGCCCCTAGCGATTACGTCTACAACCCTTAGACCGTGCAACTCGTGAATGAAGCCACCGACCGTTCTAGCTCGATTGTTGAGCACCCTCTCCCCCTCATGGCCGAACGGTGCATGTCCCAAATCATGAGCAAGGGCAATGGCCTGCGCCATATCAGCATCCAGCCCTAGAGCCCGACAAATTGTCACCGCAATAGTCGAAACATGGAGCACATGCTCGATGCGCGTGCAGATGTGGTCATTCTGCGGGGCATAGAAGGCCTGTGTCTTGTGTTTGAGCCGGCGAAATGGTGTGGAGTGGATGATGGCCGTGATGTCACGGAAATAATCTCCTCTAAGGTCCACCTCGCGGGGAAGACGCCGCGCCTTGAGCTGCTCGTCGGAAAGGAAATTTTTCACTTTTACCCCCTACTCATAGCACTTCGGCTATTTTCCTTCTCCAAGGGCCAAGAACCCCAGCACTGAAGCTAGTTGGCACCTCGCCTGCCACTCGCGCGTCACCACGCGCGAGGCCCCCTGTTTAGCCCTCTCCTCAATGGAAACAACACCGTAATACCGTTCTATACTTTCTTTATCGAGCTGGTGTGGTAATTTCATGCCTACCTGAAGGCGCAAACACTGGGCCTCGACCTCACAAAGTTCACTGAAAATCATCGTGCATAGTGCCCTCTCCAAAGTCTCCACAAAATGTTGCTGCGCGCCGAGTGAGGTCATGACTGTTTCGGGGCGCAATTGCAGTATCTTGCAGAAAAGCTGGAGGTATTGTTGCACTTGGTCGGCAGACAAGCCGACAAGGGCGGAGACATCAACACCATGGGCAGTGCGCAGTTGCGACATCAATTTAGTCAACTTTTGTAAAACCAAGATTACTCTTTCTGTAAGGCGGGCCGCCGAAGTAGACTGTATCGGCAGCCTTGGGCGTAGCAGCTCAAGTTCGGCTAACCCCCGAGCCGTGACATAGACGAGGGGCAGGTCTTTGTCCTTCATGTTGACATTTCTTATCTCCAGCAACCCTTGTTGCTGCAGAGCATGAAACGCCTGCTGCAATTCATGTTGCGGGAACTCCTTGAACACTGCAAAGAGCTCTAAAATGCCCTGTTCAGTGGCCAAAATAGTCGTGGCGGCGCTGCTGTCGCCTAAGAGAAAATTGATTACCCCGCTACGGCCACGGCGCCCAGCAAAGGCTTCGGCGCAGCGCAAGAGATACCCCCGCATTTCATCCTTGGTCACCATGCGAACACCCCCTTGTCCCTAGCATTGCTTCCGCCCTACAACCTCACATTTCCGCCTTGGATGCCTCACCCGACTTAGACGGGCGTATGAGTACGAAAGGGGTCTGCTCCCCACCTTGTCCTGCGGGGTTGTCACGCATGAGTGCCTTAAGGTCATGCGTCGTGTAGGCGATACCGCTGGAATACCCTAAAATTTCTACACCCAGGTCATTGGCGTCCACTATCATGCAGTCTATCCCCAGAGAGGTCTTAATCTCATTGCATACTGCATCGGGCTTTTCAGGCACCAACACGCCCTTGGTGAGGTACCAATCAAAAGCATCGGCACAAAACCCGTCTATGCCGGCAATGCCATGCCCGGCAAGGCGATAGAACATGCCCTTGATGCCCAGGGGACGGGTGACTGCCGCTATGGCCGCAGCAAAGAGAATTCGTGGCAAGCCAGCGAGGTTAATGGCGATCTGCATTTTGTACGGGTTGCCGACCGACTCCCCTGCTCTGGTCATATGCACAAAGCGTGACAATAGACGCGCCCACCAGCCTATCTTTATTTCGCACATATCTACTATGCGTCCTTGACAGAGGGAAATTACCTTCTCGCTCATCGAAAGTACATCCCCGCTCTTGTACAAAGGAGAGACATACTGGCGTACAAGCTCAAGGTAGCTTTCCCGCGGGGTCACAAAATGCGTTTTTATAGCGTGACGGAAGAAAGTTTCCCCGCGATTCTCAATGGCTATTTTTTTTTCTGGATTTGCGTAGAAATCATCCACATTCCCATCCCCTTTGACCTGTTCCTCGGTTGCAGCCTGACTAAATGGTGTAGTAGCTTAATCCCCGGGTGAGACCGGCAGCCTCTAGCGTTGCTCGGATTATCCCCAACTTATCTGAAGGTACTTCGAGAGCATAATCGCAGTTAATGGCTAAGTGCCGCGGGGCGGTGACCATACGAAAAGGAAAATCGACTTGAACCCTGCGCAATATAGATTCTGATTGAAACGCTAGGTAGTGAGAATCAAAGACAATTAAACCAACCAATTCACCGGACAAAAGCCATCCTCCCTTAATCGCAGTGGCATGTCGCCACTCTTGCTCATCACCGACTGGAGATTACTCTGCGCAGGTCGGCACCATTAGCATTCATGATGAAGACGACCGGAGATTCATCATGCATTTCGACAAAAGCGATTTGTTTACCATCTCTAGACCAACGTGGAAACACTTTGGGATGCAGAGAGAAAGTCAGCTGTTTCATATTCCTACCTTCAATGTCCATGACAAAAAGATCTTGCCCTGGGCCTTTCCGTCCCGAATCGCTGATTAAGAGTATTTGCTGGCCTAGAGGAGAAAACTGCGGATCGGCGTTGTGCCCCTCGGTGAGCAATGTCCGCTGCGCAAAGGGCTCTACTTGAATTAAATAAATATTACGGGGCTCGGCGATGATATTGGCATCGATATCGCGTGCCTCCCATGTCCCGTAGACAAAATTTTGGGCGGTGGGGCTCTGGCTGGCACTGCCAATATTGTGAATCAGGCCCCCCTGCGAGAGTTGTCGCTGCTGCCCGGTGGCGACCACGGCCTCCCACAGGTCATAGCGAAAATTATGGGAGTGAATGTACTGCTCGAAGGTGTACAGAAAGTAGACGCGACTGGAATCATCGCTAAAGCCTAGAAAACGCACCGAACCGCCTGTCGGGCTAATGAGCGTAGCCGATTGCGTAGCTAGGTTGTACGCCCACAGACTTTGATAGATGTCCGAATGCGCATCTGAACGGCCGATCACCCCATAGATAGCCAAAAACTTGCCATCCGGAGAAAACTGAGGAAAGCTGGGCAGATCCCCGCTAATCCCTAGGTGCACAGGGGTGGTCTTTGAGGTGGAGAGGTCATGCAAGTGTAACCCCGGCTCACCTGTGCCGCCCACGTAGGCGACCATAGTCCCCTGTCTATTCACCGTTGCCTCCAATTGATGGCCGGGAAGGGCATCCAGTTCTCTGATGTTGCCACTCACAGTATCCACTAAATGAAGCCTAGGTAGCCCTTTGCTCTCGGCAACAAACAAGATGGTTCGATTGTCCGGCAACCACGAGAGGCCTTCAATACTGTTAAAAGAGTTTGTAAAGGCAATGGTGCTAAATCGGAGCGAGAAAAATGGCAGCTTGTTACCTGCTCGGTCGCTCGGGGGGGTGATAAAGCCAATGTCATAGTCCGTGCCCGGAGTCAACGGATGACGTGGAGTGAGGCGCATGGTATTGCCCTGCCAGTCGATGTTTACTGCGACTAGGGGCTGTATCTGCACTAACTTTTCCGCGGTGTTCTGGTTCATGGGCTCACTAAAAGTGATAGTTATAACGCTGTCCAAAGAAACCCCCTGGCTGTTTGGGAGCGGAAAAGTATACTCTACCGCGGGCGGTGTCACGTCGCGCTGGCAACCAACTAGAGTTAATGAAAGCAAGATGCTAAGAAAGATAATTGCTAATTTCTGCATATACCCACTCCCTTACCAGGTTCACTTTCCCGCTGGCATAGCTTAAAAGGCCGCCAGCCCTTGATCGCTGAGATCGGTGATAAACATAAATCCCGGCGCATGGGTAATTACCAGCTCTGGCTTGACGGCCATGACCACAGCTTGTGACGTGCAGCCGCATGCCCAAAACACAGGTATTTCCCCCGCCTTAACATCCACACTCTCTCCCATGTCCGGCAAAGCCAAATCTACAATGCCGAGAGCCTGCGGGTCTCCGATGTGGACGGGGGCGCCATGCACTGCGGGAAAGCGACTGGTAATCTGAACTACCTTTACTAGGTTGCTGGCAGGCACGGGACGCATACTTACCACGAGCGGACCCTGCATCACCCCTGCTTTCTGGCATTCTCTATTCGTGATATACATGGGGACGTTACGATTTTGCGTGATATGCCGCACTTCTATGCCTGCTGCCTGCAGAGCCCCCTCGAAGGTAAAACTGCATCCCAGAAGAAAACTAACAAAGTCATCCTGCCAGTAGCTTCTAATGTCTGATGGTTCATCCACTAGCTGACCGTTCCTAAAGATCCTGTATTTGGGCAGATCCGTCCGTAAATCCGCCCCACGAGCGACCACCTTTGGCTCGAAACACCCTATATCTGTCACCTCAAGAATGGGACAAGGTTTTGGATTACGCTGGCAAAAGAGCAAAAAGTCATATGCCAATTCCCGCTGTAAAATGACCAGGTTAGCCTGGGCATACCCTAGGGCCAGCCCGGCTGTGGGTCGATGCCAATTCCCAGTGCGAAAGCGCTCCCGCCAAGCAGCAGGGGTCATGAGGGATGCATCCTCGACCTTCATACTTCGCTTACCTCCACTCGCACATTCTCTCCCCTGAGCAAAACGTGAAAAAAACGCTTGGGCAATGCTCTGGTTGGTATCCCATGCAGAGCCTGCTCGCAGAACTGTAGGGCTTTTATGGCCTCCTCATAGGAGACGGGGATAAACTGCAGGGCATCGCCCGTCCTCATCTGCCCGACCAATGGCAGATCTGCGCTGATGACTGTCGCTATCTTCATGTACCCACCCGTGGTCTGTCGGTCGGCCAGCATGATAATGGGATGCCCGCTACCGAGCACCTGAACACTGCCTAGAGCGACACCGTCGCTAATAGTGTCCGTTTGAAAATTTTGCACTAAGCTTTCGCCACTCAAGCGACAACCCATACGGTCGGCTTCTGCTGCAACTTGATACCTTGCGGAGCACAGCACCCGCAGGGCATCATCTGGGAAAAGGTGGTTTTGTGGGCCTAACATGACTCGCACCTGGCTTATGGCCGCGGGGAGCCGAGCCTGACTAGGCAAGGGAACGAAGCTGCCAACGCGGGTTTGGTGTACATATGTCAATTCACCTAAAGGTAGCACATCACTAGCACGCAGCACACGTCCATGCCACCCTCCGAACACACCGCGCAAGAATGTAGCTCGGCTCCCCATCACCAAAGGGACGTCGATGCCGCCAGCCACACACAGATAGGCCCGAGCACCTGCCTCCATTGCTCCTATGGCCAATCTATCGCCATCAGCGAGGTGTAGCGCTTCCCACGCAGGTACGCGCTCGCCGTTTTTACAAACTGACACCTTGCCGCCGGTGACCGCGGTGACAGTTTCGCCGCTAGCAATGAGCGTTGCTCCCCGCATAGTCATTTCTAGTGCGGCCGCTCCATCATCATTGCCAAGTAAGCGATTACCCGCACGCAAGGAGTAGGTGTCGAGAGCGCCCCCCACGGGCACACCATATTGCTGCAGCCCCGGACGCCCCAAATCTTGCACGGTGGTGAAAAAGCCTGGATCAACCACCGTAAATTTAGGCATGTTCCGCATCCATCAGGACGACTCGCGGACGGAACCTGTTCGCTTTTACTAAATCGGCAATCTCCGCGTATTCGTCGCCTGAGACTGAGCGAAAGCGCACCCACTGCCCCGGCCTTAGGAGGCTCGGCGGCGACTCAGCTATATTAAAAAAGCGCAAAGGGGTTCGCCCAATAATCCGCCAACCACCCGGGCTACTGAGCGGGTAGACACCAGTCTGCAGTTCGGCAATCGCCACCGAACCGGTAGGAACCTTGGTACGCGGGACTTTAAGTCGAGGCAGCGACAGACGCGGGTCTAGGCCGCCAAGGTAGGGGAAGCCAGGCAAGAAGCCTATCATGTATACCGCATACGCGCGCCGCACATGCATTGCTACCACCTCTTCGGTTGTCAATGATGTTTCTTCGGCCACTTGTTCGAGATCGGGCCCCAGTTCACCCCCATAACGAACGGGTATCTCTAACACTTCCCTCTGGTGAGGGCGGCAAATTGCCTTAAATTTCATGAGTCCTTGGCAGATAGCTCTTAATTCAGGCGCGGTGATGACCAGAGGATCGTAGAAAATCATCAGGGAACGGTAGCTAGGCACAACCTCCCGCAGCCCTCGCGGTTGTAAAGCCACAAGTGCTCCAGCCAGGGCATGAACGTCACTGTTAATGCTTAGGTCGATGGTGCTGCCCAACTCGACCACCAGGTGACTTTCACCCGCGTAATAGTACTGCCACATCATCCTACAACCGCTTCAAGCCGGAGAGTGTGATGTTTTGCTCAGCGACGAGCGCCACCATACCGCGAGCAAATTCCAAAGCGTGGGGGCCTTCTCCGTGCACACAGAACGTGTCGGCTACAACAGGTACTTTCTCCCCAGTTATCGCCGTGACCAAGCCCGTAGTAAGTATTTCCTTAACCTGGTCTCGCGCCTCGCCAAAACTATGGTAGAGGGCATGAGGGTGACTGCGCGGGACAAGACTCCCATCCGCCTGGTATCGCCTATCTACAAACGCCTCACGACTAACCTTAAGCCCCAGAGCGAGCCCTGCTTCAATAAGCCTGCTGTTCGCTAGACCGACTAAGATGAGTTGGTCGTCAACGGCCCGCACCGCTTGGGATACTGCCTGGGCAATCACTACATCACTTGCTGCTAGGTTGTAGAGTGCCCCATGTACCTTGACATGGGTTCCAGCCACTCCAAGCGATTTAGCCACTCCAAGAAAAGCCCCTACCTGATAAACGATAGCGTCAAACACTTCGGTGGGAGAAAGTTGCATGGACCTTCGGCCGAACCCCATGAGATCAGGGTAACCGGGGTGAGCGCCAATGCTCACTTTAGCCGCCTGAGCCAAAGCAATGGTTTCGCGCATAATACTGGGGTCACCGGCGTGAAAACCACAGGCAATGCTTACCGACGAAACGTAGCGCAAGAGTTCTTGGTCCTGACCTAGACGATACACTCCATAACTCTCGCCCATATCACAATTTATATCGACAACACTTTTACCTGCCATGGGTATCGCCCTTCTGTTGAAACCCAAGATCATGGGATATAGCCCGCGCAGAGCGCTGCAGTGAACGCACGAGGTACTCTATTTTTTCAGGAACAAAGCTGCCCACGGGGCCGGCAATGCTGATAGACGCTACGACCTTCGCATGGTGATCGCGTACAGGCATGGCGATGGCGGCAGTTCCCTCATGTAGCTCCCCTTGGCTAAAACAGTAGCCCTGCACTCTTTCTTGCCTGATCAACTCGGCTAAAGCCTCTCGGCTGGCTGGCGTGGTCGGGGTTATGGGTAGAAACGTGAGCTGGGATAGCACTTGCTCTAACTCTCGTTCCGCCAAAAAAGCGATAAGGGCCCGCGGACAGGCTCCTGCATAGAGGGGCGCCCGCCGGCCGATGCGGGTGTACATACGCACAGGATGATTAGTTTCTCTCTTTTCGATATACACGCCCTCAAGACCATCCCTGATGACTAGGTTCACCGCCTGGTCCACTCTAATTGACAACTCTTCCATGTGGGGCAAAGCTACGGCGCGTACATCCAGACGTTCAGCAACAAAATTCCCCAGTTCCAAGAGCTTCATGCCTAGGCAGTAAGCCTTGCTATTGTCACGCATGAGGAATCCGCTACATTCTAGCGTCGACAACAGGCGCAAGGCCGTAGGCTTTGAGAGTTTAGCCAGCTCAGCTACCTGACGCAGGGTAAGATACGGCCGCTCGATGGTGAATAGTTCAAGCACCTTTAGCCCCTTAGCAAACGTCGTGGCAATCGCCATGATGCCCACCTCATTTCATTTATTAGAACTAACATCTACATTCTTACTTCGCGAACGACAAAAAAAATCCTGCCTGCTCCATAAATTAAGGTGGAGTGTGGCAGGAAGTGAATGTCTCTTGCAGAATAGTGCTTGTTAGGCCGTGGTTAGACCGTGGGACGAAAGACATGGCGACTGAGCTCAGGTAGCTCGGGCTCCCACCAAATGCGGCGCTCCACCGATGGCAGCGAGAGGTGCAGGCCACCACAACTGCTTAACCGCAAGAGCGGCCGCTGTAGCTGTTGACAAAACGCGACCATCCAAGCGGTCCCCCCCGTAATACATGGGTCATCTTGAACTACGATGCCCACATCACAGTACAGGGCCATGAGAAAGTTGCGCTCAATCAGCCGACGACGCAAGACGTAAGTATCTCGACTAGGCTCGGCAAAGGGTGTCACCACTACCCCACCAAGTAGGTGTAGCTGCCTAGCTAGATTGCGGTTAGATCGCGGGTAGACTTCCTCGCCACTTGCTGTAGACAGGACAACCACAGCCCGGCCTCCGCCGCGGGCAACACCGTCAAGAGCAGCGGTATCGATACCGCGGGCTAAGCCTGACAACACCACTACCCCGCGCCTGGCCAAAGTTAATCCCAGCTTCTCGGCCACCTGTTGCTCTTCCGCCGAACACGCCCTACTCCCCACTACTGCAATTATCAATTCCCCAACCCCCATCCCTTGGCACAACAATCCTACACCAAACACATGTTTGATGCAAACAAATCGGAGGTGTCAAAGTGCAAGTTGTAATCCTCGACTTGGGCAAAGAAACCTTTGCCATTGAAGCCCTTGCCGTCCAAGAGATCCTGCGCCGGCCACATGCCGTCTCTTTACCTGAGGCTCCGCCCCATGTCCTGGGCATCATTGATTTTCGTGGACGGAGCATCCCCCTTATTCACTTGGGCCGAATGCTGTCAGTGCCCACCACCGAGGAGGGTATGCGGGCGATTGTTTTAGAGGATGAGGGTTTTTCAGCGGCCTTCCTGGTGGATGACGTGAGCGATGTCATTAACATTCCCGACCACGCCTTTGACCCAATGCCGGCAGCTATTGAGGGGGCAACCCAGGTGCCAAAGGCTGTGGCTAGGGTCAAGGATCGCCTCATTGTCGTTATCGACCCCGTTAGACTGCTTCTTGGCCTCCGTCGTTAGCAGCTGGTTAGAGGGTATGAACAGCCATTTCCCTTAGTTCCTTGAGCACCTGTTCCCGCCTAGCATCAACCCGCGCAAAGTCCATGTGGGGAATATAGTACGTCTCTAATTCATCATGCAGGGCCTTCGCTCGAGCCAAGAAACTGATGGCTAGTTGCAAGGCCCGTTTGCTTTCCCCGAGGACACAGTCCATGTCGATGCGCATAGCGGACAGTGCACTTCCATCTACGAGGCTATTTAGATTTTCGATCCGTGTACCTCCAGACTGAAAAGGGTGCACATTGCGGCTGGTCACAATACCTAAAGACAATTGCGGAATCACTAGGTGCTCGATTAGCTCCGGCCGCATGACACAATGAAAGGCATGAATGGCATAGCCACGACATTGGGCTATACGGAAGAGATGTTCAATAATGTATTCGGTGCCGGTGCCTGGCTCGCCTTCGAGCACAACGATATTCTGGCACTCTAGGGTCACCGAGGAAAGCAGACTCATTGGCCCGACAGGGGTAATGGCCGTAGCAAAGAGGTGTCGCTCTCGATACCCTGGTATAATGGCCCGTTTTGGCAAATACTCTGCTTCAAGCAACCCGACGATCTCTCGCCATCGCCGTATGTTGACCGCACCGGCATCGGCATAGTAGCTCAGATGTTCGTCATAGTAGTTCCGCGCGCTGCGCAAAAATCCGTACGCTTTGCGAAACAATCGTGCAATTTCCTGCGTCAAGGATATGATAGCCCCTCTGTTGCTCCTTAAAGCCGGGGCATGCCAATATTCACCTAAATTGACAATCTCGTCAATAGCGCCAGGATGCTTCGGGTCGACGACGTGGGGGGCAGTGCCATCGAGGATTGTCACGCCAATATCTGGAAAACATACACCGTCCAATGAATTATAATCGGCGGAGCAATGGTAGAACTCCGCTTGGCGATTATCGCGCACAAGCTCTGTGGCGATACGTTTCATAAAGGTGCTCTTGCCGACGCCTGGCCCGCCTTTAAGGATCAGGGTCTTCCTGTTTTCACCGCCGATGAGGTCATGGTAGAACGAAAAAAAACCGTTCGGCGTATTCCCACCCGGAAAAAAATGCCTACTTCCCGTTGTCATGCTCTTGCCTCCTTCTACAAACTCCTGTCTATATTATGGGCAGAAGGAGTAGCTGGTGCTTGAACAAATCTATCGGGATGGGTGCCGATGCAGCTGCCAATCACCAGCGAACATCGCGGTCCTACGGCGCCAGGTGACAGGTGGCATTGACGGTCTTGACCTGCCAGCGCTCGCTGCTATGCAAGTATTCGATCAGCGACAAGGAAGTGTTCCCCACCATCAGGCCGGAATTGAAGGCAAATACTGCTGGCGAGGCGCCCATCGCATGGGCGATCATGGTGCGCACACAACCGCCATGAGTGACTAGACAAATCGTGCCGCCGAAGTGATCCCTAACGAGAGCCTCCAATATGGCGCTAGTGCGCTGATACAGATCCCAGTACGATTCACCACCAGGCCGGCGCGTGTAGAGGCCATCTTCGCGTAGCTGTTGGCACACATCGGGGTCAAGTGACTTGCATTGCTCGTTAGTCAGGCCCTGCCATTCGCCTACGTCAATTTCCATCAGCCCCTCTAAGGTGGTGAGAGGCCCGTTCTGCTTAGCGGCCACTATTTCGGCCGTTCTTAGAGCCCTCGCTAGAGGACTGCTGTAGATGTGGTCTATGACAAAGCGTTTTTCCAGCCAAGTACTGAGCTGTTCAGCCTGCCTTATGCCTGTTTCATTCAAGGGAATATCCAAGTGTCCCTGTAAAATGTTATTCTTGTTGTGATCCGTTTCTCCATGTCTAACCACCAATATTTTTAACATTGTGCACCTCCAGCGAAATTACACCCTCACCTACTTTAACAGATTTACGCCTCAACATAAAGAAGCGCCTAGCACTGAACATCACGCCACCGCGTCATTTCTGCCTCAAAAACTAGGCATCAAAATAGAATATCGAACAGACAGGCGTCATCGTGCAGGAATTCAGGCTATTGTGGCGTACTATTCCTCATCGCAGAGGTGCAACTTTTCAAGAGGGACGTGGCAGCGAAAATGAGAATTAGACTTTTTATTGTCCTTACCATAGTCGCCATACTTGTTGGTTATCTGACCTATAAACAACACCAGGACACTAACGAAGAAGGCTCAGTCCTTTTAGCTGACGGGGTACGCGCATCGACTACGACGGTGATGACGGAGCCAGGAAACATCCGCATATGGAATCACCGGGATAGACTGGCCTACTATGCCAATGGTACGGTTGGAATAGTTGCGCCCCGTGGCAAGGGACAACCCCTGTACCAGTCTGGCGATAGAATGTTCATCGGCGGATTTGCATCCTACATTGTCGCGCGTGACGGCTCGGGCGTCCATGTCACGACACGAAATAAATCATTCACTTTGCCAAATTCTCATGGCGAAAACACGCATTTTGTCTACCAATGGCATAACGGGCTTCTTTACTATGCATTATACTCCCACGGGAGTATTGAACCCTCCTTCACCGGTCTGTATGCCTACAATCCGGCTACGGGCGAGGAGCGCCAACTCATGCCCGGGAAAAATGCATACACAGTCTGGGGCCTTGATGTTTCGCCCGATAATACCAAAATTATCCTCGTCATGGGGCAACATACTGCCGAGGAGGAACGCCCCACTGCCCAAGAGATATGGATATACGATCTAGGAAGCAAGGAAATTAAGCAAATCCATGTCCTACAGCCGGCCCCTGATGCGACTATGCCGGCCACATTGCACGGTTCTCCCTACTGGATAAACCCCACTACGGTGGCTATCAACCTGCGCAAAATTGACAGCGACGAACAAGTGGGGATGGTTTTTTATAGTTACAACGGCGAACTGCTGACCAGGCGACGCATTTTCATGGACGGCGCCAGGTTGCTGGCATATACGGGAGAAAATCAAGCCTTTCTCTTGCAGCGGGAACCGAACGTCGCCCTGGGCGACCTACAAGATGCTTACATCATCTCGAGTTACGACCTCAGTGAAGGGCAGCTGTTGCGAGTTATGGCTTTGCCTAAAGGACAGGTCGTCTCCCTGGCCCTCTTTCATGTGAGAAAAAACAAATTGCTGGTGGCGCTTGTGCCCGCCGCGGGGACACCGGGGAAAGAGGCATCACAAGTTAGCTTCATTGATGTCACCGGAAAGGAAGAACCGCTTTTTTCGACTAAAGGAACTATCACGGAAGCGACGTGGGTGGGAAACACGCTCTATGCTGTCATTTTTAACGGTGGAACGTATACCTTGCAGCGAATCGCCTTTTCAGGGCGGTAAAACGGCGACTATCTCTGCAGACCCCTCGCCATGCTCTCGGAAACGGGGAGAGGAGCGCCTAAGTTACTCGCAGCTTTAATGGCCCAATGGGGATCATGGAGCAAGCCACGACCAATCGCAACCAAGTCACAATATTTCTCGCGCAAGGCAAACTCAGCCATCTCCGGTGATTTGAGCAGCCCGACACCGATAATCGGCACCGGCACTGCACTTTTGGCGATTCGCGCTAAAGGCAGCTGGTAACCCGGCCACACTTCCGGTTGCAGGGGCAGGTTGCCACCGCTGCTCATGTGGATCATACCAATCCCTGCTCCATAAAGAACGGCGCAAACATTTTTTATGTCCTCCTTGGTGTACCCGGCAGAACTATATTCGCTGCCTGACAACCTCACCGACAAACACACATCAGGGGGGATGTGCTCCTTACAGGATGCAACAACTTCTAACAGGAAACGCAACCTGTTGCTCATTGCCCCGCCGTACTCGTCGCATCGCATGTTAGAAAGGGGCGACAAAAACTCATGCAGCAAATACCCGTGGGCTGCATGTATTTCAATCACTTTGAAGCCACACCGCACCGCTCGTGCCGCCGCCATGGCAAATGTTGCTGCCAGAGCCCGAATTTCATCTAAAGTCAATTCCAAAGGCGTCTCATGTTGTGGCGAAAACGCCAGGGCCGAAGGCGCAGCACGTCTCTCTACCCCTTGAGCAGCTTTGCGTCCGGCATGAGCAATTTGGATGCCGGCCACCGCACCATGATGGCTAATTGACCAGGCCAACTGAGCCAAGCCACTTTCCTGCTCCTCGGACCATATTCCTAAATCCGCAAAGGAGATGCGCCCATCTGCCTCTATCGCCGTCGCCTCAACAATGACTAAGCCCACGCCCCCTAATGACCTAGCACCGTAATGGGCTAAATGATAGTCAGTGACTAGGCCACGCTCCTTGGCACTGTACTGGCACATCGGCGGCATGACAATTCTATTACGCAAGGTGTTATTGCCGATAGATATTGGACTAAAGAGATGCGTATTACTCATACTACCACCCACTCTCAATTTCTTTCCCTTTGGACTATGCCATGCCTTGCCCCGACATTGGCACTGCCATATGCTTCTACAATCGAACGTCAGTTCCTGCAAGTGCC
Source organism: Peptococcaceae bacterium (assembly GCA_018334055.1). Classification (GTDB taxonomy): domain Bacteria; phylum Bacillota; class UBA994; order UBA994; family UBA994; genus BS524. Next base: position 36,174 of record JAGXSS010000016.1, read on the forward strand.
AATGAATAAAGCCAAGGCCATGTCGGCAAGATGCGGACATGGCCTTCTTCGTCATCACCAATGAGGATGTATTGTTAAAACCTACGCTCCCGCCTAAATTTATAACTACACCCAGACATCCTCGTAGAAACCTAGGGAAGTGCTGTGCTACTGCATATGAAAACCACAGTCCAACATGAAAACCATTGTTTTTCTTCCTCGCTGTAGTTATAATAATTATAACTACAAATGATTACAGTGGGGGAGTGAGCAGATGACTTATGTCTTCGAGCAGAAAGTCGGAAAGTATACATACTTGTACGAATGCACTGCCTATAGAGATCATGACGGCAACCCGCGGAACA
>JAGXSS010000017.1 GCA_018334055.1 Peptococcaceae bacterium
CGCCGCTACAGCCTCCCGGGTAGCGGCGTGACATGGCACGCCGACCCTCCCCCCGTCGCACCCAAAGGACCGCCCCGAGGTCGCCGGCTTTTGTGCCGGCGCTACAACCTCCCGGGTAGCGGCGTGACATGACGCCGACCCTCCCCCGTCGTAACCCAAGGACCGCCCCGAGGTCGCCGGCTTTTGTGCCGGCGCTACAGCCTCCCGGGTAGCGGCGTGACATGGCACGCCGACCCTCCCCCGTCGTAACCCAAGGACCGCCCCGAGGTCGCCGGCTTTTGTGCCGGCGCTACAGCCTCCCGGGTAGCGGCGTGACATGGCACGCCGACCCTCCCCCGTCGTAACCCAAGGACCGCCCCGAGGTCGCCGGCCTTTGTGCCGCCGCTACAGCCTCCCGGGTAGCGGCGTGACATGGCACGCCGACCCTCCCCCCGTCGCACCCAAAGGACCGCCCCGAGGTCGCCGGCTTTTGTGCCGGCGCTACAACCTCCCGGGTAGCGGCGTGACATGACGCCGACCCTCCCCCGTCGTAACCCAAGGACCGCCCCGAGGTCGCCGGCTTTTGTGCCGGCGCTACAGCCTCCCGGGTAGCGGCGTGACATGGCACGCCGACCCTCCCCCGTCGTAACCCAAGGACCGCCCCGAGGTCGCCGGCTTTTGTGCCGGCGCTACAACCTCCCGGGTAGCGGGCGTGACATGGCACGCCGACCCTCCCCCCGTCGTAACCCAAGGACCGCCCCGAGGTCGCCGGCTTTTGTGCCGGCGCTACAACCTCCCGGGTAGCGGCGTGACATGGCACGCCGACCCTCCCCCGTCGTAACCCAAGGACCGCCCCGAGGTCGCCGGCCATAATTTCAGACCTCATTGGGGATTTTCTCGGCATCGACTTCGCCAAGAAAAGGCTTTTTCTAGGTGAGGTGAAAAATGTTCTAGCAGCCGACAAAACTTCTGCCAAGGCAGTGCTTAAGCAGGAGACTGCCGTCCTCATGCCTAATACATACAGATAACTTCCCCCCTGTCCAGGCTAAGGAACGGAGGCAGACAAAGATGTTTGGATTATTCAATAAGAACAGGGACCCCAAAGCCCCTCGCCTGTCGGCAAATCGCCATGTCAAATTGCTGAAGCGTAACCAGCGGTGTATCACGGACAAAATCGCCAAGAACATGGCCGGCATTGTCGATGTCACCGAGAACCTCTTAGAGATGACCGACACCATCGGCCAGTATACGCATGTGCAAATGGCCTCGATTGGGAAGGTCGTCGACGAGATAACAAGTTACTCGGCCTATACCGAAGAAGTCCTCGCGAATACCGAGACTTCCATGCAGCTCTCTCGCCAAACCATGGGCGTGGTGGCGGAGGGCAACAAGACCGTAGACAAATCCATCCAAGCCATGCGTGACATTCAGTCGGCCGTAACCGAGGCTCGCGAAGTGGCGAATGTGCTGTCCGATAGGGCTACGGCCATCAACAGCATGCTCGAGGTCATCAAGGACATCGCCGACACCACCCGCCTGCTCTCCTTAAACGCGGCCATTGAAGCGGCGCGGGCGGGCGAAGCTGGTCGCGGTTTTGCCGTAGTCGCCAAAGAAGTCAAACGTCTTTCGGAGCGCAGCGTCGACTCAGTCAATGACATCTACAAGACCATCCAGCAGATTACCGCCAGCATTGACAAAACCCTGAAGGCCCTCTCCCTCATCCTAGATCGAGTCGGCGTCGGCACTCTGGCCGCCACCGACACCACCAAGGCCTTTCAGGCGGTTCTCCACTCGGTGGAGAGTACCAACCGCGCTTTCCAGGAGATTAGCGGTGCGGTGTCCACACAGACGGCTAGCTTGGAGAAAATTGTGGCGTCTACGGAAGATATGAGCACTACATTTGATAAGCTTCTTTCCGTTGTCGAGACAACGGCTGTCTATGCCCACTTCACTAAGAATACGGTGGTAGCCATGGACCATTCCTCGTCAGAATTAGCCGATATCACTGCCAAGTTGCTTGCCGAAGTTCCCCACCCCGAAGAAGTAACCGCCCTGACCATCAATATTCCTTACGAGCCTTCAACCTTTGACCCCCACCTGACCTCCGAGTTTTACGGTGCGCAGATGCTGTCTAATGTGCATCTGGGGTTACTGGGTAGCGATGACCAGGAGCGTATCACCCCTGGACTCGCCAGCAAGTGGTATTTTGAGCATGAAAAACTCACCTGGACCTTTTATTTGCGCAAGGGCGCCAAGTTTACCAACGGCAGGGAAATTACGGCCGATGATGTCAAGTTCTCTCTCGAACGCTTGGCCGACCCCAAACTTGAATCTCCGGTGGGCTGGGCGCTGGATTGTGTGCATGGCGTCAAGGAGTTTCAAAAAGGACAGGCAGTTGACGTCGCCGGCCTTAAGGTTATCGACCGCTACACCTTGGCCATCAAGCTACATACTCCTTATGGCGGTTTCTTAACCGACCTTGGACAATTCTTCTCTGGGGTCATCGCCAAAGAGGAACTCGCCAAGGGCAAGATCATCGGGTGCGGCCCTTACGCCATTGTGGAGCAAACTAAGGAACAATGTGTGCTGGAGGCCTTTGCCGGTTACAGCAAGGGAGAACCATTTGTGAAGAAGATCATCTTCAAATACGGCGAAACCGGGTTGGCTGAGGCGTTTAAACGGGGGGACTACGACCTGCTCTGGCATGAGACCTCGAAGGTGCAGAGTGAACTAAAAGGCCGTCCGCGGACGACCTCCATCACCGAGAGCATTATGGGCTACTACTACATTGGCTTCAACCTCAAATCAAGCCACCTTTTAGTACAAAACAGGGAGTGTCGGCGCGCTTTGGCCATGGCCATGAACAAAGAGCGCATCGTCACTAACCTGCTAGGAGGCATGGCCAGCGTCGCCAAGGGACCAATTCCGCCATCCCTCATCCCAAACCACAATTTAACGGGCCTAGATTACAACCCTAAGCTGGCCCGAGAAATCATCGACCGTCAGGGCATACGCAACCTAAAACTCCGCATGTTGTTGCGTTCCGATGCCAGTGGCGCTCTCTTTAACCCCATCGCCGAATACATCATGGAAGACCTGCGCGCCATTGGCATTGAGTTTTCCACCGAATCCGTAACGCGGCCGGAGTACACCAGACCGGAAAGCATTCAAAGGTGCGATATTTTCCTATCCCGCTGGGTTGCCGACACCCCCGACCCCGACAACTTAGTTACTCCTTTCTTTCATTCCAAGAATTCTCTAAACTACTTTACCTACCACAACGCCGAAGTCGACCGCAAGTTAGACGTGGTGAAGACCACCATCAACCCCAAGAAGCGATATGAAATTTTTGGTGAAGTGCAGCACCTTGTCTACAACGACGCCCCGGCCGTCTTTCTCTACCACCAGTCCATTGGCGCAACCTTTGGCGACACCATCAAGAACGTGCGCATCAGCCCCAAGGGTATCTTAAAATGTGAGGATATTTTGATAGTCGGCTGAGTTGACCGTCTTAGCCGTCTTAGCCGTCTTAGCCGTCCCCTAGTAACCGAGCTTCGCGGCTTCCCTCTCAAGTTCTTCACGAAAAACAGGGTGGGCTATGGCGATGAGACGCCTGGCCCGCTCTTTTATGTCCGTCCCCCGCAAGGTAGCTCCCCCATGCTCGGTGACGACATAGTCGACGTCGTTACGCGAAAGGGAGACGATTGCCCCACTCTTGAGGACGGGCACAATCTTCGATATCTCCTCTCTTTCCCCGGTAAGTTGGTTCATGACCATAGCTGTGGAGTACAGCGCGATGAAGGAGCGGCCGTTTTTGGCCCGCTGTGCCCCCACCGCCGTATCTGCCTGCCCCCCGGTGCCGCTATACTGCACCGGCCCTATGGATTCAGAACAGCACTGCCCGGTGAGATCCACCTCTAAGGTGGTGTTTATCGACACTTGATTATCGTTGCAACCGATAACGGCCGGGTCATTGACATAGCTGCCCGCTAGCACGAGCACCGCCGGATTGTCGTCGATAAAACTGTAAAGCTCTCTGGTGCCCAGGGCAAAGCAACAGACCATTTTCCCAGGGTGTAGGTTCTTGCGCTTATTGGTTATAATTCCGGCCTTAGCTAGCTTCATCAGACCTGTCGTCAACATTTCAGTGTGGACGCCAAGGTCTTTTTTGTGCCTCAAGGACTCCGCTACGGCATTTGGTATCCCGCCGATACCAAGTTGTATGCAGTCTCCATCACGCACCATCTCCGCAATATAACCACCAATGGCCATGTCCTTCGCATTAGGTGCGGCATCAGGTAACTCCGGAACAGGGTAGTCTGCGTGTATGAGGTAGTCGATGTCCGTCAGGTGAACTTCCACATCACCAAAGGTGCGCGGAAAATTAGGGTTCACTTCGATAATTACTGTGCCGGCAGCCTCAAGCATGTGTTTCTCATAGACATTACTTAGGGAAAGCGAGACGTACCCATGCCTATCCGGCAGCGTTCCCGCACCAATATAAATATCCGGCCTAACATGTGCCAAGCGCTTACGCCCCGCCAGGTGCAGGTGGTTGGGGATGAAGGAAATATGGCCCTCTGGGTACATTCTTCGCATGGCACTGGTAAAGAACCAGCCGGCCATACGGAAGGAATTGCTGTATTCTGGGTTCATATAGTATTCTGCCGGCAACATCGGCAGGCAGGTGGTAACGGTGACGCCTTGCACTTGCTTGGCGATACTGTGCAACTCGCCCAAAAATGCCCGCGGCTCTGCCGCAGCCAAGCCCGTGACAATATGATAATGCGAACGCACCAAAGACAATGCCTCGGGCACACTGACAACCTTCGCGGGATTTATACGCATGGTCACTAACCCCCCTGTTCATCTAGGCCAAGTATGACCGCAAAACATTCATTAGTTCGACCGGATTGTCAGTTAAGGGTGAGTGCCCACAACCCTCTAAGACATGTAGTGTGGCCTGCTCTCCTAGCAACTCGGCAGTGTCCTCGCTTTCTGCTAGAGGGATAACTAGGTCATGTCGTCCATGTAGCACCAATACCGGCGATGCTACTAACCGCAACCGACCACTGCCGGCCGCTACGCCGTTGTGCTCCTCCGTCATGTTAAAAACCACTAGGGCATAATCCACATCTACCAAGTTCCGCTGCTTAAGCATCGCCGTGAGGTAGTGTTCATAACGCTCCGGCTCTGGTTGAGTGCGATTGTAGATGAGCGCGTTCCATACAGCGCGCAGAAAAGCCCTATTGTGCGTGGCATAAGCACTTAGTATGGGCACAACCTTCACCGGGTCAGAGGCCACCTCCTCCCGCGTCCTGAGGCGCTCGGAAAGAATGGGTTGCCCGAGGGCATCTATGGCATACATGGGGTAGCCCTTGACGCCTACAGAATTAATGAGCACGACTTTGGCCACGGCCTGTGGACAAAGGGCGGCCAGTTCTAGGGCCACCCCACCCCCCGTTGACCACCCCACGACATGGTAGCTGGTTAAACCGAGAAGCTCGGCGAACTGGGCGACATCTTCGGCAAAATCAACCAAACCCTTGATGGGGCGAAAATAGCTCGACTCCCCAAAACCGCGCAAATCAAGGGCATAGAGCTTATACCCGTCTGCCAACTGCTCGAGCAAGACATCAAAATGCATGGAAGAGCTCATGTTGCCGTGCAGAAGTAGCACGACTTTATCTCCCACCCCTGCTTCGCGATAAGCCAATACCTCCCCATTTGGCAAATGGGCCCATTTCACGGCCAATTCTTTTAGCATAAGGGCTGTCCCCTCCCCCATTGTAATATGGTAGCCCCCCAAGTAAACCCCGTGCCCGCACCAAGCAAGGCGACGATATCGCCGTCGTGCAGCAAACCCCTCTTTGTTGCCTCACCTAAGGCCAAGATGGGGTCAGCTGCCTGGACATGGCCATAATTCTCAAGATAAAAGCTTTGTTCTTCTTTGAGCCCTAACCTCTGTAATAATTCGCGGTGCACCGACCTTTTGACATGGATTGGCGCTAAGAAGTTCAGATCAGAGAGATGTTTGCCACTTTTATCTAAGGCCGTCTCCACAACCTGGATAAAATTACCGATGCTGACGGGGTCTAGACCCTCCTTCATGGTCTGTCCATCGAGGAGATCGATTCTGCATTCGCCGGTTGCGCCCACGACACCTCGGATATGCTCGCTAAATTGTCCCATGGTGATATGGTGGGACTCAAGAATAATGTTGTGCTGAAGTCCCTTTTGTAAGAGCGCTGCGGCGGCACCATCGCCAAAATCGTACATAAACCGCACCCGTGGATTGGCATAGTCAATTAAGGAGGATTCCTTGGTCGCCCCTACCAATAGAACATTGTTTATGGTCCTGTCGGTCTGCATAAGTGCTTTGGCAAATTTGAGGGCCATGGTAAAACTAGTACATAAGGACATAATCTCGGTGGCAAAGGCCCTCACCGCGCCTATTTCATGCTGTATTTTACAGGCGCAGGACCAGACTGGATAGTCCTTGTACCCACTGCCGAAGTAGATGACCGCATCGACCTCGGCAGGGTCAAACTGCCCTAGAGCGCGTCGCGCTGCCTGAACGGCCATGTGCGAAACGTGTTCATCGGGAGAAGCAATGTGTTTTTTTAGCACGCCTAATTTTTGCTCCACCGTCTCTACCGTAAGACCCGATTTTCTGGCGATATCGGCACTCGTCTCTACTGCCGATGGCAGATAGACACCAAGGCTCGCGATGCCAACCCAGTCTTTCTTCCTTCGATCCATGGACATGCCACTCCCTTGCACTTCGCTCACCTAGGTTTCACTGGCTTCAGCCAATGAGAAATTAAACGTTGATACAGTCCGACAATTCCCGTCGGCATAAATAGGACCACGAAAACGTAAATGGCGCCGAAAAACAACAACCAGCGCTCAAAGATCAGGTGCACGCCGCGCAAGCCCAGGAGGGTGTGTTGGGCCAGTTGCACAAATGCCGTACCCACTATAGCCCCATACAGGGTCCCCGTACCGCCGACGATAGTAACCAGTAGGGCGTTCAAGGTCTGTTGCACGGTCAAGAGTTCTGTGTTGGCAAAGCGGCTGGTCAGAGCAAACATCACTCCAGACCACCCACAAACCACACCGGCAACCTGCAGGGCCACTAGTTTATAGCTCGCCGTGTTGTAGCCTAAGAAAATGGCACGTTGCTCATTCTCTCTGATTGCTAAAAGGACTCTCCCAGTGGGAGACATAATAAACTGCCGCAAGGCCAACATCATGATGACCATAAAGGCCAGGGCGTAGTAGTATAACGCGACTCGATCGCGGAACATCATCGGTATGGGGAAGGTGAGGCCGTCCGCGCCATGGGTTACGGCGCGCCAACTCTCGGCAATCTGACGCACGATTTCTCCTAAAGCCAGGGTTATCATAGCGCAGGCGACGACGTTCCCCCTACGAAAAGCAATTTTGCCCATCAGCAGAGCTGCCAGCATCGCATACGCAGTCGTTCCCAGTACGGCTAAACCGAGCATGGTCGGGCTCGTGCCGTAATTAGCGAACACGATGCCCGCGATGTAAGTCCCCCCACCAAAAAACAAGGCATGCCCCAAGTTGATGATTCCTGCATAGCCGCGCAAAAGATCATAACTCATACCAAAAACCGCTAGAACGAAAATGCGCGTGAAAAGACCTACCAGCACCAGGCCCGTGAGCTGCGGTAGCAGTAGCAGCATGATACCCAACAGCCCTATAGCCAAAAAATGGAATCGTGGCAGAAAAGTATCCCGTCGTACTAGGTCGTACAATCTACTCTGTAGCGATGCCAACATCATTTGCCCTCCAAACCAAACAGGCCCGCCGGCTTCCACACTAAGACCACAGCCATGAGTAGCACGTTGGCGACTACGGCCGCGGGTGGGAAGAACCAAGCCACAAAGGTTCCCATGAGACCTAGTAGTAGGCTGCCTGCGGCCGTGCCTATAAAGCTACCCATGCCGCCAACCACCACGACAATAAACGCCAGTATTTGGTTTTCCATGCCCATGCCTGACCAGACACTGCCTACCAGCGGCACATAGAGTGCACCTCCCAAAGCGGCCAAGGCGGCCCCCCCGGCAAACACCAAGGTGAAATACCTTGAAATATCAATGCCGAGCGCCTGTACCATCTCCGGCGACTGCACCCCGGCGCGCATAACCATGCCGATGCGCGTCCGATTGATGAGCGCATGGATGCCTATGGCTACTAAAACCCCGATGATAATGAGGAAGATGCGGTACTCGGCAATACGCACTCCACCTACAGCCACCATGCCGTCAAGCACCGCAGGTCGCAATGCCGGGAGCGGTGTCGCCCCCCATAGCAACCTCGCCAGGTCCGTAAAGACAATCATCAAGCCGAGGGTGATAAGAATTTGCGCTGTCACCTTGCCATAGGCCGGGCGAACAAAGAGGCGCTCAAACACCAAACCCATCAGTGCCCCCACTGCCACTGCCCCCAATGCTCCAAGCCAAAAACTACCCGTGCGAGCCATAATCCACACACTGGTGTAGCCCCCCCAAAGAAACATGGTGCCATGGGCAAAGTTCAACACTCCCATCATACCAAGTATGATGGAGAGACCTGCCGCCATGAGAAAGATGAGCGAAGCGTCTGCCAAACCATTGACGAGTAAGATTAAAAATGTGTCCACCGCTTATCGCCCCCTTAACAGCGCATGTTATGCGCCAATACTAAGAAACCTGTTTTGCAACTGCACATCGTTTGCCAACTCTGTGACGTGACCGCTATGTACCGAACGACCGCCGTTCAAAATATAGTAGCGATCCCCGACCGCACAGGCTAGGGGGAAGTTTTGTTCCACAAGAATTAGCGTACAACTGTTTTTCATGGTGATGAGGGCTTCGCCGACCCGCTCTACTATGATGGGGGCGAGACCCTTGCTAGGCTCATCGATCAAAATAATCTTGTTGTCATTCTGCAAGACTCTGGCGATTGCCAACATCTGCCTTTGACCTCCGCTAAGGGTCGCTGCATAGCGAGAATAGGCCTTTTTCAAATCTGGGAACAAATCCAGAGCGTAGGACTGCCGCGCATAAGTTTCTTTATCAGCCTTGCGCATGGCAATCTGTAGATTTTCTTTGACGGTGAGGAAGTTAAAGACAATGCAATCTTCCGGCACGTAGCCAACACCACGGCGCGCCACCTGGTGTGCCGGCAGGCCTAGGATGGTCTCCCCCGCCAATTCAATGACGCCACCGGCCACCCGCAATAGTCCCATAATAGTACGCAGAGTGGTAGTCTTACCGGCGCCGTTACGCCCCAGGATGACGACGGCTTCCCCCGGGAAAACATCCAAAGAAACGCCTTGCACAATATGAAAGGCCCCGATGAAGGAGGAAAGGTTCTCGAGTTTAAGCACTGGCTTCACCATATTTACCTCCTCCCAAGTATGCCGCGCGCACGAGGGCATTGTCTGCTACCTCCGAGGGATTGCCCTTGGTCAAGACCGCACCACTGGCCAGAACAATCACTACATCCGAAAGGCTGGCCACCAAATCCATCTTGTGTTCAATGAGCACCGTGGTTTTTTGCTTATCATTTTTGATGGCCGTTAGCAATTCTAGCATTGCCGGCACGTCCTCGAGCGCCATCCCCGCCGTCGGCTCATCAAGCAGGAGGACAGCCGGCTTAAGGGACAAGACCATGGCCAGCTCAAGCTTGCGCTGCTCACTGTGCGTCAAGTGGGCGGCCAGAAAAGACCTCTTTTCGGTAAGTCGCACATCGCCCAACAGACTCTCTACTTCATCATTAATGGCCCTAAACCTGTGAAATGGCCTCCACATATCAAGGCCTAGATCGGAACGAGCCTGAATGGCAAGGCGAACATTCTCAAACACCGTCAAGGCAGGGAAGAGATTAGTCAGCTGGAATGACCGCCCCATGCCCATCTTGACACGTTCAATAGGGGACAGATGCGTAATATCTGTCCCCCTCATAAAGATCCGTCCGCTAGTCGGCTTGATTAGCCCACTGATGAGATTAAAGAGGGAGGTCTTACCGGCGCCGTTAGGGCCGATAATGGTCGTGAAAACCCCCTGGTCGATGGCAATACTCACATTGTCTACAACACGATGGGCACCGAAACTGACTGTCAGATCTTTTGTCCAGATGATGGGGTTAGACACGTTACTCCCTCCCTGCCGTGAATAAAACTACCTCTTAGCCCCTACCGGCACTGTGACCGGGGGTGCGATGCGCCCGGCTTCGATGACACGCACTAGGGTCGGAACGGGATGATCGACCCCTTCAACGCGGTTCAGGACGATCTCAAACAAGGGCTGCATGGCTTGGTGGTCCTCGCTTCTAAAGTAACGCAACCCGGTGGGAGTCTGAAATTCCATGCCCCGCATGGTACTTATCAATAGCTCGGAATCAGTTACCCCATTAGTCTTCCTAAGTGCAGTGACTATCGCCGAAGCCGCGGCCATCCCCCCAGAGACAAAGATATCCGGTGGTTGGTTGTTGTGGTGCTTTCTGTGTTCCGCAATGAGCCAATCGTTCATAGGATTAGTCGGCGGAACAGTGTGGTAGTAGACCGTAAATCCTCGCATACCCACCATGTCGTTCATGAGGCGAAGGGCTGCGATTTCCGGTGCACCGGTCACAATCTTAATACCGGCCCCTTGCACGTCAAGCTCCATGAGTTGCCGCCATGGGTTATTCGCCCCCGCCCAGGCTACAAAGAGGAAGTTCGGTTTCGCAGCCTTGATGCGCAGGATGAAAGCCGTAAAATCGGTGGCTGTAGCAGGTGCAAACTCTTGATGCACGACAGCCGCTCCCCTCGCCATGGCTTGTGGTACGAACGGCGCCATCGACGCCCGGCCAAAGGCCGTATCAGGGGCAAATGTGGCTATGCGCACTCCCGGCGCGGCCACGATGTCTGCCACCGCGGCGGCATCCTGCGCGGTATTACGCCCGGTGCGAAACACATACCGATTCCAAAAAAAGCCCGTAATGACATCTGCCGCGGCTGGCTCGACCACGATGACGCGCTTAAACTCTTCGGCTAGCGGCAGTATGGCCAGGGCATCAGCCGAGGATGTCGGTCCGACCAAAAGGTCCACCTTGTCTTGTTCGAGAAGTTTCTTTGCTCTTTCCCTGGCCACATCCGGGACGGTGGTGGTGTCTTCCCAAATCACCTCGATTTTACGTCCGGCTACCTCCATGGTGCCGTCCGTGGCATACTTGAGACCTAGCTCAAAGCCGCGCCTCATCTGCTGCCCATAATCTTGCAGTGCACCACTTAGGGACGCGAGTGCCCCGATTCTAATGGGTGGCTGGGGAGGCGTCACTACCGCCCGCGGCGCACATCCTGCCAATGCCACCATTAGCGCGAGAACCACAGCCACTACTCCGAACCATTTTTTTCTCAACCTTTTCCCCTCCCTTGAGATTACTTCCGAACACTGTCCGCGCTCCTACCCTGTCACCCCTCGACCCTCCTGCCCTCCTCCTTGGTTTTTTCCCAACAACCAACATGACACGCCCTAAGATTACCTAGGGCCTTGCCAATTCTCTGGTCATAGCAGGGGCAATTCCATAGTAAATAAAATCCATCAGAGCATTGATATCTTCTTCTTTAATAGCCCGACGTTCCCATAATATCCACCGAAGACCCATGAACTCCCCGATGCCCATCAAGCAATAGGCCACGGTAGCTGGGTCTATGGCACGCACCTGCCCCTTCGCCATAGCCTGCTCCAGCCCCTCGATGTAACCGGTAGCGATGGTCCGGTAGTGATTGATATACAGCTCGTTATCGACAAAATCAGCCTCGCGTATAATGCGGTACAAATTGCGGTTGTTATAAACATAATCGAAATACGCCCTAAACCCTTCCCTTTCTACGTCCAGACGATTCTCCAAGCCAATAACCCTCTGTCTAATGGAAAAACGCACTTCATGGGTCAGTTTGCGCACCAAGGCACGATAGATCTCTAACTTGCTGGCAAAATAGATGTAGAAAGTGCCCTGCGCCACCATGGCCCGCGTGGTAATACCCACTACCGAAGTACCATGGTATCCCTGCGCGCCAAATAGCTCCTCAGCCGTATCTAACAGCTTCTGCCTAGTAAGGTCACCTTTCGACGGCATTTGTGACACATGATTCACCTCTCATATTTGCTATAATAATTATACTATGAATTATCTGACGTGTCAATACATTTCATTTACTTTGTCTAGTGGCCTGGCCGACTGAGAAATTGAACCACAACCTTCACCGAGAAGCTTAAAGCACCTCCTTGACGTTCCCATTCCATCTTTATAGTATATTGCGTCCCTTGTCAGGCACACTGTTAGTGTAACGATAAGGAAGAAGAGGAGAAAATTCATTGGGCAAAGAAAAGCGGACGAAGGTAACGGCACCTAGCAAAAATGAACAGTTAGCAGCGTTTCGCATGGACCACGACGGCAAAACGCTGACGACCAACCAAGCGGTACCCCTCTCAAACTCTGGCAGTTCGTTAAAAGCCGGCTCCCGCGGTCCCACCTTGATGGAGGACTTTCATTTCAGAGAGAAAATGATGCATTTTGACCATGAGCGAATCCCCGAACGCGTTGTCCATGCCCGTGGCTTTGGCGCTCACGGCTACTTTCAGGTGTATGAGCCGATGACTGAGTATACAAAAGCCAAATTCCTGCAAGACCCGTCCAAAAAGACACCTGTGTTCGTGCGTTTTTCAACCGTCGTCGGTTCACGGGGCTCAGCCGACACAGTGCGCGACGTGCGCGGTTTCGCCACTAAGTTTTATACAGAAGAAGGCAACTACGATCTCGTCGCTAATAACATTCCTGTCTTTTTTATTCAGGACGCCATTAAGTTTCCGGATGTGGTCCACGCAATAAAGCCGGAGCCACACAATGAGATACCTCAGGCAAGCTCTGCCCATGATACTTTTTGGGATTTTGTGGTCAACACTCCTGAGACCGCCAACATGATTATGTGGTTGATGTCTGACCGAGCCATCCCACGGAGTTTTCGGATGATGGAGGGCTTTGGCGTAAATACGTTCCGTTTTGTTAATGCCCGAGGAAAAGCACGCTTTGTAAAACTCCACTGGAAGCCGCTGCTTGGGGTGCATTCTCTAGTCTGGGACGAGGCCCAGATGCTGGCTGGAAAAAGCCCCGATTACAATCGCCGTGACTTGTGGGATACGATTGACAGGGGCGAGTATCCTGAGTACGAACTGGGAGTACAATTTCTCGAAGAAGAGGACGAGTTCAAGTTTGACTTCGATATTCTTGATGCCACAAAATTCTGGCCGGAAGAAGATGTGCCGGTTAAACTGATCGGCAAGATGACATTAAACCGTAATGTGGATAATTTCTTTGCTGAAACCGAACAAGTGGCTTTCCAGGCCGGGAACGTAGTACCGGGTATCGACTTCTCTAATGATCCCCTGCTGCAAGGGCGGCTCTTCTCCTACCTAGACACACAACTCATACGTTTGGGCGGCCCGAACTTCCACGAAATTCCCATTAATCGTCCGGTAGTTCCTGTCCACAATAACCAGCGTGACGGCTACCACCGCATGACGGTTGACCACGGCAGAGTCAGCTATTTCCCCAATTCCCTGCAGGGGAATGCACCCCATGATGCTGAGAATGGGTATATGCACTATACCGAAAAGGTGGACGGCCACAAGATTCGGCAAAGAAGTGATAGCTTCAAAGACTTTTACAGTCAGGCAACCATCTTCTGGAACAGCATGTCCATCGCAGAGAAACAACATATCGTTGAAGCATTCCACTTTGAAGTCGGCAATGTAATGGACAAGCAAATCAGGCAGCGTGTCGTTGATATGTTTAACTACGTCGACGGTCAGTTGGCGACTAAGATTGCCATTGGCATCGGCGCAACGCCTCCGGCTAACCCAGGCACAACAGGTGTTACAAAAAAGTCGCCGGCTTTAAGCCAGGAGAATACCCTTAGAAGCGCCCGAACAAGGAAGGTAGCCGTTCTGGCAGAAAACGGCTTTAACTTCGCTGAAATAACGCAGGTAACGGAAAGTTTAATGCGCGCGGGAGTTGAAGCCGAGATTATCAGCAAAACTCTAGGGATGATCACAAGTATCGACGGCCAACAACTAGAGGTGAAGAAAAATTACCAAACCGCTGGATCCATCATGTATGACGCTGTGTACATTGCCGGAGGACGGCGGTGCGTGGATACGTTGCTCCTGCTAGGTGATGCTATGCATTTTGTCAATGAGGCCTTTAAGCATGCCAAGACTATTGGCGCCACAAACGAAGGGGTCGACTTGGTTGCGGCTGCTCAGCTTCAAGGCGTGCCCATTGCACTCATGCAACCACAGGCACAACTGGTTAGCGAGCTTGGAATTGTTACAACCCGCAATGCGGTCGAGATGGGCCACTTTTGCCAGAAACTCATTGAGGCTATCGCCCAGCACCGTCACTGGCTCCGGCAAAAACAAAAGGAAAGGGTTTAGGAATGGCATCTGCCAGTCGGAGTGGACCATGGGGATGAAGTGGATAGCTGTGTAGAACAAGCGCTCGCCGAGATTCTCTATGCTTGCTAGCGGGATGTCGGGAAACATTTTCGCCACAATGCCACCCCTCTGAAGTTTCTACCCCGAAATTCGACTTAGTGGGAGGGGCTTGCTCTGCATCCTCCTTCGCTCTGCCTTTGGCATAACCAATGACATAATAAACCCTCCCTGCAGGAACGCTCTGTACAGCAGCTCATGCGGGGAGGGCTAACGAGGTGGGCATTATTTGACGCCTACGGCTTGTAGGGGGCTGGTCCTCGGCATCTACCTAATCGTCGGCCTGCTTTAATGATATTGGTGGGGCCCCCTGCTCGTCTAGCGCGGCAATCAACAGGGGCAATACTTGGTGGACATCGCCGACAATGCCGTAGTCCGCCACTTTGAATATCGGCGCAGCGGGGTTTTTGTTGATGGCCACAATCATCTTGGAGCCCTGCATACCGGCCACATGTTGAATGGCTCCCGAGATGCCGCAGGCTATATATAGCTTGGGGTGCACGGTCTTGCCTGTCTGGCCAACTTGATGACCGGAAGGTAGCCACCCGGCATCGACTGCGCCGCGCGAGCCGCCCACTACTCCGCCTAGTTTTTGCGCGAGTTTCTCTAAGAGAGCAAAGCCGGCTGCACTGCCGATGCCACGGCCGCCGCAGACCACCACTTTGGCATCTTCAAGATTAACTACCTTGCCCATTTCCTTGACTATTTCCCTGACCTTAGTGCGCACCTTGACCTCCCGGCTACGGTACGCTTCACGCACGAGGCTGCCGGTTTTGTCGTAATCGGGAGCGGCCTTTTTCATGACGCCGGAGCGCACGGTAGCTATTTGCGGGCGATGCACCGGGCACAAGATGGTGGCCATTATATTGCCGCCAAAAGCGGGGCGAGTTTGGAGCAAAATGCGCTCTTCGAGGTCTATGCCTAGCTCGGTGCAGTCGGCCGTAAGCCCGGTGACTAGGCGCCCAGCCACGCGAGGGGCAAGGTCCCGCCCAATATGCGTAGCGCCCATGAGAATTATCTCCGGCATATACTTTTTAACTAAGCCAACAAATGCCGCCGTGTAAGTCTCGGTACGGTAGAGCTCCAACTCTTTATCTTCTACTAAGTAGACTGTGTCGGCACCATAGGCGTAGAGGTCCTTGGCCATCGGGGCGACATTTGAGCCGATAAGCACGGCCGACAGCGGTACATTGAGGGCACCGGCCAACTTCTTGCCCTCGCCTAGGAGTTCATAGGCAATGTTCAGCATCTGTCCCTGACGCTGCTCGGCAAAAACCCAGACCCCACTATAGGACTCTGGGGTGCATACTTCGCATTCCGTTCCCTCGTCGTCGCGAGAAATCGCGGTGACAGGGCACACTTCGATACATGCGCCGCAGATTGTACACTGGTCATTTATAACTGCCAGCCCGTTTACCATATCAATAGCGGCAAAAGGACAGGCGGGCACACAGAGGGTACACCCCACGCAACAATTCTTGTCTACGATAATAGCCATGTCCCGCCTCCTACAACACGTGTTTAGTGCGCAGTTCCTGAATCAACTGCTGCACCATTTCTTTGTGTGTGCCTGTCAACATCTTGCCCGTCCCTTTTACGGGAGGGGTGAAGGTGCGTTTTACTTGAGTAGGAGACCCTTTGAGCCCTATTTTTGCAGGGTCTGCACCCACGCTTTCCGCCGTCCATACCATTACCTTTTTCTCGTCAAAAGCCGTAATAACGCCGCCGGCCGAAGGGTATCGCGGTACGTTAAGCTCCTTCAAGGTGGTCAGCAAGGCAGGCATGGTGCTTTCCACAATCTCGTAACCATCTTCCAAGGCTCGCTCGACCACAACGGTTTTTTCATCAAGAGCGACAATTCGCCTCACGTAAGTGATATGTGGGATATCCAGATGCTCCGCCAACTCCGGTCCGACTTGCGCAGTGTCACCATCTATCGCTTGGCGCCCACAAAAAATCAATGAAAACTCGCCTAGCTTCTCGACAGCCTTGGCCAAAGCGTAGGATGTAGCCCAAGTGTCAGCACCCGCAAAGGCACGGTCCGACAAAAGAATGGCTTCATGCGCCCCCATGGCCAGAGTTTCGCGCAAGGCATAATCCGCCTGGGCAGGGCCCATGGTGAGGACTGTAACCTGACCACCCACAGGGCCGGCAATGGCAAGTGCTTCTTCTAAGGCATTCTTATCTTCGGGGTTGATAATGGTCGGCAGACCCTCGCGAATGAGCGTCCCCGTCTTCTGGTCAAACTTGACCTCGGTGGTGTTCGGCACTTGCTTAATGCAGACAACAATTTTCATGCTCGTGTCCTCCGCCTACTTCAGGAGACTTGCTGAAATAACCATGCGCTGCACTTCAGAAGTCCCTTCATATATTTCGGTGATCTTGGCGTCACGCATCAACCGTTCTACTTTGTAGTCCTTCATGTAGCCGTAACCACCATGAACCTGGATGGCCTTAACGGTATGCTTCATGGCCGTTTCGGAGGCGTACAGCTTGGCCATGGCAGCCTCCTTGCTAAATGGACGGCGCATGTCCTTCAGCCAAGCCGCGCGATAGACCAAGAGGCGAGCGGCTTCAATATCAGTCCCCATGTCGGCGATCATCCACTGAATGGCCTGAAAGGTCCCAATGGGTTTACTAAATTGTTGGCGCTCCTTGGCATAGCGCACGCTCTCGTCAAGTGCCGCTTGGGCAATACCAAGGGCTTGCGCCGCAATGCCAATTCTCCCGCCGTCTAAGGTCTGCATGGCGATCTTGAAGCCATCGCCCTCTTTACCCAGCATATTGCCGGACGGAATGCGGCAGTCTTCGAAAATAAGCTCGGTGGTGCTCGAGGCACGAATGCCCAGCTTGTTTTCCTGCGGCCCAAAGGTAAAGCCCGGCGTACCTTTCTCGACTACAAAGGCGCTGATGCCCTTAAGCCCCTTGCTGCGGTCCGTCATCGCAAAGACGATGTAGGTATCTGCGACTTCGCCGTTGGTGATAAAAATCTTGGTGCCGTTTAACACATACTCGCCACCACTTAGCACTGCGGTCGTCTGCTGCGAAGCTGCATCCGTGCCGGCATTAGGCTCGGTAAGCGCAAAAGCGCCTAGTTTTTCGCCTTTAGCGAGTGGGCCCAAGAAACGAGCCTGCTGCTCCTTGGTTCCAAACTGATAGATGGGATGAGCCCCCAGAGAAACATGCGCTGACAAAACCACCCCCGTAGCCGCACAGGCCCGTGAAAACTCCTCCACCGCCAAGATGTAGGCGAGAGTATCTGCCCCGGCTCCGCCGAGGTCTTTCGGAAAAGGCAGACCCAAGAAGCCAAGGGAGGCCATCTTTCTAACCGCCAACCACGGGAACTCCCCGCTCTCATCAAGCTCGGCGGCAACTGGCGCTATCTCTTGGGCCGCGAATTCTTGAAACAGCGTCCTAAACATCTCGTGTTTCTTGCTGAGCGCAAAATCCATGCCTTAATCACTCCATGCATCATTTCTTATAATGATAGTTCTAAATCTCGCTTATATTGTTATTTTTATCACTAGAGATCGACAAAAACTTAGCGTCTTGGGTACATCACCAAGGCTTCACCTTCGACCACAACGCCAGCCTGCTCTGTGCGGCCGGTTGTCTTGAGGCGCGCCCGATTCTTAGCCGTATCCATTTCGACCACCTCGACTTCAACCACCACAGTCTCACCAATGCGCACCGGCGCCAAAAACTTAAGTGTCTGGCTGAGATAAATGGTACCGTCTCCCGGGAGTTGCGTGCCCAAGACTGCCGAGATAAAACCAGCGGTGATCATGCCGTGGGCGATGCGTCCTTTGAAGCGGGTATTCTTGGCGTACTCCTCATCCATGTGGATAGGGCTGTAGTCCCCGCTCAACCTAGCAAAGTTTTGGATGTCTTCTTCGGTAATGAGCCGCTCCATGCGGGCGATAGTGCCAATTGTGAATTCTACCATTCTGACCCCTCCCCGACTATTCTAATCTCTATTGCCGTCTAGCAGTGCTACTGACTTTTGATCCTTCCACTTACCACCCCTTTGTGCTTAATACTCACAGCATACGCCTTTATTTTAGAACATCCCCCTGCAAAGCGCAAACAGGAATTCTTCCTCCATTTGCCCAGGCGGCGCGATTGGCACTTTTTGCGGTGTCCGGTTTTGTGGACAAAACCCCGTTAGCTGCCGTCACTTTGCGCATTTATCACGACAAAAGGCACTTCGACTTGTAGTACTCGCTCCTTGTTTCTGCAAAACAACAAATAGGAAATCAAGGCGATTGTTCATGTGATACAATTAGCGAGATATTGTAGCAAGAACGGGGAGTTGGGCTAATGAAAGCATCCGGCACATCAAGAAGCATCACGCATACTCAGGCGACCGGCATGCTTATTGCTACCGCCATCATGTGGAGTCTAGGGGGCTTGCTCATCAAATCAATCGATTTAAACCCCCTCGCTATTGCCGGCACGCGTAGCGCCATCGCTGCCTTAATCATCTTGTTGTTTATTCGTCGTCCCAGCCTCGCCTGGTCAAGGCTTCAGGTGGCCACGGCAATTTCTTATTCCCTGGTGGTCATCTTGTTTGTCGCTGCTAACCGCCTCACCACCGCAACTAATGCCATCATGCTGCAATACACAGCCCCCATCTATGTGGCTTTTCTCGCCCATTACTTCCTTAAAGAACGAACAACTCGCTATGACTGGCTCATAGTCAGCATCACTATCGGCGGCATCGCTCTGTTTTTTATGGAACAAATTGGCCCGTCTGGTTTGCTCGGCAATTTACTTGCCATTCTGAGTGGCATAAGTTTTGCCTGTTTCACGATACTTATGCGGATGCAAAAGGACGGTTCCCCGCTAGAGTCTGTCTTTCTTGGGAACGTCTTTACTGCCATTATCGGCCTACCCTTTCTTGTTGTCAACCTGCCGCAGAGCGCCGATTGGTCCCCCCTCCTGATACTAGGCGTCGTCCAACTTGGCATTCCCTACATTTTATACTCGCTGGCCATCAAACACGTCAGCGCCCTTGACGCCATCTTAGTGCCGGTACTGGAGCCTTTGCTCAACCCCGTCTGGGTCTTCTTGTGGCTTGGCGAAGCCCCGGGAAGATGGGCTTTACTCGGCGCTCTTGTTGTCCTCTCCTCGGTGACAGTTCGCTACTTCTTGAGCCGCCCAAATCAAGGAACACCTCAGACAGGGTCTGGGTAGCAGGGTTTCTTCACAAAAAGTCGAATTCCATTGAAACCGACATCTAGGGAGGACAGCACAGTGATTGAATTTGTCGAGGTCACGAAACAATATCCCGGCAGCAAGGTGCCCGCCCTGAACAATGTCTCTTTACAGATACAACGAGGCGAGTTTGTTTTCTTAGTCGGCTCTAGTGGGGCGGGCAAGAGCACCATGCTCCGACTGCTCTTTCGCGAATACTTGCCTAGTTCAGGGAATATTTTGTTTCTGGGACGCGATTCTGCCAAAATGAGGCCGCGCGAGTTACTAAAACACCGTCGTCGCATCGGCATGGTTTTCCAAGACTTCCGCCTACTCAAGCAGAAGACCGTCTTTGAAAATGTCGCCTTTGCGCTCGAGGTCGTTGGTCGCTCACCCCAAGAAATACGCTTGGAGGTGCCTATAGCACTGGCGGAAGTCGGGCTGCTTGATAGGGCTAAGGCCTTCCCCGGTGAGTTATCCGGCGGGGAGCAACAAAGGGTGGGGATTGCCCGGGCGATAGTTCGTAAACCGACGATTATTCTCGCCGATGAACCCACCGGCAATGTCGACCCCGAGAATGCCTGGCAGTTGATGGAGCTTTTTACCCAGATTAACCGCACTGGGACCACGGTGATCATCGCCACGCATGCGTCCGATGTGGTGGATCGCCTGCGCAAGCGCGTGATCGCCCTAGAAAAAGGGCGCATTGTTCGCGACGAAAAACGGGGGGTTTACGGGTATGAATCTTAACTCATTTAAATACTGTTTGCGCCAAGGAGCTGTCTCTTTGCGGCGTAATTTTTGGTTAGCCATGGTGACCGCCAGCATGATTGCGGTCTCGATAGCCATTTTCGGTGTCTTTCTCCTGCTCTCGGTCAATGTGGGGCAAGTGATGCAAAACATCGCGGGTAATGTCGAAATTGCCGTGTTTTTGGAGGACAGAGCGGATACAAACTCTGTCTTATCGGCCATCAAGGGACTATCCGGGGTGGCAGAGTATACTTTTGTGTCCCGCGAACAGGGCTTGCTGGACTTTGGGCAGACTCTCGGCGAGAAGGATCTATTCTTAGTGCTCGCCGGAGAGAATAACCCCCTGCCGAATATGTTTCGGGTACGCACGCTAGATGCTACATTAGTTCCCGCCATGGCCGACGCCCTCCGCAAAGTACGGGGGGTCGAAGCCGTGGATTATGGCGAAGACTTGGTGGCCCAACTGCTCAACATGACGCGCTGGTTAAACTCCATGTTTTTGGCCATAAGCCTATTCTTAGGCCTCGGCGCCATGCTCCTCATTGTGACCATCATCCGTTTGTCGGTCATGGCGCGCCAAGAGGAAATCGGTGTTATGAAGTACCTAGGCGCGAGCAATTGGTATATTCGCCTGCCCTTTATTCTCGAAGGCGCAACTATGGGCCTCCTTGGGTCTCTCATAGCGACACTGTCCCTTGGCGCAGTGTACTTCCGCCTGACATCTAATCTCCAAAATGGAGTTTTGCCCTTCTTGTTTCGGCCGGTGACCGAGGTCGCCGCCCTTTGGCCGATCTTCGCCTTTTTGCTGCTACTAGGTTTCTTCCTCGGTATCATCGGCAGCCTCCTATCGGTGCGCAAGTACCTGCGCGAAGTGAGGAGGACAGCCTAATGCGCCGCTTTATCGTGGCCATAGCCTTAATCGCTATCACCATTTTGCTGCTGGTTGGCCCTAACCGGGCGCAAGGTAATCCTGTGGATCCGCGAACGAGGGTCGAGCAGAGGGAGCGGGAAGTAAAAGAATTAGAAAAGGTGCTAAGTGCGCTCCAGAACTCCATTGCCGATCGCTTAGCGCGTCTAGACACGATAGAGAAAGATTTGCAGGCCACAGAGACCAAGCTACAGGCAGCCACCCGCGACCTAGGGCAATCCGAGGCCCGCCTACACATTCTTTCGCGGTCTTTGGGGGCCAGGGTGCGGAGCGTTTACATGAGAGGCATGTCCTCCTACCTCGAAGGCTTGCTTAACGCCGAATCATTTGGCGACCTCATAATTAGCCTAGCCTATCTGCGGCGCATTTTGACTCGCGACGCCGAGCTGATTGCTGTTGTCCGCCAGGAGCAGGCGGCCACGCGCCTAAACCTGAGCACTCTCGCTGCTGAGCGGACTAGGCTGACCAGTTTGCATGAGCGACGCGAAGCCGAACAACGCAATTTAAGGAACCAACGACAGGAACAAGAGAGGGTCTTAAAAGCTGCCAAGACCAGCCTAGCAGCAGATCTAGCGCTCATTACTCCGCAGGCCGAGCGCCGCCCCGTCTATGCGGTGGTGCTGGACAACATCGCTCAGGCCAGACCGCAACACGGGTTGGCAGCAGCGAGCATGGTGTACGAATACGAGGTAGAAGGGCGCATTACGCGCTACTTGGCCTTGTTTTCCAGCCTGCCTCACAAGGTCGGGCCCATACGCTCGGCGCGCTCGCACAGCGCCATGCTCGCCCTCGAAAACGGCAGTCACTACATCTACTCGAGCGGTGGCGTCGATGTGCTCGACCTGCTTCGCGACTGGAATGTAGAGGGCACTAATGCGCTACGCAGCAGTAGCGCGAGTTTCACCCGCGATGCCACTCGTCGTGCCCCCCATAATCTCTTTGTCAATCTGGCGACCCTCGGCCAAGCGGAGCAATCTACCGAAGTCACCCTGAGGCCAGCCTACCTGTCCGCCAAGGGCGAACCCGCCGCCCAAGTCTTGATTGAATATGCCGCTAACCATCGCATTGCTTACACCTTCGTTCCCGAGAAGGGGGCTTATCGGCGCTATATCAACGATGTGATCCACCGCGACGCCTCAGGCACAATTATTATGGCCCGCAATATCATCATCCAGCATGTCCCTCATGGTACCGACCTTTTTAATCGCCCGACCCCTAACCTCATCGGAGAGGGGCCCCTTGATTTTTACGCACTCGGGCAACATTTTCGCGGCACCTGGCAGAAGGCCAGTGCCGCGGCACGAACGAGGTTCTTTTTCGATGACGGGAGAGAAATTGAGCTAATCTATGGTCAGACCTGGGTGCAAATTGTTAGGCGGAGGTAGTTTGCAATGTGATGATCGCCACTTCGGGGCGAGACAAAAAACGCACCGGCACAATGACCCAACCCAAGCCCCTAGAAATGTATAAATAGTTCTTCCCTCGGCGCGATAGACCTTCCACATAGTCCCGTGGGAAGAGGCGATTAGAGCCGTTAGTGACCGCACCCACTAACGGCATTTTTATTTGTCCGCCATGAGTGTGGCCGCACAAAGTGAGCCCTACCCTCGCAAGCAGCGATTGCTCATGCGCAAAGCGCCCACTCCCGGCATAGGACTCAAAATACGCGGGAGAATGGGCCAACAATACCATTGTCGCCCCAGTATCTTTTGACATCGCCCGGGCTAAGTCGCCACGGCCACTAAAGGGGTCACGCACACCCACGATGAAGAGCTGAGCCGCACCGCGCCGCAAGGCGAGGTGTTCGTCATTTAGGACTGTGACGCCCACGCTACGCAGTCTAGATGCCACCTGCTCCCAGCCGACGTCGTGGTCGTGGTTGCCGCTCACCGCTATTACCGGGGCGAGCGTGGTCATGCGCTGCAAAAATGGCAGGAAGGCAGCTAATTCATCGACCCGATGAGTGACAAAGTCCCCCGTGATGGCAATAGCATCTACGTTGGCCGCCCGGATAGACCGCGCAACCAGGCCATCTGGGTCTATTTTTTGACCATGTAAGTCCGAAAGATGGGCAATGGTAAAACCTGCGAATTCGGGTGGCAAATTCGCCATAGGCACAACAAATCTCTCGACCTTTAACTGCATTGCATGCCACCACAGGCTACCCACCACCACCACAAACACGGACACCAGGAGGAAAATCATGGCTGCGCAGGACTGCCCTGCTGACTGATGTACCGATCAAGCTCCCTATGCCATTCCTCTGGTTCGCTCACTCCCACCTCGGTCGTTTCCCCAAAGAGTAGCGCGGGCAGGTAGAGTGGCGTCCGTCCACCTACATGCATGGATTTAATGCAACTGACACAGTATACCACCACATGCTCCGTGGGCATTTCCTGCGCCCGCTCGCGCATGCGATGCTTGGCCTCCGCCGCACCGAGAGTTTTGACATAACAATCTCCGCAGCACTTCGCCCCTGTTCCGCTGGCGGCGGCCTCTTGCACCGCAATGTTCATCCGCATGAGGAGCTTACGCACGGCGACATGCACCCTCTCCTCGGACCGAGTTGGGCAGGCATCCTGAATTGACACCGTCAATCCTTCGTACCGGGGCCAAGGGAAATGCTCGTCCGCGGCGATTATTTCCCACAAAGAAATCGTACTGACCCCAGCATAGAGATCCCTAAAGCGACGGTCGCAACCGGAACAGGTATTAATCAGCCGCACGCTTTCGGCAAAGCCAGGTTCGTAGCGACAACACAACTTGTGCATGGGCTCACTTAGACCCGCACGCGATAAATACTTCTGCACTTTCTCGGCCAGGGCAGGATGGTAAAGCATGAGGGCGCAACCGGGAGCATAGACTGTCTTCATGTACATTCCCCTTACTTTTTAAGCAGTACGATGGTAACGCCTGCGTTATTGGCGATACTCCGCTCAAATTTTTCTAGTTCACGGCAGATGCCGATATACTCTCTTTTTTTGTTGACCACTCTTCTCCGCCGACAAAATCGCGCACCAAGCCGCAACCAGGCTCTACCCGGGAGTTGCCGCCTGACTGCCGGCTTGATGCCGCCTCCCGAGCCGCTTGAGCCATAATCGTGGATTACAATGACGGCCTTGCCCATTGACCTCACCACCTAATGAATAGGCTTCGCTGCATCTAGGGAGAACTCCTCCGTCTTCGCCGACCGGGCTTGCCCCGAAGCATCGAAGGAGAGACTCCGTACCCATAACGCGGTGACGAAGAGCAAAGTTCCTGTAAAAGCGAATACTCCCTGAATAGAAAAAGTCTCACCAATCAGACCTCCGGCCATGGGGCCGAGAAAAAAGCCGAACTGCGCGAAGCTAGAACTAAAACCGAAGGCCCGCCCACGAAAATCGGGCGTCACCGCTTTGGCAATGAGGGAGTGGCAGCTAGGCATGAGGGCCGCCAAGAATAGGCCGTAAATAAAACGCATGATACCTAAAGACCATAGATTGTCCGCTAGCATGTGGAGAAAGGCCATTATGCCGCCGCCAATTAAACCGGCCAACAAGACGACACGAAAACCCTTCGTTTCGCCGAGTCTGCCCCAGCGGGGAGCGGCGATGACCGTGGCAATGCCCACCAAGGAGAAGATAAGACCCGTGGCCAGGGCACCATCGCTCTCTCCCTGAACCTCCTGCACAAAAAGGGGCAGTACCGGCTGAATAAATGAGGCCGACGCTTGAAATAACAGAACCACGACAAACATGCTTAACAAGAAGCGGTGCGAAAAGGCCGTCCTTAGATCGCGCTTTAAATCGGTCTGGGCCTTAGCTCCACCAATAACGCTCTCCCGCACTCCCCAGATCACCAACCCCGTGGCCACGAGCAGCATCAGTGCGGACCACAGCAAGGTGTACTTGATGCCCATTAGCTCGCTGGTGAGTCCGCCAATCAAAGGCCCCATAATCGCCCCGAGCGCTCCCCCCGTCTGCAAGAACCCTAAGGAAGGGCCGAGTTTGTCATCGGGTGTGTTGCAGGCGACCAAAGCGGTGGAGGCCGGGATGAAGCCGCTGACTAAACCATTAAGCAGCCGGAGCACCACAATTTGCCAGAGCGAGGTAGCGTAAGCCATAAAGGCGTAGATAACCGCCATACCAAGACCCGCCCGGATGATCATCACCTTGCGCCCATGTTTATCGGCTAAGGCCCCCCATACCGGGGCCATAAATGTGCTCATGAGGAAACTAGCCGAAATGGCAATGCCTGTCCACAACTTGAGGTTCTGCCCCACGCCCACTTCCCTAAGAATGGTGGGCATAAAAGGGGTGACAATAGAGAAACTCATGCCCGCCACAAAGGTGCCCGCCCACAACATGTAGAGATTTTTACGCCACTGTTCCACACACAATCCCCCACCCGCTGTTAACGCACATAATCCTGTTCATTATACTACTTCTATAAACGAAACAAAATAGCTAGCTAAAAGGAAAACCGCCAACCAAAAGCGAGCGACTTACCTTAGCAATTCTTAGGTGGTGCCTCATGCCAAAGAAGGACACCATCACCGAAAACTTTCACGGCACAATGGTAGAAGATCCCTATCGCTATCTCGAAGATAGCAATGAACCTGCAACTCTGGGACTACCCCAAGTATGGTGTCCCCGAGAAAGTAGCGGGCAAGTATTACTGGCAAAAGAATGACGGCTTGCAGAACCAGGCGGTACTATATCGACAAGACAATAATGAAGGCCGGCCATGGTGCTGGTAAGCCGACCTCCAAACTCATCGCCGAAGCTGCCGATATCTATAGTTTCCTCGTGGCACAACTCGAATAAGTTTTAGTCAAACCCCGGGCAATGCGCCCCTATACTGACGAAGTCGCGCAAAAAGCTCGTTGTTGGGTTGGTGAGCACCTGTCTTGGCGTTCCATCCGCACTGATAGTCCCCTCCCCCATGACCACCAAACGGTCGGCGAGGTGAGCGACCTCATTGTAAGAGTGGGTCACGAGAACCCCGGTGGTGTTGCTCTCCGCCAGCCAACTCTTTAGGTGCCGCAGGATATAGGCTAGCGATTCCACATCAAGGCCCGAGAAAGGTTCATCAAAAAAAAGCATCTTCGGCTCGGTCACCAATGCCCGCGCGAGACTTAGACGGGCTCCTTCACCACCGCTGAGGGTGTGGGGAGCGCGCTTAGCGAGATGTTCTGCCTGAACTAAAGTCAGCCACTTGAGAGCCACCTGCTCGGCTCGGCTACGGTTAACACCGCGCAACAACAGCGGGAGGGCCACATTATAGACCGCATCGCCCCGTAAAAAGGCCGGGCGCTGAAAGACATGAGCAAATTGACGCATAATTGCCAAACGCTCACCGTGGACATCCCTTCTTAGGCCACAGAGGGTATATGCTGAGCACTTAAAATCACTAAGCAGCCCCAATGCTTTAATTAGCGAGGTCTTGCCTGCGCCATTGCGCCCGATTATCGCCACAAACTGTCCTTCATGCAGCTCGACATGCTTGATGTTCAGTATGGTGCGCTCATTACGCACCATAACTAGGTCATGCGCACTAAGCATGCGGATGCCTCCTCTGTTGCATCATGGTTAACACCATCGCCACAACATAAGTAAAAGTCATGAGTACAAAACTA
This sequence comes from Peptococcaceae bacterium, assembly GCA_018334055.1. Classification (GTDB taxonomy): domain Bacteria; phylum Bacillota; class UBA994; order UBA994; family UBA994; genus BS524. The sequence continues at coordinate 27,020 of JAGXSS010000017.1, forward strand.
AGAGCCAGCGCCAAGGCAAAGTTGCCGCGGTTTACCTCCAACACAATAGCCGTGCTCAAAATGCGGGTCTGACCGCGAATGTTCCCCCCAACGGCCATAGCCGCCCCTACCTCGGCCACCACCGCCCCAAACCCCGCCAAACAGGCCGCCATGATGCTCAGCTGCGACTCGCGAATAACCAGCCAGACGGTCTGCCAGCGATTTGCACCTAGCCCCCGAAGTTGAGCGGACAAACCCTGATCAACTTGCATCACCCCCGCCATAGTGAGAGCGGCGACCCTGGGCATGGCAATCAAGACCTGGGCAACAATAAGAGCAGTGGGAGTGTACATGAGCCGGAGGAAACCCAGCGGCCCACTACGCCACAAGAGCAGACTGACCCATAGCCCGACCACCACCGGCGGCAGGCCCAAGGTGGAGTTTAATAGGCTTTGCACCCCCCGCCGACCCGGAAAGCTGGACAGGCCCAGCAATGCACCCAGCGGCACGCCAAATATAATGCTTAGGAGCGTCGCCGTTCCCGTCACCCGTACCGTGAGCCAGGCCACTTGGTACAACTCGCGATCGCCCGCAAACACCATCTGCACTGCCTGTACCAACCCTTGCCAAATCAACTCCATCGCCCTCACCTCGTTTCTAAGAGCATTATAACAGGATAGTGACCACCTGCCGAACAGATATTAACAGCCGGTAGGGGACAGGTACCTGCCCCTTACCGGCTGAAACTATAGTCTTCTGCCGCAGGAATCAGTAGCTACTATTCCTGTGGCAGCACCTGGTTGAGGATGATGCCCACGATGGCGGCGAGACCTATGCCCTCGAACCTAATACCTCCGCCTAAGTTAAGCGCTGCTCCGCCAATCCCGAGGACAAAGATGACGCTACTTACTATGAGGTTGCGCGACTTGGTCATGTCGACTTGGTTTTCCACCACGGTGCGCACGCCTACGGCCGCAATCATACCAAAGAGGATAATGGCTATGCCGCCGATGACCGCTGTCGGAATCGTGGAGATGAAAGCCCCAATCTTTTGCACAAAAGCAATCATGATGGCGAACACTGCTGCCCAGCGCATAATGACCGGGTGCCAGACCCGCGTCAGGGCGAGGACGCCGGTGTTTTCGGAGTAGGTAGTATTGGCTGGACCGCCGAAGACGCCCGCAATGACCGTGGCAATGCCATCGCCAATAAAGGTGCGGTGCAGTCCCGGATCTTTGACAAAATCCTCCTCGACAGTGGTGCCCACCGCCATGATGTCGCCGAAATGTTCCACCGCCGTGGCAATGGCTATCGGGGCCATGATAGTAATGGCAGTCAGGTTGAACTCAGGCCAAGTGAACGCCGGCACTGCCACCCAGGCGGCGTCCGCTATGGCGGTAAAGTCCACCAGGCCGAAGATTAACGCCGCTATATAGCCAAAGCCTAGCGCGATAAGTACGGGGAGCATCTTAAAAAAGCCTCTAACGTAGATAGAAACAGCGACTACCACTAGTAAGGTGAAGATTGCCAACCCCCAATTCCCACTAGCCATCTTGATGGCCACGGGAGCGAGGCTAAGGCCGATAATCGAAATGACCGGACCGATGACAATGGGCGGAAAGAGGCGACGTAAAATACCTGCGCCGGCGAAATAGACCAGCGCCGCCACTAAGAGGTAGACCAACCCGGCGGCGATGATGCCCCCTTGCGCAGCGCCAAGGCCATGTTCCTTGATGACCAACTGCAACGCTCCAATGAAAGCAAATGACGAACCCAGAAAGACTGGGACCCGGCGCTTAGTCACCCAGTGGAAGAAAAGCGTCCCTAACCCAGCTGTAAAGAGGGCCACGGAAATGTCGAGTCCAGTTAGTATTGGCACCAAGACGGTGGCGCCAAACATGGTGAAGAGGTGCTGCAAACCAAAGAGCATTTGCTTGGCCAGAGGGACGGAGTCTCCCTCCCGAATGGCCGGTGCATTGTCAACCACTTTCATCTTCAAGTTCACCCTTTCTCTTCCGATGGCAGAACGAACGATACGACGACCTTTCCCGGCTACCCTTCCCCCCCTTCTTGCTACTTGGGTTTCGCCCTTAAAGCGGCGAGGACTTTCTCCGGCGTGATCGGCAGATCGACGATGCGCACTCCCACAGCGTTAAAGATGGCATTGGCAATGGCCGGAGCCGTCGGCACCATGGTGTGCTCGCCAAAACCCCTGGCCCCATAAGGGCCGTCATCGAGCGGGGTCTCGACAAAACCGACGAGCATTTCCGGCAACTCTGCCGCCGTGGCTATTTTGTAGTCCACAAAGCTCGGGTTTTTGACCTGCCCCTGGCTTAGCTGCAACTCTTCATAGAGCGCCACACTCAAACCCTGCATAATGCCGCCCTCGACCTGCCCTAAGGCTAGGAGGGGGTTTAAGACAAAGCCGGTGTCATAGACAGCCGACACGCGCAGCACATTTACCTTACCGGTTTCGACATCAACTGCCACTTCCGCCGCCTGCGCCCCAAAGGTCCAGTGCGAGGTCACCTTAGGTGTCTGGCCTGTTTCTGGGTCCATGCCGTGAATGCCATCGGGGATAAAGTAGCCCGTGCCCATTACCGGGCCGCCGCGGCCTGCTCCCGTGGGGAGCGACAAGCCTAGCGCCAGTTCCTTGATGCTGGTAGTGGGACCGATACCATCGCGCCTGGCAATAACGCCGCGCACAATCGTTAAACTCTCCGGCGGGCTCTCTAGTTTTTCGGACGCCATGGCGAGCAGCTTGCCCCTAGCCTCGCGGGCGGCCCGCTGCACGGCGTTACCGGTGGAATAAGTGATGCGGCTAGCCACGGTCTGCCACTCATAGGGGCTATAGTCGGTGTCTGGCGTGTTAATATGCACCATTTCCATGGGCAGACCGAGTTCCTCGGCGGCAATCTGCGCCATCACCGTCTGCATGCCCTGACCGATTTCGGCAGAGCTGATGGTCACATTAATGCTGCCGTCTTCATTGACTTTTATAAATGCGGAAGATGCGGCCGTGCCCGGGGTAGATGGGCCCTTGACCATGCAGGCCAAGCCCTTCCCGTGGTGGAGTTTCTTCTCGCTAATCGAGTCCATGCCAATCAGTCGCGCGGCCTCGTTGATACACTTATCTAAGCCCACCCCGACCAGTACCTCTCCGGTGGCATTGGTACTGCCATCGCGGGCGGCGTTCTGCAGGCGTATGGCCACCGGGTCCATGCCTAACTTGGCGGCGATGACATCAATTTGTTGCTCTAAGGCCCAGTGCAACTCCCCCATGCCAAAGCCACGGAAGGGCCCTCCCACCGGAGTATTCGTGTAGACACAGTACGAATCGGTCTTCAGGTGGGCGATGTCATAAGGACCGGCTGAGGAGTAGGCGGCAGCGCGGACAATGTTTACCCCGTACTCGGTATAGGCCCCGCCGTCCCAGATTAGGTCCGCCTCTTGCGCTAGTAGACGCCCCTCCTTGGTGTAGCCGGTCTTAATAGTCGCCTGTAGACCCTGCCGCACGGCCGTACCGCAAAAAACCTCTTCGCGCTCGAGAATCAACCTGACGGGGTATGGCGCCACTCGCATGGCCAAAGCCATGACCATGCCCTCGATGCCGATGCCGGCCTTGCCCCCAAAGCCACCGCCTACTTGCGGGGTGATGACGCGAATGCGCCCTTCGGGGAGGTTAAAGGCCACGGCCGCCAACTTGCGCACCGCGTTAGGCGATTGACACCCCGACCAGATAGTTACCTTGCCCGTCATATCCATCTGGGCCACCGCTCCATGCGCTTCGATGGGCACATGCTGCATCTGAGGCACTCGGTAGGTGGCTTCATAGATATAATCGCTCTGACTAAAGCCCAAGTTTACATCGCCTTTTCTAATCTTGGAGTGATTAGAAATGTTGGTATGGGGAACCGGGAAAAAGACATTGTGAATGTGCGCGTACTCGTGCAGCTTCTCATGCACGAGGGGGGCATCTTTGGCTAGGGCCGTGGCCAAATCGAGCACCGGTGGCAAAAGCTCGTACTCTACGGCAATCAGCGCCAAAGCTTGGGCGGCTAGGCGCAGGTTAGTGGCCGCCACAGCGGCGACCGGCTCGCCCACAAAGCGCACCTTGTCTATGGCGAAAATCGGGCGGTCAATGAGATATAGGCCGAGCATGGCCTGACAATCCTGCCCCGAGAGCACCGCCCGTACCCCGGGCAATGCTGCCGCCTTACTGCTGTCAATCCTGACAATGCGCGCATGGGGGTGGGGGCTGCGCAAGACTTTGACATGCAGCATATTGGGCATCTTGAGGTCCGCGACATACTTGGCCGCCCCTAAGGCCTTGACCGGACCATCTAGGCGGGGGTAACTTTTGCCGACAACAGTATTTTCCATAACATCCCCTCCCCTACGCCTTGGCCGATGCCGGTCGGGCGGCCTTGCTGACGGCTACCACAATTCGCTCGTAACCCGTACAGCGACACAAATTGCCACTGATGGCCTCTCTTATTTCAGCCACCGTGGGCTCATTATTCTTGTCTAGCAAAGCTCGTGCCGACATGAGCATGCCCGGGGTGCAAAACCCGCACTGAATAGCACCCTCATTGACAAAGGCCTGCTGCAATTTATCTAGTTCAAGGTAATTAGAGAGCCCTTCGACGGTGCGGACGGCCTTCCCATCTACCTCGACGGCCAAGACCAAGCAAGAGTTAATGCTCTCGCCATCAAGTAGCACCGTGCACGCCCCGCACTCGCCACCCCCACAACCCTCCTTGGTACCGGTGAGGTCAAGGCGCTCGCGCAGAACATCTATCAGACGCTCGAAAGTGTCAACCACAATCTCGACTTGTTGCTGGTTCACCGTAAAGGCAATTTTCCTCTGCATGCCGCCTACCTCCCCTCTCCCCGTTCCTGATGCAGCAACGTGGCCTGCCCCACAGCTCGCCTGAGAAGCACCCCAACCATGTGGCGGCGGTAGTCGGCCGTGGCGCGTAAATCTGTTATTGGGGCTACCATTTGCTCGACTACACTCACCAGGCGTTCAGTTTCTTCTGTTGTCCAATTAGCCGGCGGTGCAGACTGCCGGCCGGACCAAGCGAGCAAGGGCACCGGTGCGACCGCACCCAGAGCCACCCGCACGTTTTTGTCCGGTAGCATCAGCAATGCCACCCCCACCTGCGCCAGGTCCACGGCCTTAGTGCGCGCGGCCTTTAGGTAGATGCTCACGGTTGGTTCTGCCGGGGCGGGCAGCACTATGCTCCGCAGAATTTCACCCGGAAGAAGGGCTGTCTTGCCGGGCGCCAAGAAAAATTCCCCTACGGGCAGGATGCGCTCGTCACTAGGTCCGACCAGGCGGAGAGTAGCCTCTAGCACCAGCAAGGCAGGTGCGGTATCAGCCGCCGGCGAGGCATTGCAGATATTGCCCCCCACGCTGGCTCTGTTTCTAATTTGCCAGCTGCCCACTACATGGGCAGCCTGTACCAAGGCCTCGTATCCGGCCTTGCCTTTGAGGAAGCGTTCGATAGCATTAAGGGGAGTCGCCGCCCCAATGACAATGCTGCCGTCCTCGGCCTGAGCTATGGCCGTCGCTCCCGGAAGCCCCTTGATGTCGACTAGGTGGCTAGGCAGAAGTCGGCCTTCGCGGCAGCGCACCAAGATGTCGGTGCCGCCGGCATAGATCATGGCGGTGGGGTGCGAGGCCATAAAAGAACAGGCATCAGCCCACGAGGTCGGCACCACATAATCAAACTTATTGAACACGGCACCTACCCCCTTCGTACCGAAGCAAATGGGCTGGGAGCGGCTTTTAAAATGCCTGCATAGCTCGCAATGTTACGGTCTTCCATATGGTTAAAAAGCATGGGGGAATCAATGCCATAGCTCGCATAACGCAAGGGGTCCGGGTCTAGTTCGGCAAATAGCAACTCTTCCTGGGTCCTCGCCTGGGCCAAGCGCTCGGCGATGGGGCTGACGATCATGCTATTGCCGAAGTAATTCACCTTACCCGCATCTGTGCCCACTGCGTTCACCGCGATGACATAGACATGGTTGTCATAGGCGCGAGCAGAGGTCGTTAAATTCCAAATGTCAAAACTGCGCAAGAAGGCCGAGGGCCGCACAATTATTTCGGCACCTTGCATGGCCAGTACCCGCGACAACTCGGGAAAATCTCCATCGTAGCAGATGATCATGCCCACTTTACCAAAAGATGTTGCGTAGACTTTAGCCTCGTTACCGGCGGTAGTCCACCCGCCCAGCTCCACATTTTCCCCGGGGAAGGGGTGCGTCTTGCGGTAAACCCCAAGAACAGTGCCACATGGGCCAATAAGCGCGGCAGAATTGTAGACCACGCCGGGACTTTCACCCCGCTCATAGGTCGGAAAGACCACATAGACCCCCAGACGCTTAGCGGCGTCACAAATAGGATCGGTCAGCCGACCTGGGATCACATCGACTAAGTGCCACAACTCCTCTACCCGCATGGCCGGCATAAAACCCGTGGTCACCGATTCGGGGAATACCAGGAGCTCGGCTTGCGTCTTGGCCACCGCTCTCTCCATCCACTGCACGACCTTAATTAGGTTGGCCTCGACGTCATTGGGCACCGGCGCGATTTGTACCCCAGCCACGGTCACTTTGCGCATAGCATAATGCCTCCAATGCAAAATCTATTAATTATTAATTATTTCGACGGCGGCAGGCCGAAGCCTTCTCCCTCTAGATTGCCGGCGGAGATTTCTCTCGGCACTTCCTCTTGCGTGTTTTGACTGGGAATGCCACAATAATCCTAAAGCCGCAAGCTGAAGGGAGCTAAAACATGCTAAACAATTGGAACCAAGTTAAAATGTATGACCTCACCCAGCCCTTGAGTCACCTGACCCCGGCCTGGCCCACCTACGAGCCGCTACAAATCAAATTCTTTAAGAGACTTTGCCCTAACGGCGCCAATGGCCAACTCATCACGACCAGCAACCATGTGGGCACCCACTTAGACGGGTCGTTACACTTTTGCACGAGCGGGCGCGACATTGCCTCCATCCCCCTGCCCGACCTCATCGGCCCCGGTGTAGTGGTAGACCTAAGCGACATTGCCGAGGACTACGGGATTTACACCTCGAAGGACATCACCGACCGCGTCGAAGTAAAAGAGGGCGACATCTTGCTCATCCACACCGGCTACATCAAGTATTCGTGGGATCAGCCCGGGGCGGACGAAGTGCGCTACATGGTCAAGCATCCCGGCCCAACGCGCGAGTTCTCGGACTGGTGCAAAAAAATGAAGCTCAAGTGGATTGGCGTGGACTGCGGCAGTGCCGACCACCCCATGAACACCAAAATTCGCGACTGGTGTCCCCGTGAGGCCAAGGAAGCCGATGCCTACTTGCAAAAAAAATACGGCAAGACGCTAGACGAGACCTTCCCCCAGAGCGACTACCAGCTCATGCACATCGACCTTTTCCCCCTAGACATCATCCATGCCGAAAATGTGGGCGGAGAGTTGCGGTCCATATTGAACAAACGGCTGATTATCGGCTGCTTCCCCTGGCGCTTTGTCGGCGGCGAGTCTTCCATCTGTCGCATTGTGGCCTTTGACCAAGAGTAGGCCCCTACTTGCCAAAGGGGCATACGGGGTAGTGACACACCGCACAGCCTAAACAAAGCCCTCCGTGGCCGAGCGCGGCTAGGTCGCGCTGGGTGAGTCGCTCGCCCGCCAAGAGCCGTGGCAAGATGAGATCAAGAATAGTGGTTTGACAGTACATCACACAACCCGGCAAGCCGATGATGGGTATTTCACCTAGGTAGGCCAGCATAAACATGGAGCCGGGCAGAACAGGAGCCCCGTAAGATACCAAGATGCCGCCGGCGAGAGCTATGCCACGCGGTGTAACATCGTCGGGGTCAACCGACATCCCCCCACTCACGGCGATGATTTCGGCCCCGCTCTGCGCCAGCAAAATTATTTCTTGGGAAATAACCTCGGCATCGTCCGGTGCCAGCACCTGGGGCAACAAAAAACAGTCGAAGGCCGCAGCCTTGGCGGCTATGACCGGGCCGAACTTATCGGCAATGCGCCCGTAGTAGATTTCGTTGCCGGTGGTGACCAAAGCCATGGTCTTTGGCAGGAGGGGCTTAGCCCATACCACCGGCCCCCGCTCGGCACAGATTTTCTCCACCTCGACTACACGAGCTTCCGGAATGACCAAGGGAATGACCCGCGTTCCCGCCACCACCGCCCCAGCCTCTACCACCTGGTTGTTGTGGCGCGTAGCCACGATAACCTCGGGCACAGAGTTGATGCCGAGCAAAACCTCCTCCGCAACCTTGACTAACGCGCGTCGCTCGGCGACGAGGTTAATCTTGCCCTCGGAGGGGGCGCTTAGCGAAATATTGGCCCCGGCACAGGCAGTGGCTATGCGTAGCGCTGCCTGGTTTTCGTGCAATTGGCCGGGCAGATCCTCCCACACATAAAGATGCTCCTTGCCCAGTTCTAGGAGCAGGGGGATGTCGCTCGCGGTCACGACATGGCCTTTTTTAAAAGCTGCTCCCTTAAACTCGCCGGGCACAATCCTGGTAATGTCGTGGCAAAGAATCGACCCGACTGCATCGTACACGCTTATCTTCTTCACTTTGTTCCCCCCAGCCTAGTTAATCTATCTTCAGAAGTTGCTCGTAATCTGCCGGGGTATCGATATCGTTTAGGACGGCATCGTCGCCGACTTCCACCCCGCAGAGCCTTTCACGGTAGCGCTCCATGATTTCACGCCCACCTTGATCTGCCCCTAGCGACAAAAAATCTCCCAAGAGTTCGACCGGAAAAATGACCGGGTTGCCGCGCTTCCCCTCATAGGTGGGATAGATAATCTGGGACCGCTGAGTTAAAAACCGCTGCACTAAGGTGTCGATAGTGGACGGTGATAAGCGAGGTTGGTCTCCTAGGGCGAACAAAACTCCCTGGGGCAAATCTTTTCTACCGACGAGAAATGCTGCCGCAGCCTGAACCGAGGACCCAATGCCGCCATGGTAGGCCGGATTTTCGACTATTTCTATTGGCAAACCCCCAAGTAGCAGTCTGGCCTCGTTGGCTCTGTGCCCAAGCACCACCGCCACCCCTGCCACCTGACTCATCAGTAAGTTTTCCACCGCATGCCTGAGCAAGGCCTTCCCCCGCCAGGGCAGGAACATTTTATCGCCGCCGAGGCGAGTGGATAACCCAGCCGCAAGCACCACCCCGGCTACCGGCCTAGAGGGCGGCCAAGACTCGGGCACTTGAGCGAGAGCCGAGGCCTTGCCGATCAAGACCTGCCTTGCGGGCAACAGACGGTTGAGATGCCGCGCCACCAAGCGCCCGCTGGCGAGGAGAGCTGCATCGTTTCTGTCGCCGACCATGTTAAGCCACAGCGCTTGGCGAGATAAAGGTGCTTGGCTGACTGCTAGGGCAAACTGGCCAGCAAGAGACGCCGCGGCGTGTGCGGGGGCGATGGTCTCTCCCATACTGAGCCCAGTGGAGCCGGCCACCACCTCAGGGCGATGCACATACTGGCTGTCTAAGGGCTTGCCTATAACACCAAGCCCCATAACCACCACCACCAAGGTGGTTTCCCTAGGGATTACGGGCTCGTGGACGTGGTGCCCCTTGAGCCAGCGACCCATGGCCCCATCGGCTTCAACTAAGATGGTGCATGCGGGGAAGGCTGCCCTAAGCGCAGAGAACCAAAACTCGGGTATGCCAAGCAACTTTCCCCCAGCGATTTCCCTTTGGCCGAGCACCACACAAGGCGAGCTCATCCATTGTACTCCTAGTTGCCAAATAGCTTCGTCTATACTACCCGCCAAGACCACCGGTCCGGCCTGACCGGGCTTGGGCCTATATATCTTGGTGGTGGTGGTGATGAGGACTTTGGAACGAAGGCTTAGTTCACATCCCAATCGCAACATCAAGGTCGTCTTGCCACCAGCACCCATCAATGCCACTATGTCGCCTTGCGCAATGCCCAGTCTGTCCGCAATGTAGTTGTTCATGCCTACACCGGGGCGATGTGCACCAGCATCTTGCCCCCACAGGCCATGCCCTCATCTTCGTGGGCGGAGCCGGTCATGTCCACCGTGTGGAACAGGGTCTTTACGCTCTGCATGGCCTGAAGCGCTATGTTCCGCACTTCGCTTTCGGCACAACCTCCCCCTATAGTGCCCACCGTTCGTCCATCGGCATATACCAACATTTGCGCTCCGGCTTGGCGCGGGGCAGACCCCCAGGTGTTGACAATGGTGGTCAGGGCGAGGGGCGTGCCCGGCTCGGCATGTACTATGGCGCGTAGCACCGCCAAGTCGCCCGCCGCACCGCGCCGGCCATGCCCCCCCTGCGCCAAGGGGAGGTTCTTCACCTTGATCACCTCAGCCAGAATGCTGGTGGCGATTTCGGCCGGTGTTTCGGCGCCGATAGCGAGACCGATAGGCGCATACAAAGCTGCTAATTGCTCCTTTGGCACGCCTTCGGCAGCGAGCATTTCTTTCATATCGATCACGCGGCGGCGACTGCCTATCATGCCTAGGTAGGCGGCGGGTGTGCCGAGGAGCCGGCGCAGACAATCGGCATCATAGCGATGCCCCCGGGTTACAATGACCGCATAAACATGCGGGGTAATGGGTAAAGATTGCAAAGCCGGAACAAAGGGAGCGCAGATGATTTCGTCGGCGGTGGGAAAAAGGTCCTTCGAGGCAAAAAAGGGGCGATCATCAATGACCACCACCTTGAAGTCCAGCATCCCAGCCATGACAGCTAATGGCTGGGCAATATGGCCGCCGCCACAGATGACCATGGTAAGTGGGGGCGTATGATGCACCGCTAAGAAAAGCTCCGCACTCACTTCGGGCAAAACAAAAGTACAAACGCCGGTGCCCCTGCCCGGGGTGACACCTGACAGTGCCTTCGTGGTGGCCTCTTGCAGGGCGTGAACGTGCTGCTCGGACCAGGTGGTCTCTACCATTTCTAACGCTAGGTCCTGCCCACTCTTTAGGGAAAACAAGGTCTGCCCCCCGCAACTACTGACCTGCACCATATCGCGCCCCCCTTCTAGGGCGAGCAAGAGCTCGCGGTGGATGCGACGATTACTCATGGCAAAAACCTCCTTCGCGAGAGCCACAGCAAGGCCTCGAGTACTCCACCCGCTATGGACCGCGCCTTGTCTGAGATGGTGAAACAATCTTCATATGTGGCTAGGGCGTCGATATCGCCAATTTTTTGCCCGGCCGTGACCATTAGTCGGGGGTATAGCTGACCCCGGACCCTGCCGGCCATCTCCGCAAGAACCAACGTGGCTTGGCCATCATCTTTGACCATGCCCACCGTCTCGCCCAAAGCTACTAGGTCGCCGATTTGCTTCTCTGGCCACCAAACCCCCCGAGCCGGAGCCCGCAATACCCGTTCCCTGGCATAACCACCTACCAAGCCCGCTATGCCGGTGTTCGGGGCGGCCGAGCCCTCCCGGAGAACCCGCCCCAAGTGATGGCCGCGGTTAGTTTCGATGATGGCATGGGCATCTACCCCCGCCACAAAGCCGGGACCTAAGGCCACCACTATCGGCGCTTGCGAAACATGGGTTCTGGTGGGTTTTTTAGCCATGATGGCGTCGACCACGGCAAAGGGCCTTAGAAGGTCGATGGTGGCGGTGCTAGGGTCAATAACTATGGGCACTAGGTTCTGCCGCCAGTACCCCTCAAGCAATGCCACCGCCGGTCCTTGTTCGCGCGGCAATGGCTCCGTCACGAGCTTAGCAACAATATCTTCTACCTGCATCTCGCCCGCGTAGACTGCGGTCGCCAAGGACACCGTCCGCCGCACCATGCGTGGCTCATCTTGCTCTAACATAACAAGTAAGAATCCGGCGCGCCAAAGCCTCTGGGCAACACCGGTGGCGAGGTCGCCGGCCCCTCTGATGACCACGAGTTGCTGCATCCAATGACCTTCTTTCTATAGCGTATAACGCAAAAACCTGCCATATCGTGTCTTAATAATGTCCCAGTAGGCCCTTGTCACGCGCAATGCGCTCGCTCCACGCAAAGGCCATCATGCCCAGAGCAAGATAAAAAACCCCCGTCCCCACAAGCACCATGAGGTGAGTAGGGTTTAGCTCCCAGATGCGCCGGCCATGAATCATGACCTCGCGCAGGAGGGCATTACCCATGGAAAGAGGCAGGAACCTAGCCCAAGGGAATTGCGCCCATGGCAGGGTAAGAAACGCCAAAAAAACGAACTGAAAAATCGAGAAAAAGGCTTGGATGCGCTTGTAGATAAGTGCCAAACCACCCACCGCAAACCCTACGCCATAGGCCGACATCAGGGTCACGATGAACAGGGGCACGATGCTCACCAAGTCCACATGCAGGTATTTGCCCGTGCTCACCATGAGCACGGCGAGGATGACGGCCGCGTAACCGAATTGCAGCACCAGGTTGCAGAGCAGGCTGTAGGCATTGAGACGACCGAAACCTATGGGCGAAATGTACAATTGCTCCAGGGTGCCTACTTGCGCCTGCGCATTGAGGTCCCAAGACAGCTCGCTATACGCCATAATCGCCATTGTCCACAGCAAATAACCCACCAAGAGGCCCTCGAGCGTGTCCCCAGCCGCAATGGCTACGCCTCCTAAGCGCTGCAACCCGAAGAACAGAATCATGAACATCGCATAGAGTGAAACTAGCATGGAAATAGTGTTAAAGGCATAACGCTTTAACTCAATGATATTGCGAAATAACACTGCTTGAAAAGCTATGAGTTGCCGTTGCATCTCTCGCGCTCCTTTCGCACTAAGGCCACGAAGGCTTTTTCTAAATCAGGGTCCTGCTGATTTATAGTTTCGATGTCGATATTGTGCTCGCGCAAAAAGTCCATGAGAGCGTATAAATCGCCAGAGGAAGGCAGGTTGATGGTGATGTTGGTCTTTCTCTCCCCATTCTGCACTTCCACATCGGTAAATTTCTTCCGCATACCCTCTACAACCTCGTTATCGAGCACATTGCCGATGGCGAGTTTGTAGTTGCGGCTACGAAACACTGCCAGCAGGTCGTCAATTTTATCGTCAGCGATGACTCTGCCGCCAGACATAATTATGACCCGTTGGCAAATGTCTTGAATGACCGCCATGTCGTGACTACTGACGACCATAGTCCTAGCCTCGGCGGCGGCCAGCTCCTTCAGTATCCCGCGAAGCTCATATGATGTTTCTATGTCCAGCCCCACGGTGGGCTCATCAAGAAAAACCAAGGGAGTTTTCTTGACCAAGGCACAGCAGATGGCCACCTTTTGTTTCATGCCCTGCGACAGCTGCCGCACTTCGGTGCTACGTTTATCAACCAACTTAAAGGTTTCAATGAGGTGATCAAAGTAGTCCTTTTCTATTTTGTGGGAAACACCATGGATGCCCGCGAAGAAGACAATATTCTCCCAAGTGGTCATGCGCCAGTAGATATTGCGGCTGCCCTCGAGAACCGCCGCCACCAGGGAGAGCGCGTTATTCGGCTCGGCAAAGGGGTCAAAACCGCCCACCTTGATCGAGCCGGCGCTGGGGCGGGTTATGCCCAGCACCGACTTAATGGTGGTCGTCTTGCCGGCCCCATTCGGCCCCAGCAGGCCGACGATTTCGCCGCGTTTCACGGCGAAGGTGACATCGTCCACGGCTTTAACCTTGTTCTTGCCACTGACAAAAACCTTGCTGAGATGACTTACTTCTAGCATTCGTGCACCCCCTATAAAGATGCCAAGGCCGAGGCTAAATGTGCTCCCACCCGGGCATTGTGGTAAATGAGTTCTATATTGGCCACGAGGCTCCGGCCCCCGGTCATTTCTTTGACCTGCGCGAGCAGGAAGGGAGTTATCTCCTTGCCGCGAATCCCTTGTTTATGCGCCTCCTGCACCGCCGCCTCAACAATCCCCGCCAGCAAGTCTAGGGGCAGTTCATGTTCTCTTAGTATGGGGTTAGCGACCACGAGGCCACCCCTGAGGCCCAAATCCCACTTAGTCCGGATGGCCTTGGCCACATCGCGGGGGGTATCGAGCCGATAGTCCACCCCAAACCCGCTCGCCCGGGTATAAAAGGCAGGAAAATCATCAGTCTGGTAGCCGATGACGGGCACCCCATGCGTCTCTAAGTATTCTAAAGTCAAACCGATGTCGAGGATGCTTTTACAACCGGCGCAGATGACGGCCACATCAGTTCTGGCCAGTTCCGTGAGGTCTGCCGACACATCAAAGGTCTCCGGCGCACCACGGTGCACCCCGCCTATGCCCCCCGTAACAAACACCCGTATGCCAGCCATATCGGCAATAATCATGGTTGAAGCCACCGTGGTCGCTCCATCGAGACCTTTTGCTATGATAAGGGGCAGGTCGCGGCGCGAGGTCTTGATTACGTTCTCGGCCTGTCCCAGATACGAAACTTCGGCCTCAGAAAGCCCTACCTTGATTTTTCCTTTGATAATGGCTATGGTCGCAGGCACCGCGCCGTGCTCGCGCACGATTTGCTCTACCCGGAGTGCCGTTTCTACATTTTGGGGGTAGGGCATGCCATGCGAGATGATGGTGCTCTCTAGGGCCACCACCGGTTGCCCTAGAGCAAGCGCCGCGGCCACTTCACCATTGACTTCTATGAATTGCTTAAAACTATCGATCATAATTCCCTCCCGATTAGCGGTCTTGTCCCGCTGAGAAAGTCCCGCACTAGCGTTACCGACATCTGGGGATGAATGGCGGTGGGTACCCCTAAGGTCAAGGCCGCCATCGCCTGGGCAAAATTAGCGGTATCGGCAACACTCAGTCCCTGCAAATGTCCATAGACCAGGCCAGCCATACAGGCATCCCCCGCTCCGGTGGCACTGATTAAGGGTACCACTTGCGCGCCGACATGCTGATACCCCTCTCTGCTACCACAATAGAGACCCTCACTGCCTAGGCTGATAAACACCCTTTGTACTCCCCGAGCAACAAACCAAGCCGTCAGCTTGGGCAAATCTCCTGGCTCATGAATACTTAGGCCGGATAATTGCGCGGCCTCCAACTTGTTGGGTTTGACGGTGTGAAAAGATCCCAAGAGGGGGCGCAGCCTTACGCACTTGTTGGCCGAAACCATGTCCACAAAGAGAGGGCGATCACCAAACTCCTGGGCCATATAGGCCAAAGTGTCGGGCTCTAGATTGGCGTCGAGCACGATTACCGCCGCGCGGCGGATAACTTCGGCCTTGCTCGCCAAAAAATCAGCGCTTAAGCGCCTAAAAATATCCATACTCGCTATCGCCACCCGCATATCACGCGCCTCATCCAGCACCGCCAGGTAGCAGGCCGTACTCTCGTCCGGCAGCACCAAAGTATGCGAAAAATCCATGCCCAACTTCTCGCCGGCCACGGCTATTTCCCGGCCATCGTCATCATCACCGAGGGCCGTAATCACTTTTACCCCTACCCCAAGGCGAACCAAATTCTCCCCTATATTTCGCCCCACACCGCCCAGGGACTTTTGCAACATGCCCGGATTTGAGTCCTCCATCTGCAGAGGGCCATAGGGAATGCCGGTAATGTCCATGGCCGCCCCGCCAATGATTAACACATACTCCCCTTCGACATCGACCCCTCCTCGCACCGCCGCATAAACAAAAAGACCAGTCCCTTTTGTTTAGTGGTACTTAATCTGCAGGCCGCGCTCCATAGTGACGATAGTAAAGCCTAATTTTTTCAAATAGGCATTGGCCTCGCCCCCACCGCCGAGAGCGGTGGGGTGCAGTTCCCACCCATTGGCAAAAGTATTGGCCACCGCCAACACATATCGGGGCGGGTAGCCCCTGTCCCCATGGGCAAGCAAGTACCTGGTCGATTGCCTCCGCCTTGGCGCTCCGCTCCGTGCCAATTTTTCCAGAGCTCTCAGCACATCTTCCCGACTTATATTATCCGGAATCACTGCTACCACCCGCCCCCGGTTGATGCTTTATTATACCATCAATGGGGTGCTACAGCCTCAAGTGCCCCAACTTTTACAGTTTAAGATGAACTAAAAAACCCATAGTCGTTTAAGCTAAAGGCTTCTTCGTGCTTGATCGTCTCCCTCCACCCGTCCGTGAAACATGCAGCACCAGCGAATGCGGGGACTAAAAATCAACCTTATAATATCCCCTTACCCGGACATGATGCGAAAAAGCGAGGCTGGGTGTCGTCTCGAAACATAGCACACGGTATTCGCAACTTGCGGAGGAAACGGTGTGCCAGGTCGGTGCCCCTATCGAAGATTTGATTATCGCCAGATAAGATGACGCCGAAGAAATAGAAAACTATAATACACAGTGACGTTAATCGCAGGTTCTGAGCCGTCGTAGGGGCGGTTAGTGGGATAGCGCCTTGAAGAGGTGGCTGCAAAGGCTTTCTGCCTAGCTGATACGGACCATCAGCCGGATCCGGAGATCTAATAACATGGACCCTAGGGTCAGGAGGGTCCGAAAGCCAGGCGTTGATGCTTTCGTAGTATGCACCCACGAACGTTGCAGTCTGAACCTTCACGAATGGTCGCCGGATCGAAGGTGCATCGTCCAATTGCACGTTGACATACATAAGCTGTCCTGACCGGAGGGATATGCATGCAATGTGAATTCAACCTACACTCGTCACAGTATGATTACCGTCTGGCAGAATATGTCATTGAGTATACCATGACAATGGAGACACATGGGTATGGATCCGCATAGGTGCGGTTATTTTGTGTTTAAGTCTGCAATCGCTCACAATTATGACCATCTCCACCCACTTTAAGCAAAGTTGTTGCCGGCAAGTTGGATTTTAACACAGTCTGCCGTCCCCTTTGTCGTGTCGCACTCTGGTATCAGGGCAGAGTATCTTATGGCCTGAAATAACACTAATTGCCTAGAAGGAAAAAAAGTACATGTATAGAATATAAGGTGATAACAAAAGATGATTCCACTGCAGTAAGTAAGTTCTACTTTTTTTCATTCTTAATTACTCTCAGTCCTGCTCCAAGGACGACAGTGTAATACACCGTCGCTACGAAAAGCATGATTATCGGTCGTAGCGACATGCCATTAGAGTGTTATTTTAGCATATTTAAAATCTATTACCATTGGGAATGCTTTATAGGCACCATTGTTTGGCTATCTTATGATTTGTTGCGGCAGAGTCTGTGGCATTAAACTTGGATGATCGGGATCGGGTGGAAACCACGAGTCTTGTGGGGCATAGCGGAGGTTCAGGTTCTGGAGAAGCATCCTACGGTATTCACCCCAGCGTTTCTATAGACACGTTGCAACATATGCAAATGGGGAGGATACGGCCTACATCACTATCAGGAGCTTTCCCGGACCACCCGATCCAGCACCCAACAACAATCTAGTCATCAGGATAAGGGGCCTTCGCAATCAACAGCCCCAGTTCCCTGTGTTTGGTGATGTCAAAGTGTGGTACAGGACTACCAGTAACACATGGGCAAGCGCCAACATGTCTACCCTCCTCAACTCCACATTCCCTACCCTCGCATTCTATATCAGCTCGGTCACCAGCGACTGGGGCTCTCCCAACACTGCATACCGAGGGGAAGTTTTTAGTGGTGTACTGTGATACGCCACACGCATTAGCTGAAATGAGCAGAGGTCGCCCCATCTTGTTCGGAGGTTATCTTGTTAAAGAGTCATATAAGGGATACCCAACATATCAAATTTCACCGTACACAGCAACTCCGCTAGATGTTCCCAATTAGGAGGAAATATGATGAAGGCTAAAGTGGTTTGGGCTATAGTTGCTGTTATTGTCATCACAGCAACAGCAGTCGTGGTGAGTAACCGTGTTTTCTCACCACAGGAAGCTGGTGCTCTGGTCATTACACAAATTGAAATCCCCGGCCGCTTTGGCATTGTCGGCATTTCCGGACACGACTTAGAATCGTTGGCCGCAGATTACGTTCCTCTTTGTGAAGCTGGCGAGAAAATTTACGCGTCTTTTAATGCCACCAAGAAACCCTTTGACTACGATGCGACGGCAACCATTGTCAAACAACTGGGGAAAGAGCACTGGTTAGTACGGGACATGACCACGGGGAAGCTTTTAGTGGTGTACTGTGATACGCCACACGCATTAGCTGAAATGAGCAGAGGTCGCCCCTTCTTGTTCGGAGGTTATCTTGTTAAAGAGTCATATAAGGGATACCCAACATATCAGATTTCACCGTACACAGCAACTCCGCTAGATGTTCCCAATTAGGAGGGAATATGATAAAAGTTAAAGTGGTTTGGGCTATAGTTGTCGTTATTGTCATCACAGCAACAGCTGTTGTGGTGAGTAACCGTGTTTTCTCACCGCAGGAGGCTGGTGCTCTGGTCATTGCACAAATTGAAATCCCCGGCCGCTTTGGCATTGTTGGCCTTTCCGGCACAGGGCCGAGGAACCCCAAAGTCACGCATACTGCTGTAGGGGGTCAAGAAATAGTCTTGACCTTTTCGGAGTTACTCGAACCCGGGCAGAACTTGGCCTTGATGTACCTGCAAATGGGGCATCATGTAGGGATAGGTGGCGAGAGAGCAGCGATAGATGACTATTACATAGAAGGCAACAGACTAGTGGTCATTGCCAGGCGAGGCGGCATCCCCACTCAGTTCGTGAGCCTTTTCATCCCGGCGGGAATACGTAGTGCCAAGGGAACTGTAATGGATGAGAGTGTACACATTTTTTTCAGCACTTCGGCCTTGTTGGGCCCCCATCTGCTCTGGAATCTGGTGTCTTTGACTCCCTCCGAGACAGGCCAGCGACCGTCATTAGTTATCCCCCGGCAGTGGGGGGACGAAAGAAAAGTTATGTATGCGAAGACCCACACAGCGCTCCGAGATGCCTCCGGAAAAGTTGCCCGCATAATTCAGGCAGGAGAAAACGCCCATCTACTTGCGGACGATGGCTCGACATCTCGGGTCAGACTATACCGGCAAGAAAACTCGCCTTTCGCTGAAAGTATTGATGAGGCCACTGACATCTATACGAGTCCTTTCATACAGGCAGAAGAAGGTTATGTCTCATCTGCAGATTTGGCAGAAGTTCCTATCCCCTTGAACCGGTATATTTACCGAAAGTGCCGTAAAGCCCCTTGCTTCAGCTATGGGAATATAAGGCACAACCTATTGGAGAACTCGATGTTTTTCAATAGGTTTAAATCTTTTGATTGTATAATATAGAAATATGTAGCATAATGCATATATGAACACTAAATTCAAGTCGAACAACAACGTTGTGTACTCTTGCAAGTACCATGTGGTCTGGTGTCCTAAGTATCGCAGGAAGGTTTTGGTCGATGATGTAGAACGGCGATTAAAGGAGTTGGTTGCA
>JAGXSS010000018.1 GCA_018334055.1 Peptococcaceae bacterium
CGACTTGCATGTATTAGGCATGCCGCCAGCGTTCGTCCTGAGCCAGGATCAAACTCTCCGATAAATTCTTACCGAAAAGCGATTGGCTCGCTTCGAAGTTACATTTTTTTGTTTTGTCAGCATGCTCGCGCATGCCAACGTCATCACTGCAATCTCAACTACTCAAGCTCGCGCCTAAAGTGTCTTGACTGCTCGTCTGCATTGTTCAGTTTTCAAGGCTCAAGGTCTTTGGATATTCATTGTACCACGAGAGAGGGTCCACTGCAAGCCTCAATCTTTGGTATTTCGCGCCCATTCCGCAATTTTCGCGGCGTCTCAGGCGACGATTTATATACTAGCACATGCCGTTTTGTCATGTCAACAAAAACCCACTTTGATTTTATTGGGAAGCGGTTGATGCGCAGAGACTGGACCCAAACTACATATTACTTAGTCGAGCATACAATCCTCCTTGCGCAATGAGTGTTTGGTGATTTCCTTGTTGGACGATGCGACCATCCTCAAGTACCAAGATAGTGTCAGCCCTTTTTACGGTAGAAAGGCGATGAGCAATGACAACGACGGTGCGACTTCCAGCCAGGCCATTAATGGCGGCCTGAATCTGCGCCTCCGTTTCCACGTCCACCGAGGCCGTGGCTTCGTCAAGAATGAGGATTGGGGCGTTGCGCAGCACGGCGCGAGCAATGGCTATACGTTGCTTCTGTTCGCCAGAGAGACGCACGCCACGCTCACCGATGGCGGTATTGTAACCCATCTCTGTGTTCATAATGAAGTCGTGAGCGCAGGCTGACTTGGCGGCATTCACAATGTCGTCAAAAGAGGCATGTTCGCTGCCATAAGCGATGTTCTCAGCGATAGTGCCTCCGAACAAGAAGACATCTTGCAAGACCACTGATATTTGCTCGCGCAAAGATTTCAGGGTGACCGAACACAAATCATGCCCATCAATCAAGATACGCCCCGAACGCGGATCATAGAAGCGGGCCAGCAGGCTGATTATTGAAGTCTTACCTACCCCAGTCGGTCCGACCAAAGCGACCATCTGGCCTGGCCGTACCTCAAAAGAGATATCTTCCAAGACTTTTTGGTCGTCACTGTAACCAAAGGAAACATTCTCGAACCTAATGTGACCTTTTCCTTTAGGAATGGCGATCGCATCTAATCGATCTTCGATTCCGGGAACCGTATCCAAAACTTTAAAGACTCTTTCCCCGCCGGCAATCGCGCGCTGAATATCTTCCATGAGGCGACTCATGGCTGTAATGGGTTGATAGAATAAATTTAAGTACAACATAAATGCCACTATATCGCTGCCAGCCATTTGGCCCCGCATTGCCAAGATGCCGCCAAAAAAGATGACTATGACGGTTCCGAGCGAGGTGAGAAATTCGATGGTAGGCTGAAAAATAGCGCCGAAACGGAGCGCCCTGAGGATTGCTTGGACATGGGATTGGGAGTGATGGTCGACTTGTTGACGTTCCCAGGCCTGCTTATTAAAGATTTGTATCTCTTTTAGACCCGAAAGGTTGTCCTGCAAAACCGCGTTTAGATCGGCAATTTTCTTCTGCGCGACGGAAAAGATAGGACGGACTTTCAGTGCATAGAGTCGGGTCGCCAAGAACAAAAAGGGGACGGGCACAAGGGTGAGCGCGGCGAGTGTCGGGTTCATGTCAAACAAAATAGCTGAAACGCCCACCAGCACCAAGATGTTGGCCCCCAGCTCGGGAATGGCGTGGGCGATAAGTGATTCAAAGGTTGCCACGTCGTTGATAGTAATGGACATTAACTGCCCGGTCTGCTTATCCTGAAAAAAACCCATGGACAATTTTTGCAAGTGGTCATACACCCTCGTGCGCATATCCGCCACCAATTGCCATGAACCCACGTGAGACATATAACTTGCCAAAAAACGAAACCCTATCTTGCTGGCATAAAGAAGCAACAGACTCTGGGCGATGGGCCTTATGACCTCCATGGTCAGCTTGTCGCCAGACTCTACGTGGGAAAGCAGGCTCCGGATGAGTTGCGGCGCCATAAGGTCAAGACCAGTCAAGCCAAGGATGGCTAGGCCGGTAACTAATAAATATTTCCAGTGGGGACGCGCTTCTTTAAAAAGTCTCTGCAGAAAAGACACGAAAACACCTCATATCTACATGCTCATAATCTCATAACCGAAATATATTACTAAAAAGAACCTGTGTTAACCAGGTTCATGTGATGTTACGGAATACGCACCAACGTGGCATGGATAAAGCCAATTCGCCCATCAGCTAACCTGACTCGATGCCAATCCCGTCCGCGCTCCAGAATCTCCACTCTCGTATTATTAGTCACCGTGGTCAACACGGCAAAGTTTGTGCCGGCTCCCTGCCGCACATTCACCACAGCGGCACCTGTAATAAACCCATGCACCACAATTGGTGGAGTAGGAGTCGGAGTTGGCACAACCGGAGGAGCGATGCTTTGCCTCTCCAGTTGTGCGACCTTGCTTTCAAGCTCTGCAATGCGTGCTTGTAATTGCTGTATTGTGGTCGACAGGGCTGTGGCTGCCGTAGCCTGCGCTTCCAGAGCGTTCAGCCTATTTTGTAGTGGGGCAATTCCTTGCACAAAGTAGCTGACCGAAATTATCGGGTCATCAACTGTCCCCGGTTGCGGCGAAAAGGCACGCACCGATAGAAAACTGCCGAAATAGACAAAAGTCAACATCAAAGCAGCTACCAATTTTCTAGCCATTCTATGCTGTCCCCCTCGTAAGCTGAATATTGTGTTGTGTGCTTGTACTATATTCGCCCTGCCCAGGTCTTTTCCTGTTTTTTTTATGACTAATCTAAGGGAGATTCTACTGCAGTAAGTAAGTTCTACTTTTTTGTCATTCTTAATTACTCTCAGTCCTGCTCCAAGGACGACGGTGTAATACACCGTCGTTACGAAAAATCATGATTATCGGTCGTAGCGACATGCCACTAGAGTGTTGTTTTAGCATATTTAGAATCTATTACCACTGGGAACGCTGTATAGGCACCATTGTTTGGCTATCTTATGATTTGTTGCGGCAGAGTCGGAGTTCTTGCGGTGAAATCAAGAGAGCGGTGGAATCAAGAGAGTAGTTGCCGCACGTCGTCGAGATCGTGGGTTACTCTCGCCGGTGGCAATTCCCGAAGGAACGCTTTACCATATGACTTTTTCTGTAGCCGGTCATCGAGGATGGCTACCACTCCTTTGTCATCGACTGTGCGGATGAGGCGACCGAAACCCTGCTTCAACCGTAATACCGCCTGGGGTAAGGAATAGTCATAAAAAGAGCTCCCGCCTAGTCGCTCTAAGGCCTCACATCGCGCTTGAACAATCGGCTCGGTGGGCACGCTAAAGGGCAACCTAACCACGACAACGCACGACAGAGCTGCCCCAGGCACATCTATTCCCTCCCAATAGCTAGCGACTGCCAAGAGAACTGTCATATGCCCCGTCCTAAATTTCTGCAAGGTCACGCCATGGGAATCATCCCCTTGCTTGAGCAAGACATAGCCTTTTTCTTTGAGGGTACTTAATCGCTCGTATACATTGTGCATCGCACGATAAGAGGTGAACAAGACTAAGGCTCGCCCCTCAGTTACCGCTACAATTTCTTCGATCTGTTGGGCCGCATAGGCATCATATAGTGGTGACTCCGAAGGTTCCATGGCATTCTTAGGCAAGTATAACAAGGCGCGCCGAGCATAATCAAAAGGGGAATTGATATTTAAGAGTTGGCACGTTTCGACGCCTAACCGCTTCACTAGGCGCGAAGACAGGGTAGCACTGGTCAAAATCACAGTGTCAACGCGGCGAATGAGGTGTTCACGCAGATCTTCAACTAGAGAAACGGGGGCAGCGACGAGCGCTTGGTCACTGGAACCGGCTTCTACCCAGTAGGCAAATTTGTCGCCCTCTTGCTGCGATAAAATAAACTCAAGGTCTCGGTCGATGCGTCCCATCCTCTCTACAAGCATAGCGATGTGGGCATCTTGTTCATCGCTATTGTCGCCACCCTTTAGTTCGACGATGGTTTCGGCTAAATTCTGCAAGGGCTTTTTCATGGTGTTTTCGATTGGGTCTTTTGTATTTAGACGTCGCGGTTCTCCCAATGCCGCGAAAAAGAGCCCTGCCTCACTCATTAAACGCTGGGCCGCGCTCTCAATAGTAGCCAAAATCCCACCATGGGCAACCGAGTTTAGCACGCCGAGTGGCCTAAAACTGCCTAACACGGCGGTGGTAGCCAGACGGACGCGAGGTTGACTGACGCGGTAACTGAAAAAATCGGTGGCCACATCTTCTAAGTTGTGCGCCTCATCAAAAACGACCGCTGCATAATCTTCCAATACAGCTTTCTCGGCCGTAAAATCTGCTTCCTTGCGAATAGCGGTATCGGCAAAAAAGAGGGCATGATTGACTACTATTACATTAGCCTTGGCCTGAGCTCTTCTAGCCACGTAGTAGTAGCAAGAATCTACATAGGGGCACTGGCGCCGAATGCATGCATCGCCGTCCCCTGATACCAACGGCCACAACTCTGTCGCAATGCGGGTTCCTGTTTCTTCGCGATCTCCAACCTTGAGGCTCTTTGTCAGCACCATGCGCTGAATTTCTCGGAGTTCATCTACATGTGCTTTTTCGGTTAGAATCCCCCGGTCATAGCTGCGCAGGCTGTCCATCTTGCGCCGACAAAGAAAGTTGCCCCTCCCCTTAGCTAGGACGGCCACAAAAACATACTCTGGGGCTAGGGCACGCTGCAAAAAAGGAATGTCCTTCTTAAAAACCTGCTCCTGCAAACTAATCGTGCGAGTGGATATAACCACCCTCTTATTTTCGCGCAAGGCAAACATAATTGCCGGTACAAGGTAGGCGAAGGTCTTTCCTAGACCTGTCCCTGCTTGGGCAACTAACACATGTTTGCTTTGCAGAGCATCTGCAACGGCCTTCGCCATCACCAATTGGCCATCCCTTGGCTCATACTGGGGATGATAACGGGCTAACTTGCCGCTTGCGGAAAAAATGTCTTCCATTTTCATAACTATAGTCTAGCAGAGAAGGTAGTGTATTTACTAGGGGGGGCTCGGCAAGGGGGGACGTTCTCCTGGCGGAGAGAGACCCAGACCTGTGCCCAGGGGAAAGGGCAAATTAAACACCACCTGTGGGACCTCGCCTAAGTACGTGACATCAGCAATAGGCATCTGCGTCCGCACTTGGACTATCCGGCTGACAAATGGTATGATCACCTGCACGGTGGTATAGACTTGCAAATATATCTTGTGTCGCGTCTGGTTAATTCCCGCTGTTTCGAAAGCGTCCGTGATTTCCACATTGACCGCCCCTATCGGCACCAGGGTAAAAGTGATTCTCGGACCAACATTGGCTAACACCGGGCTGCCAAAGGCTTGCCCGAGCGGGATAGCTACAGAGGTTCCTTTAAGGCGCTCTAGGAGTTGCACCACTCGCAAGGTTGTAGAATGGACTATGCGATTAACTTCGATAGTATTTACCTCCGCCCAAGCAGGACGGCCCCCATAATCAGTATGGACCGTTATCAAAGTGCCATAAGACAATTCCTCGGCAATTTTGGCAGTTATGGCTTCGCTGACCGCCTGGGTGGCTATTATCTTCGCTCGCATTTCGGCGACGGCGGTCAAGGCGGTCAGAAGCCGCACATCGAGGAAGTGAACGAAGACAGCCAGAAAAACTGCGCCTATGACCAGCACCATGCGAAGAACTCTGATGCTCCGGTGACGCTTCAGCGTAACTCCCCCCTTGCGAGTTGAAAAACATGCTCTACAATTATATGCGCTTCCCGCACCATTTGTGCGGCCCACATACGGGCGCGATATTGTTAGTGGAACCTAACCCCATGTGATAGAATAAATAGCATGCTATACTTAGTTGGAAGGGAGGCGCGGTGAAAATGAATGCGAAGAAGGCTGCAGCGAAGAGCACCAAGAAGCCCACTAGAAGCCCATTGCTCCGTGCGCTTTACATTATCATTGTCGTCCTGTTTGCCGTTTTTGCCACGGGACTTGGCGTTGTCTATTATTTTGTGTACGACATTCCGGACCCTACATTCGATCAGCCGCCCCGCGAGACCTCTTTTGTGCTAGATGCCAATGGTGAGACCATTGCGCAGCTACATGCGGAACAAAATCGCGTTACAGTGCCTCTCAGCGCCATACCTACCCATCTTGTGGATGGGGTCATCGTTATGGAAGACATTAGATTTTACAGCCATTTCGGTGTTTCGCCGCGCGATTTGATTCGGGCTGCCTACCTTACATTAACCAGACAGGACTTTCAGGGTGCGAGCACTATTACCCAGCAGGTAGCAAGAAACTACATCCTGAGCGATCAAAGTGTGACTATTAGGCGCAAAGTACAAGAAATTTACGTGGCCTTGCGTCTGGAACGAAAGTACTCTAAAACGGAAATCCTAGAGATTTACCTAAACGAGATCTTCTTGGGTGGCTCAGCGCATGGGTTTCAAGCCGCCGCACAGCAGTACTTCGGGAAAAATGTCGGTGATTTGACTCTGGCGGAAAGTAGCCTATTAGTTGGTATTTTGCCATCACCAAACGCCTGGCGCCCACGGGCGGCAGATATGGCCCCTGCTCGTCGCAGACAAGGCATAGTGCTGGCGCAACTCTTGCGACATGGCCGCATCACCGAGGCTGAAAGGGACGCGGCCCTTGCTGCCCCAATTAACCTGGTTACGCCGCGCACGCAGCCAGGCGAAACCGCCTTGGCCATGTACTTTGTCGACCATGTCATCACCCAGGCTGAAGACATCCTCGTGGAGCAAAGGGGAATGAATCGGGCTGAGGCCTCGAAAATGATCCACACTGAGGGACTTACCATTAAGACCACCCTTAATCTTGAGCTGCAGCGTGCCGCCGAGCGAGCTGCTTTAGAGATTTTTACCCAAGAAAACGGAATTTTACAGCGCCAGCAAAGAGAGGCTCGCAACGACCCTAACCCAGAAATCAGAAAACTAGCCGCTGAAACAAGCGGCTTCACTTGGTCTAATGCGCACGGCCTGCAACCGCAGGTCAGCATGCTCGTCATTGAACCTAGCACAGGTTTTATTCGGGCTTGGGTCGGCGGGCGCGACATGATAGGGCGCTTCGGGCGCGATCGAGTCGCCAAAGAACAGCGCCAACCGGGTTCGGCGATTAAGCCTCTACTGGTTTATGGCCCTCCGCTTGCCGCCGGGCGCATCACCGCCGCCAGCACCATTGACGATGCACCGGTGCGCATTCCCACTGACGATCCGAACGAACCATGGTTTGTGCCACGAAACTTTGATTTTAACACTTTCTGGGGCCACACTTCGGTCCGCACCGGCATGGCCCGCTCGTATAATGTGATGGCAGTCAGGCTATTCCACTCATTTGGCATTCGCAATTCCATCGATTGGGCGAAGAGGCTTGGTATCACGTCATTCGTCGAACAAGGGCGGTCACACGACCGCGTTCCCGCCACAGCCCTCGGCGGCATTACACGTGGATTTACTTTGTTTGAGCAGGTGCGTGCCTACAATGTTTTTAACAATCGAGGTATCCTGGTTGAACCTAGCGCTATACTAAGCATCAGCACCCGAGAGGGCGCGGTGCTCTACACGGCTCCCTCGCCTGAAAAAAGAGTCGTCGTCAGCGAACAGTTGGCCTGGTTAATGACAGATATACTCCGTGGTACGCTGGAAAACCGCGACGGAGTGACGGGAACAGGATTTTTTGGGTTGCGGGGCGGCGCCATGGGGCGGTTCCCCGGAGAGGCTGCGGGTAAGACCGGCACCACGACCAACAACATGGATGCTGTATTTATGGGGTATACCCCAGATTTCACCGCCGGGGTTTGGATTGGCCATGATGATAGGACTACCGGCATCCCAACCCTAATAGACGGCCAACTGGCACGCCGGGCTACAGTTCCAGCACTGGAGGCGGCCCCCACCAATGAGACACCGGAGGAGCGCCTGCAAAGGCTGCTCCGCGCAGATCCTTTTGTGCGCGGTGCTTTCCCCAGTACCGGCAACAACGCCGTGGGCAGCGGTTTCGCCACAGCCATCTTCGGTCGCACCATGAGCTTATTCACGCGGAACGCCCCTGCAGCTCAATTGGCACAATTTCCTAGAGAATGGTATGAAGAATATGGGGTCTTCGGCCCGCCGCGGCGCCTTGGGTTTGTACGGGCCAGGTTCTCCGCCATTTCCGGAAAATACCCCAGTTCACTCACGCCCGCCGAGGATATTCGCAGCGACTGGTTTATCGCCGGTACCGAACCACGCCCCGAAAATCCGTGCGACATGCATGTCTTAGTGAAAATCTGTGTGGAAAGCGGCCAATTAGCGACGGATTTTTGCCCTCCCCACACCGTGGTACAACAATTGCGGGTGCGGCGCGACCCATACGTCGTGCTCCTTGACGGCAGCGGCAACCAGCTACACCCTGCAGACCGAGCAAGACAGGTGCCCTTCGAGGATTGCACCGTCCACTCCCCACCATCCGGTAATGAAAGCCCCAGCGGCGGCAATTAACTGAGAACCACCACAGTAACGCCCGAACCGCCTTCATTGGCCTGACCATAGCGATAGCTGCCGACATGCGGATGCGTTTTTAGAAACTCCCGGATACCCTCCCGCAAGGCACCAGTCCCCTTGCCGTGAATAATGTGTACTTGAGTGAGCCCAGATACCACCGCATCATCAAGATACTTGTCAGCCTTTTGGATACCTTCCTCTACGGTATGCCCACGTAAATCAAGCTCGAGTTTGACAGTGCCACGACTTAAATCGACCATATGAAAACCAGCTGTAGGCCGCACGGCGGCCTGTTTTTTTTGCTCGACTTTTCGCAAAAGTTTGACATCGACCACGGTACGAAGTGCTCCGATTTGCACGGTAGCCTGCCCTGGTGATTTAATCTCTAACACCTTGCCTCTTTGCCTAAGATGCGTGACCACCACCTCGTCACCGACCACAATATCAATTGTCGCCTCAGCGACTGGCATTTCCTGTGGCCAGGCTGAATCTCGCTGAAGTTCTTTACTCAGGTCGCGCCAGCCTTGGCGCACTTTTTCTACGGCCGAGGACATTTCTTGCGCCGACTTGGCCTCCTGCGCAAGACGTAGCTGCTCGATTAGGGCATCTATTTCATGCTTGGCGCGGTAGATGATGGCCTTGCCCTCTGCCGCTGCCCGCTGCAAGATATCCCTCTCCTTGGCCTGCAGGCGCTCGGTCTTTTCCTCTGCCTGCTTGGTCAGGGCAAGTGCTTGCGAGCGCATAACATAGGCCTCCTGACGGGCCTCCTCTGTTTCTTGACGGTTTTTTTCTAGACTCCTGATGAGGTCTTCTACTCGCAAAACGTCTCCGCTCAAGTACCCTCTCGCGCGCTCGATGACCTTTATGTCCAATCCGAGCCGCAGAGAAATCTCAAAAGCGTTGCTTTTCCCAGGCAGTCCGATGGTCAGATGAAAAGTGGGGCGCAAGGACTCCACATCAAATTCCATACTGGCATTCTGTACCCCATCTTTCGTGTGGGCATAGGCTTTCAGTTCGCTGTAATGAGTGGTTGCCACCATACGGCACCCTCGCGCAAAGAGCACATCCACGATGGCCATGGCCAAGGCCGCGCCTTCGGTGGGATCGGTTCCCGCACCGAGTTCATCAAGTAACACCAGGGAACTAGAGTCCGCCAAACCAACAATCTGGCGAATGTTACTCATATGCGAAGAAAACGTACTTAGGCTCTGCTCGATACTTTGCTCATCGCCAATGTCCGCAAAAACGGTGTTGAAGATAGCTGCTCGGCTACCATAGGCCACCGGTATATGCAGTCCGCATTGCACCATAAGCGTAAGTAGACCGATGGTTTTGAGGGTGACGGTCTTGCCCCCGGTGTTTGGTCCGGTAATGAGCAACACACTAAATTCCTGCCCTAGACGCACATCTATGGGGCGAACCACGGCCCTGGGGATGAGTGGGTGACGCGCCTGTAGAAAATTTAACTCATAGCCTGGCGCGAGATCGGGCTCCGTACATTGCCATTCCAGGCTCAAACGGCCCTTGGCCAACGTAAAATCGAGCCAGCCAAGAATCTTGAGGTTGCTCCGTGCAATACTTGCCTGCTCCCCTACCATCGCCGACAATTCTCGGAGCAGGCGCAGAATCTCGTGCTCCTCTTCCGCTTGGTACAGGCGCAGTCGATTGCTGATGACGACTACGGCCATAGGCTCAATGTACACCGTGGCACCACTAGCGGACTGGTCATGGATAATGCCAGGAACTTGCCCCTTGTATTCTACCTTTACCGGCAAGACATGCCGATCGCCGCGCATAGTAATGAGGGTCTCTTGAAGGTATTTCTGCATGGTGGAGGAGCGCAACATGCCCTCTAATTTCGCCCTGATGTCGCTTTGGGCGCCACGTATATTGTGCCGCAGTTGACGCAGCTTTTCGCTCGCCTTGTCTAAGACTTCTCCGCCTTCCCCAATACACGCGAAAATTTCTTCCTCTACCGATTTGAGTGGAACAATGGCGAGAGCATGTTCAGTCAACAACGGGTACATCCCTTGGCGCTCAGAAAAAAAGCGCTGCGCGCGTCTGGTCACGCCGAGCACCTGGGCGAGTTGGAACAGTTCAAGCGGAGAAACCGCTGCTCCCAAGTGGCAGCGATGTACGGTCGAGCGCACATCGGCCACACCCTTGAGTGGAAAATCTTCCCCGCGAAGAATCTCTTTGGCTTCTCCGGTTTCAGCTAACCATCGTTTTATCTGGGCACGGTCTGAGATGGGCATCATGTCCGCAACCAGTTCTGCACCTATGGGTGATGAAACTAACTTTGCCAGACAATCTCTTACTTTGTCCAGCTCTAGCACTCGTATGGTACGTTCATTCATAATATTACACCACTGGCCTTACTCGCAAAATAAATTCCCGTAGATATTCGTACAAGTGAGGACTGAAGCCAAGCACGGCGTTGATTACATAAGAAGTCTCAATATGTAAGGAAAACGCCCCGACCGGTATGGCTTTAACAATCGTCGAGAAAAAGAAAATCGCGACCACTCCCTTAATCAAGCCGAAACCCGCCCCTCCTAGTCTGTTAAAGGAGTTAATGACGGGCAGTTCAGCGAACATGTCTAAGACCCCAGCCACGAATGCCGCGACCAGGCGAGCAATCATAAAGACAATGACGAACCCTAGCACATTAACCGCTGCCGCCCCGATGGCAAAATTGCCCCAGAGGGGACCAAGAGCGCGGCTAAGATGTGTTTCGAGGGCAAAGAGGCGATTAAGCTCCGCTGCAACTCCTAAACCAAAGGCAAATGCCAAGTAGATGGCCCCAGCCCAAGCGACCAGGTCGACAACCTGTCTAACCAGACCGCGCCTCAAGCCGACCAAGGTAAAAAACCCTACAACCAGTAGCAGTACATAATCAAGGCCATTGAGAGGTGGCATCTTTTCCCCCCTAATAATTAGATTGGGCTCCGCCATTGGTTTTGAGCTGTGCTAGCTGTTGCGTAAGTACATTCATCTGGTGCTCAAGCTGGGCTACTGTGCCACTTACCTCTATGTTCTCCTGCGCGAAAGATAGAGCGGCCAAGATAGCTAGCTGGGTGACGCTGATGCGGTCGTCTTGTTCGGCAAACTCAGCCATGCGCCTATCAACTTTATGTGCCAAGGTGTACATCTCGTCGGGGGAGGTGCAACGCAGGTGAATTGTTTGGTGAAAAATACTGAGTTTTACCCTTTTTTTAGTGTCCACGGCTCCCCCTCCTCATACATAGAATACTCCACGAGGACTTAACTTCCTGCTGAACCTCGTAAAGTGGCCCCGCAAGCCCTTTCCACACCATAAGTTATCTCTTGCAACAGCTGCGCTGTCTCGCGGTCGGCATTGCCACCCATGGTCGAATTTATCTCCAACCGAAACGCCATGCTCCGCATGCCGTTTGGTACTGCGAGACCGGTGTAAACATCAAACAAGTGGATCTGACCTATACGACCACGGCCAATTTCTTGCATCACGCGAAAAACCTCCGCCGCCTCTACATGATGCGGTACCAAAAAGGCCAAGTCTCTTTCCATCGGCAGCATTTTGGCGAGTCCTTGGTAAGAGGGCTCGAAAGACGCGAGTGTAAACGCCCTGCCCACATCAATTTCACAGACCACAAAACGCTCCCTCAATCCAAGACCAGGATGCATTTCTCCTAAGAACCCTACAACTTCCCCGCCGACCACAATATTGGCCTGACGTCCAGGGTGCAGGAAGTGGTGTTGGCTAGGAACAGCTCCCGCTGTAGGGAGAAGTGTGTCCACGACGCCCTTTACATAAAAATAATCCAAAATCTCAGATGGAGTCTGCCAATTGCCCCGGCGAACGCCGTATGCGCCCAAGGACACCATCAGTCTTTCCTCCGGTTGACCCTGCTCGCCCTGTGGCCGGGGCAGAAAAACCCGCCCTATTTCAAAGGAGGCCATCCCGAAAAACTGTCTGGCTTGATTGTATTCTAGCACTTCAAGCATACCAGAAATTAGCGTACCCCGCATCACGCTCCGCTCACGCACGAGGGGATTTTGGATGCAGAGCGGGGAAGCCCACACATGGTCATCCTTGATCGAGAGGCGTGCCAAAAATGCGGGGTCCGCAAAACTCATGGTCACTATTTCATCCAGCCCATGCATGAGGAGCTGGCCCCTTAAACGCTGTACCAGCTCATCTTGGTCACTTTGGCGGCCCGCCGACATGACTCCGTTAAGTGGCGTGGTGGGAATGTGATGGAGTCCATAGATGCGCCCTATTTCTTCAATTAGGTCAATTTCCTCGGTCACGTCCCGTCGCCGCGACGGAACTCGGACGTCAATCTCTTCCGCAACAATGTCCACGGCAAAACCAAGACGCTCAAGTAGATCGGCAATCTGCAAGGGGGTAAGTTCCGTGGCCAATAAACTATTGGCCTTTGCTACTCGCAACGAAATGTTGCAACAAGGCGCAATGTTCGGCAATAACCCCGCCGGGGACCCCAAGATCACGCCAAAACCCAGGTGCTCGATGAGGAAGGCGGCCCGAGATAGCGCAGCAAGAACTCCCATGGGGTCGACACCCTTGTCAAAGCGCAGCGAAGCAGCGGTGAATAAACCCAAGGAACGAGCCGTGCGGCGAATGCTACTGCGATTAAAGTATGCTGATTCGAGGACCACAGTGTGTGTAGTTGAAGAAACCTCACTGGCCAATGACCCCATAACTCCAGCAATAGCAACAGCACCTGCCCTATCGGCAATAACCAGCGTACCCGAAGGCAATTGGCGCTCCTCGCCGTCTAGAGTAACCATCCTCTCATCACCAAGACTTTCGCGCACGATGATCGTCTTGCCGACAATCTTTGCGTAATCGAAAGCATGGAGGGGTTGCCCTAGCTCCCACATCACATAGTTGGTTATGTCCACAATGTTGTTAATAGGTTTGATGCCCACATTGCGCAAGGCATTTTGCATCCACAGGGGAGACTGGGTGATCGCAACCTTCTCAACGACTAAGGCAAGATACCCTGGGCACAAGTCAGGCTGCTCAATCTCTACGGCCAACATGGACGAAGATGCGACCGTGGGACCTAACTCCTTATGAGGCAGAGCGACCAGCTTTGCTCCGGTCAGGGCGGCCACTTCGTGGGCCACCCCAAGTGTGCCTAGGCAATCGGAGCGATTTGGAGTGAGGTCTAACTCCAGTGTGTAATCAAAGAGTCCCAGGACCTCACATACGTCCAGACCTACGGGTGTTGTAGGCGGCAGCACATAGATGCCCTCTTTGGCGTCACTGGGCACTACCTTGCGGTCAAGGCCCAGTTCTTCGTTCGAGAGGAGCATGCCAAAACTCATGACTCCACGGAAATCAGCGGGCCTAATCTCTCGGCCATCCGGCAATATCGTGCCCGGTATGGCGACAGGAACAATCTGCCCTACCATTACATTGGCGGCGGCGGTTACTATGGTCAACTTTTCTAGGCCTATATCTACCGTACAAATAAATAGTTTGCCGGCCTCCGGGTGAGGCCCAACGCTAAGCACCTCGCCGGTCTTGGCACCATGTAATCCTGTGTGCTGTGATTTCACCTCGTCGACAGCAACGCCCGCAGCCGTGAGCAAATGGGCAATTTCATGCGGGGTATGTTTAAGGGGAATCAGTTCTTGCAGCCAATTGTATGAAATCTTCATAGTCCTGCCCTCCTAAAACTGCCTGAGGAAGCGCATGTCACCGACAAAAAAGTGGCGCAGGTCTTCAACGCGATACTTGAGCATGGCGATGCGCTCGACACCCATGCCAAAGGCAAACCCACTCACCTCTTCGGGGTCGTAGCCGGATTGTCGGAGGACATTAGGATGCACCAAGCCTGCCCCTAGGATCTCAATCCAACCGGTGTGTTTGCAGACCTGACACCCGGAACCCTTGCAGCTACCACAAGAAACGTCCACCTCCGCGCTCGGCTCAGTGAAGGGGAAGTAACTCGGACGCAGTCGTATTTCCCTATCCGCGCCAAACATTTCCCGCGCAAAAAAGAGCAGGGTCGCCTTGAGATGACCCAGATTAATCCCCCGGTCAATGACTAATCCTTCAACCTGCTGAAACATAGGCGAATGGGTGGCATCGTCATCCCGGCGGTAAACCTTGCCAGGACTGATGATGCGCACCGGACAATAAGGACTCATCTTCTCCATACTGCGCACCTGCACCGGTGACGTCTGAGTTCGCAGTACCAAGCCGTTAGTCAGGTAAAATGAATCCTGCATGTCGCGTGCGGGATGATCTTTCGGCACGTTGAGGGCTTCAAAATTATAATACTCGGTCTCCACTTCCGGCCCATCGGCAACCGAGAATCCAAGACGCAGAAATATATTAGTAATCTCCTCGATGATGCGATTCAAAGGGTGCTTATGCCCCAAGTAACGCACCTTCCCGGGCATAGTGACGTCGATACTCTCTAGAAGCAAGCGCCGTGACAACTCTTCCTCGCCAAGCAACAAGGAGCGTTCGCCTAGGGCCGCCGTCAATGCATCCCTAACTTCATTGGCACGCTGCCCGACCACGGGTCGCTCGTCAGGGGATAGTGCCCCCATGCTGCGCAAAATGGCCGTGAGTTGCCCTTTCTTGCCTAGGAGCTCCACGCGGTATTGCTCCAAAGCGAGAGTGTCCCTTTGAGCGTGGATTTTTTCTAGAGCCTGCGCGAGAAGCACCTCTAACTCACCTAATAGCCTCATTACTATCACTCCTCAAAAACATAAACTCGCCCCATGT
The DNA here is from genome assembly GCA_018334055.1 of Peptococcaceae bacterium. Taxonomy (GTDB): domain Bacteria; phylum Bacillota; class UBA994; order UBA994; family UBA994; genus BS524. The sequence goes on from JAGXSS010000018.1 coordinate 15,312, forward strand.
AGGGGCGAGCTCTGTAGCGAAAGTTCGCACTCGTTCCTGTGGGCGCACTCACAACGTACAGCGCGACCTCCCTGCAACAGGCCTGATCGATGCTACATGGCTCCCTCACCGCAATTGGCAATTTTTAGTTAAGAAACAGCCTCCGGTACATAAGGTAAGCAAAAACCGAACCTGTGTCCTCGAAAAGTTTCCAGAAAAATCCGGCGGTCAACATTTTCACGCAGACACAACCTTTCGCTCACTGCTACAGAGATTATACCACAGGCGAAGTCGCCGGGACAACAAGACTTCCTTGCCATTGCCTGAGTATTTCATACAAAAGAACCCCGGCGGCCACACTGACATTCAGCGATTCAGCACGACCCCAGAGAGGAATGCGCACTAGTTGCGCTGCATCTCGCCAAGAAGGTGAAAGCCCCGCCCCTTCATTGCCGAAAACTACGGCTAAAGGAGCCTGGTACCTGAACTCATAGTGGAGATGTGGCCCGCGGGGGTCGGCAGCCACGATGCTATACCCCTTACGGCATACCATAGAGATGACTTCCGCGCTGGCCGCGTCCTTCGCAATCTTTAGGTGGAACAACGATCCCATGCTGGCCCTGACAACTTTGCCATTATAGATATCAACACTGCCCGATGTAGCCACAAAGGCATCGGCCCCGACACCATCGGCAATACGCAACAGCGTGCCCAAGTTACCGGGGTCCTGTACCGCATCGGCAATAACGATGAGCCGAGGGGCGGCTCCGATTACTGCCCCCAGGGGAGTAACTATGTCCCGTACTATGACCAGCGCACCTTGAGGGGACAGAGTCTCGCAGAGAGTAGCAAAAAGCCGAGCCTCCACCGGCACAATCTCCACTGCCGAACTGCGTGCCCGTTCCTGCAGCGCTATCAAGATTTCACGCCCGTGCTCGCTAGCATTAATCAGGCAGGCGAGGGCATGCCCGGAGGACAATGCCTCACTAGCTGCCCTCGCTCCCTCAACCAAGAAGGCCCCCTGCTTGTCCCGCCCCGGACCGCTACGCAAGGCCCGCGCTAATTTCACCCAGCGGTTGTCGGCGGAAGAAACAACCCCCCCTGACATTAGGCCCGCTCCAGTCTTTTGAGGTCCTCATTTCGACCCACTAGGACCAGAACATCCCCACCTTGGACCTTGTAATCGGCGTTGACCGCTAGCTCAAAGGCATCGCCACGCTTGATGGCGATAATATTTGAACCGTAGCGACCACGCAAATCCAGACCCCGCAAGCTCTGCCCGACCATCTCGTCGCTCACCAAAAACTCTAGGATGCTCAGTTCCGGAGCGAGCTCGATATATTCTAAAATATTGCTCGCCACGAGGTTACGCGCCACACGCATACCCATGTCGCGCTCAGGGAATACAACCCTGTCTGCCCCTACTTTATAGAGCACTTTCCCATGAACATCGCTTTGGGCCTTGGTCACTACTTGCTTGACCCCCAGCTCCTTCAGCGTGAGGGTAACCAGGATACTCGCTTGAATGTCGCCACCGATGCCTACAATGACTGTGTCGAAATTACGAATGCCCAGCGCGCGTAACGCTTGTTCATCTGTTGCATCCGCCTCGACGACACGGGTGCAATTGTCTAAATTGGCACGCACCCTCTCTTCCTCTGCATCGATGCCAAGAACCTGATGGCCATGCGCATACAGAGTATGAGCAACGCTAGAACCAAACCTTCCTAGTCCGATCACGGCAAATTGTTTTTGCGTTCCTTTAGCCAACGATAATCTTCCCTTCTGGATATCTGACAATATTGGCGCAGGGGTCCGTTTTTACCGAGAAAGCAAATGCTAGGGTCAGTGGACCGACTCGACCGGCAAACATAGTGACGACTAAAGCTAACCGCCCAACTGTGGATAAAGTGGTGGTAATGCCCCGACTAAGCCCGACCGTACCTAAAGCCGAGATTGTCTCAAACAAAATATCGAGAAAAGCATGCTCCTCGGTGATTAGTAATAAGAAGGTCACCGATAAAGCCAGAACTAAAGCCATCACCGCAACGGCAAGCGACTTAAAAGTAACGGCCACCGGGATGCGTCTACCACCGATAACGACTTCCGGTTGCTGGCGCAAGACCGCGAGCACACTGAGGACAATCATAGCAAAAGTAGTGGTCTTGATACCGCCGCCCGTGGAGGCAGGTGAAGCGCCAATGAACATAAGCCCAATCAGCAACAAGGTTGTTGCTTGGCTGAGGGTAGCTATAGGGACTGTATTGAATCCGGCGGTACGGGTGGTCACAGCGGTGAAGATCGACCCTAACACCTTCCCAGTAAGGTCATAGGGCGCGAGCGCATTATTCCATTCAGTCATCCCGATAACAATACTCGGGATGACAATCAGTGCGAGCGTGACCTGCATGACCAGCTTGGTGTGCAAGGACAAACCCTTGAAGCCACGGTGGGTGTAGACATCGGCGATGACGCTAAAGCCAATCCCACCTAGGACTATTAGCGAGATAATAACCAGGTTCACCACAGGATCGGAGGTGAAGGCCTCGAGGCTGCGAAAATTGCCGAACAAGTCAAATCCAGCATTACAGAAAGCCGAGACAGCGTGAAACACCGCAAACCATAGACCGCGCACGGGGCCAAAGAGTGGGCGAAACCGTAAAAATAAAATGAAAGCACCGATGCCTTGGATAACAAAGGTGGTCAGCACAATGTACTTTACCAATCGAACCATGCCCTCAAGAGTAAACTGATTGAAGGACTCTTGGATGATGAGGCGGTCCCGAAAGGTGATACGCTTGCCTAATATTACGGCCACCATGGTCGCCACGGTCATCAAACCGAGACCACCAAGCTGGATGAGCAAGAGAATCACTGCTTGGCCAAAAAAGGAAAACCGCGTTCCTGTGTCTACCACCACCAGACCAGTCACGCAGACAGCTGAAGTGGCAGTGAACAAAGCATCAACAAAGCCAATCTGCTCTCCTACGGTCGACCATGGCAGCATGAGCAAGAATGTGCCTGCAAGAATTAACCCTAGGAAAGTCAGAGCCAAGAACTGAACTGGGCTCAACCTCTTCAGCCGCATATTCATCTCTTTCCCCCAATGCGAAGAACCGGCAATGTAATAATGCTTGCCGGTTTCGTGAGTCTACTGAACGAACTGTTGCTTAGCTATGCTGACCAAACCAGTGAAAGAAGCCGGTTCACGTACAGCCAGGTCGGCTAGCATTTTGCGGTTCATGACCACCCCGGCCATCTTCAATCCATTCATCAAACGACTATAAGACATGCCGTTAATGCGCGCTGCAGCGTTGATTCGGGTAATCCACAAACGGCGAAAGTCGCGTTTCTTTCTACGGCGGTCGCGGAAGGCATAGTAGAGGGCTTTCATGACCTGCTCATTGGCTACCTTAAATCGCTTGCTCTTGGCACCCCAGTATCCCTTAGCAAGCTTCAGAATCTTCTTATGACGAGCGCGTGCGGTGACGCCTTTCTTAACACGTGGCATAATCTAACCTCCTAAATGTCTGTCGTACTTTCTCGGAAACTCTAGAACGAGCCACCATGCCACTCTTTGGCCTGGAGGCTTTTTGTTTTCCTCCAGATTTCCGTGAAAACTTCATATGGCGAAAGCAAGTAAAATTAGTACTTGACAAATGCAGAACGCCCCGAACAATTATTTGGAGGCATTATTTGGAAGCCTTACATGAATTGCGGGGTGAAAATCTGATGTTAGGTTATTGGCGCTCACATGTTCAGTTCCAAGCCTGGCTTGAACAACGGCTGTTGTCCTTGCTTCCTAGGTACGAAAAGCAACTCGTGTT
>JAGXSS010000019.1 GCA_018334055.1 Peptococcaceae bacterium
CTTGGCTGCAGGCACGACAATCTCCTCCTGGGTCTTAGGGTTGCGTCCGCGACGTTCTGCCCGCTCTCTGACCGCAAAGGTGCCAAAACCAGCGATCGCAACTTTATCACCCGTAATTAGCGCTTCCTCCATGCTTTCAAAGACCGTGCTTACTACCAACTCTACATCCTTCTTGGTAAGATCTGTTTTTTGTTTTACTGCGTCGATTAATTGAGACTTATTCATGAAAACGCCTCCTCATAATAGTACTACCGTCTTTATGTTTTTCTCCGCTGCAACATGATTTTCCTGCTCAGCGGTTGTAGCGCTTAGCATTTTCTTTGGATTTTGCTTCGTCCCATAGGCTGTCCAATTCGACAAGACTACATTCATTCATCACCAGTCCCAAAGAAGCGGCCATCTGGATGACCTGCGCACAACGTTGTCTGAATTTGTAAATCGACCCACGCAAGGCAGTTTCAGGTTCCACCTCTAAAAATCGACTGAGGTTGACGAGGGAAAAAAGTAGGTCCCCAAGCTCGCCCGCGACTAGCTGCGGGTCATTTTCATGTATGGCCTGCTTCAGCTCGGCGATTTCTTCATCAACTTTAGCGAAAACCCCGGCGATACTGGGCCAATCTAGCCCTAACTGCCCGGCTCTCGCCTGGAACTTGTGCGCCAACTGCAGGGCGGGCAGGTTCATTGGAATCGAATCTAGATACTCTTCCCCTTGGGTAGCCTTTTCGGCCTGCTTAATGCGACGCCAGCCTTCCTCCACTTGATGGGCGGTCGTGGCCTTAGAATCGCCGAAAACATGGGGATGGCGCCGCACCAGCTTCGCCACTAACTCGGTGATGCAGTCAAAGAGGTCGAAATCCCCGTTCTCCCTGGCGATTTGCGCATGGAATACAACCTGCAACAAGAGATCTCCCAGTTCTTTAGCTAGTTCTCCCTTATCATCTCCCTCCAAGGCGGCGAGAACCTCATAGGCTTCTTCGATGAGAAAAGAGCGAAGACTGAGGTGGGTCTGCTCCTTATCCCAGGGGCAGCCCTCTGGGCCTCGCAAATGATTCATCACTTGTGCCAGTTCTTCCATAGCCCGGCCAATATGCCGCGCCTTTCGGCAAGCAGGGACGTACACGGTGTCGACGGAGGTAAACTCGCGGTGGTCAAGCTCGGCGAGCGGTAGACGGATGACCTGGCAAGCAGCACTACCCGCATCGCGCACCACTGCGACCCTGTGCTCCGGAGGGTAAATCTCAAGTAGCCGCAGTTTCAAGTCACTGGCCACGAGGCGACTGTGCACCTGGGTCAACAGCCAGGAGAGGTTCGGGTCAACGCTAATGCTGTGGTCAAGAGCATCGCCTATGGCGACCCCCTTGGTCGGGTCAATGCCGAGCGCGACAAAGACCGCTTCTAGACTGCTCGGGGAGAAAATGACCTTAACGTCCCAACCATGCTTTACCCCCATCGCGAGTAGCTCCTGCACGGTACTTTCGGCGACCATGGGATTGCCAGGCACAGCATAGACGACATCGCTATGCCGGTACCGCCTGGCGATGTCGGCTACTATGGCCGCATAGACCTGTTCAAAATCAGGTAGACTGTCATACAAATAATCATAGGTCGCAAACAAGAGCCCGCTGGCGCTAAGCAGAGCCGCGACCTGATGTTTGCCGGTGCGGAGCACGACTTGAGAGTTAGGGAGAGACAATAACTCAAAACCGCGACGGCTGATGAGATCTGGGTCGCCGGGGCCTAGCCCCACTATGTACAGCATCAATACACCTTCAGCACTATATTATGTCTCTCATATTAACACCACTTGCCCAAAAAACCAAGGGGTAGCGCCTAGACGGCGCTACCTGTTTACTATCCGTCCTGCATCTGCTTAGCGAGAAAGGCGGCGGCGGTATCGACCAATTTGTTCTCCATCTCACCCATAATTACCCGAGACTCGCGCGAACAGAGCACCACCGTTCCTATTGGTTGGCCATCGGCAATGATGGGGGCGATCACTTGAGCGGTCAGACGGCACTCGCCTTCAGGGTGGGCAACAGCGCAACTGGCGCAAGTCCCACCAGGCTCGGCATTAACAAGGACGCTCCGCCGATCCTCCATGGTCTGTTCCGCCAAGCGACCTACGGGGTGGTTGAGAAATTCTTTTTTCGAGGCCCCCGACACAGCGATAACTGTGTCACGGTCGGAGATCAGGGCAATATGCCCTGTGTTTTCATGGAGAGAGTCGGCATACTCCTTGGCAAAATCACCCAACTCGCTTATTGGCGAATACTTCTTTAAGATGATCTCCCCTTCCCGATCAACGTAGATCTCTAAAGGGTCACCTTCCCTAATACGCAAAGTGCGGCGAATCTCTTTGGGTATTACCACGCGACCAAGGTCGTCTATGCGTCGTACAATACCTGTGGCCTTCACTGCAAAACCTCCCTCTGTGGATGTGCTATTCCATTACCTAGTATCTGGCACAGCGCGTCCTTTTATGCTCTTTTTTACCTTAGAAAAACGAGAACAAGGACCCGTCGCCTTAGCTCGCTCACATAAGCTTTAAAAAAGGCGGCTTCGCGCTCCTCAAGCAACCGCGCGCGCACAGCATCTTGCACTTCAACTAGAGAGCGTTCGCGCGGAGGCAGCCTTCCCTCTAACTTGATGACATGATAACCCATATCCGTCTTGACGACCGGGCTAATGCTGCCTACCGTGGCGAGGTTCCACGCGGCGACCTCAAAGGCCTCGGCAAACTCGCCGCGCCGGCGCCAGTTCAAATCTCCCCCAAGAGGCCGGGAAACAATGTCCACCGTGTGCTCCTGTGCCAGAGCAACGAAGTCGCCCCCCCGTTGCAGTTGTCGCCAAAGATTTTCGGCGAGTGAACGCTCTTTGACCAAGATATGCCGCAACCTTATCATCTCCGGCAAGTTGTATTCTGCTCTTCTGGCGTCAAAATGAGCTTTTATCTCTGCCTCAGTGATGACAATTTCTTTGAGCCTCGCCTCGCGCAGTTTATGGACAACCAAAGTTTCCGCGAGGTACAGGTCAAGTTGCGCGAGTGTCAGCCCGGCCAAAACGAGCCGCTCCTCTAGGGCCTCACTACTCCCGCCAAAGAATTCCCTGGTGATAAAAGAGACCACCTCCTGGACATAGGATTGTTGCTCTTCGCTAGAGGGCAAGATCCCTTGTTTGGCCTCCTGCACTAGCAAGCGTTCTGCAATCATCTGTTCAAGGATCTCTCTCTGCATCTTCTGCGCGAACTCGGGGTCAGGCGTGCTTCTCCCCCGAAGGTGCAACTCATAGGCGAACTGCACATGTCGCTGCCTGATCACTAGCTCCCGCCTCGAAATAAACCCGCCGGCAAAAGCCACATAAAACTGTGGCCCGAGAAGCGCTAATAATACAATGACGGTAGCTAGAATTCCCAAGAGCTTAATCCTTGCTTTGCTCAGCTTGGCCACTACTCACTTCTCCTTTACAATTAGCAATCGCAGTGCCTCGATTAAGCGAGTGACGCTCTGCATGAGACTACGTCCCTCGCTCCGAAAGGTCAGCGCATATCCCTTGTGATTTTGGATGCCCAACTCATGGAACTGTCGATGCACGGCGCTAAACACAACCGGATCTAGTGCGGCCTCAGCATCTAGCTTGAGCAACATTCCTTTGTCGGTGGTGGTGACTAGGGTGCAGCCTAGCTTGCCGGCCAAAATCTTCAGCCGCGCGATCAAGAGTAGGTTTTCGACTGGCTCCGGCAAATCTCCGTAACGGTCGACTAGCTCATCGAGAATGTCTAAGATTTCAGCTTCGTGCCGAGCAGAGGCGGCTTTCTTATACATTTCTACCTTCTGTTGTGAATCACGAATATAGCGGCTGGGGAAGTAGGCGTCGACGGGTAGTTTAATCTCGCACTCTATGGGCTTGGACACTTTTTCGCCCTTTAAGTTTTGCACGGCCTCCTCGAGGAGCTGGCAGTAAAGGTCAAACCCCACCGAGGCCACGAACCCATGCTGCTCGGGTCCAAGGATATTCCCTGCGCCACGAATCTCAAGGTCGCGCAAGGCGATTTTAAACCCGGCACCAAGCTGGGTAAATTCGCGCAAGGCGCGAAGTCGCTTCTCGGCAACCTCGGTCAATGTCTTGTCTGGCCTATAGGTGAAGTAGGCGTAGCCAACACGGTTTGAGCGCCCGACCCTACCTCTAAGTTGGTATAGCTGTGCCAAACCTAGTTTGTCGGCGTCTTCGACAACGATGGTGTTCACGTTGGCTATGTCTAGACCAGATTCGACAATTGTGGTGCTGAGGAGGATGTCATACTCCCCCTCGAGGAAATCTAGAAATATCCTCTCGAGAGTCTCCTCTGCCATCTGCCCATGCCCCACCGCAATGCGCGCCTCAGGCAGGAGGACTTGCAGATAAGAGGCCACCGATTTTATGGTCCGCACGCGGTTATGCACATAGTAGACTTGGCCACCGCGCTCGATCTCACGTTCGATGGCATGCTTGATGGCATAACTATCGTGCTCAATTACGTAGGTCTGCACCGGGTAGCGGTCCTCGGGCGGAGTTTCGATGACGCTGACATCGCGCAGGCCGACCATGGCCATGTGCAGGGTGCGCGGGATAGGGGTCGCCGAGAGCGACAGGACATCGACATTGTGCCTGACCATTTTTATTTTCTCTTTATGTTGCACACCGAAACGCTGTTCTTCATCGATTACTAATAAACCGAGGTCTTTGTAGCGCACATCAGCGTTAAACAGGCGATGGGTGCCGATGGCCACGTCCACAATTCCCGCGCTAATCCTCTTAGCGGTCTCACGATTGTCTTCGGCGCTACGAAAACGATTTAACAGCGCCACCTCAATGGGAAACCCAGCAAAACGCTCCCGAAAAGTATGGTAGTGCTGCTGTGCCAAGATGGTTGTCGGCACTAACACCGCTACCTGCTTGCCTTCCATGACCGCTTTAAAGGCGGCCCGCACGGCAACTTCAGTCTTGCCATACCCGACATCGCCGCAGAGGAGACGCTCCATGACCTTTGGTGATTCCATATCTTTCTTAACTTCCTCGATGCTGCGCAGTTGATCCGCGGTTTCCACATAGGGAAAATTGCCTTCCATCTCTAGCTGCCAAGGTTTATCGGGACCCGCGGCATACCCCACTTCGGAGGCACGTTTGGCGTAGAGAGCCAAGAGTTCTTCGGCCATCTTTTCTACGGACTCCCGCACCTTAGCCCGCGTCTTAGCCCAGTCAGTTCCGCCTAGGGCATGCAGCTTTGGCTCCTTACCCTCGCCCCCCACATACTTCTGCACCAGATGCAGCTGGTCGGCAGGCACATAGAGCTTATCTGCCCCATTGTAATGGATCTCAATATAATCGCGCTGCGTACCCGCAATTTCCATAGTGCGCACGCCTATGTACTTGCCGATGCCATGGTGCAAGTGCACTACAAAGTCTCCTACGGCGAGGTCGCGATGCGAAGTGAGGCGGGCTCCCTCTCCTGCCGCCCTCACCGGCCGCCGCTTACGTAGCTTAGATTTGCCGGACAAGTTGTCCTCAGCCAAGAGATATAATTTTATTTCGGGGAGCTCTACTCCCTCCGTCAGCGTCCCTACCACTACGGAAAAGGTCCCCGGGGGAGGTAACTCCTCGTCAATGTTCCATGGTTGTGCGGCTATATCTTCGGCCTGCAAAGCGTCTGTTATTTCTACTTGGCGATTGGCGGTCGGCGCCACGGCCAAAATGCGGTATCCGGAAGCGGCTAGCCTTTTTACATCCTTGTTGAGCAAGGACAGTTGCCCAAAATAGTTGGGAATCGCCTTTTGTAAAACGGTAACTTGGCCATCTACCCGCAACCTCGTGGGTCGCTTGGGCAAAGTGGCCATCATGAAGGTGCGGAATTGCTCTAGTCTGGCCATTACTTCCGTATCGCTACTGAATACGCGGTGCTGGGTGGGCAATAATTGACCGGCGATGAGGAGCGCCTTGTACTGCTCCTCTAAGTCCTTTTGACATCCTTCGGCCTTTTCCAAGAGGCGGCTTGGCTCATCTAAGACGGCCAAGGTCTCGGTCGGCAGGTAGTCAAGGAGCGTAGCACAGTGCTCGATAAAAAAAGACAGGTACTTGCCGCGGCCGGGGAACAAGTGCCCCGCCATAAGTTTCTCTAAGTCGTGACCGATATTTTTCTTAAGCATTGCGCCGCGCTCCGGCTCTAGCCTGCGCACTGTGTTTTCAAGTATTTGCGTCAAGCGTTCAACCCCGGGGCCGACAGTTTTCTCCGGCCAGAAAGCTTCCCGTGCCGGTGGCACTAGGACGCTCTTTTGGCGAGAGATGGACCTCTGTGTGGTCAGATCATAGGAGCGCAAGCTGTCGATTTCGTCCCCAAAGAACTCAATGCGCACGGGCTCCTCGGCGACCAAGGGGAAGACATCAACCAAACCACCGCGCACCGCAAACTGCCCCATTGATTCTACTAGTTCTACTCTCTCGTAGCCCGCCGTGTGGAGCATAAGGACAAAGTGCGCCAGTTTAAGTGCCTGCCCTTCAGACAGGCGCAGGGTGTGCTCCTTAAAAACGACTGGCGGGACCATGCGAATCAGCAAGGCATCCCAAGTGGTGACAATCGCTTTCGGGACCCCCCCCGCGGCCAAAGTTGCCAAGAGCGCCAACCTCTGTCCGGAAAGTTCTGGTCCTTGAGCTAGGGCCCCATACAGCAGCACCTCTTCAGGGGGAAAATACACCACCTCCTCCTCGCCGAACATGCTCTGCAGCTGTGCCATCAACTGCCCGGCATGTGTGGTCGAAGAGGCGACCACTAACATGGGCCAACTCCATTGCTTTTGGACGAGGGCTAGTAGCAAGGCCTTGCCGACCGTGGTCACGCCACTCATATAGATGTGCTTTTGCCCATTGTCTACCGCTCGCTTGATCTCGTACCAACTATCGCTTTGCAAATATGCCTCTGTTATTTTTTGCAAGAGAACACCTCCAGAAACCTACCCATTGTGGCCAGTACCCTTTTCGCCAAAGCGACACCAAAACCCTAGCTATACTAGCTAGGGCTGCATCTAATGTCTCGGCAGAGTATCCCTCGGCAGTCTGGGCAGAGGTCACTCCAAGTAACCATAATGCCCGACGGCTCCCCCACCCTCTTGACGTTCTCTTGGCTGAATACCTGGCGACAAGAATCGCAAACGATGCGCACCTCGATAAGGCTCACCGTTCCTTTCGCTATGGGCTACAGAAGCACCTCGCCAGTAGTATTCTGCAACTACAGTCCAGCTATTCAGGCTCACCATTGTGAAGATTGGCGGCCTCATCCACGCCATAGAGGACAACAGTCTCGATTGCTAATACCGCTCGCTCCAGATAAAGCCGCAAAAGTGACTTTTCCTCGCCGTCCCACCGCGAAAGCACGTAGTCCTCCACCGCCATTTGCTCTCTTGGTCTGCCTATGCCGAAGCGCAGCCGCGGGAAAGCATCGGTGTCTAGGCTTTGCGTAATACTCTTTAAGCCCTTGTGCCCACCACTACCGCCACTCCCCCTAATGCGCAACCTTCCGAGAGGCAGATCCAAGTCATCGCTGATCACCAATAAGTCGGCCGGAGATAGGTTAAGAGCCTGCAGTGCCGATTTGACTGCCTGCCCGCTCAGGTTCATGTAGGTCAAGGGTTGTTGCAAACAAACATCACAGCCGGCTATCTTGCCGCGACCCAATAAGGAGGAATGCCTGGCCTGGGTCACCTTAATGCCATAACGAGAGGCGAGAGCAGCTATCACGGCGAAGCCGACATTGTGACGCGTATCTATATATTCCTTGCCCGGGTTACCTAGACCAACTACCAATTTCACCGCATCCACCTGCCTCCCTGCCCACTACAAATTAATCGAACAGTTTACTGACCGACAGATCTTCAAAGATGCGCAAGATGGCGTCCCCTAGAAGCGGGGCGACGGACAATATCTTGAGCTTGTCTATGCGCTTTGCGTCCGTCAGGGGGATAGTATTGGTTATGACAACCTCCGTGATGGGGGAGTTGTGCAATCTCTCGACCGCAGGCCCGGAAAGAACCCCATGGGTGCAACAGGCATACACCTCGAGGGCCCCTTGGTCTAGTAGCGACTGCGCACCTTGGACAATGGTGCCCGCGGTATCAATGATGTCGTCAATCATCACCACGCGCTTGCCCCTAATCTTACCGATAATATTCATAATTTCGGCGACATTCGGCTCCGGACGACGTTTGTCGATGATGGCAATGTCGACCCCGAGGCGGTCGGCGAGGTCGCGGGCGCGTGTGACTCCGCCGAGATCTGGGGACACGACGAGCATATGGTCTAGGTTCTTACTTTTAAAATAATCAGCCAGTATAGGCACGCCGGGCAAGTGGTCGACGGGGATGTCGAAAAACCCTTGGATTTGCCCCGCATGCAAGTCCATGGTCAGCACTTTGTCTACTCCGGCGGTGGTCAAGAGATTGGCGACTAATTTGGCGGTAATGGGGTCGCGGGCGCGCGTCTTGCGGTCCTGGCGGGCGTATCCATAGTAGGGAATGACCGCGGTGATTCGCCTGGCCGAAGCACGGCGCAGCGCATCGATGGTGATCAATAGCTCCATCAAATGTTCGTTGACGGGTGCCGAGGTGGGTTGCACAACGAAGACATCCGCTCCCCGCACACTCTCGTTAATGCGCACCTGCACCTCGCCATCGCTAAAACGCAGCACCTGGCCAAGACCCATAGGTATGCCCAGGTGAGCAGCGATTTCTTTGGCCAGCATCGGGTTGGCATTGCCGGAGAAAATCTTCAAGCGTCTGTCCGGATAAGCTATCATTTCGCACACTCCTCTATCACTCCGCCATGTATTGTAGCACAGGGCGGAGCAGTTGTCCCTTATTCGCTAATTTTAGTGCGCTTAAAGCGTTGTACCCAACCCTCTTTGTTTTCCTGCCGCGCCCGAGCTACCGCCAAAGCCCGCGGTGGCACATCCCGGGTCACAGTAGAGCCGGCCGCCACGAAGGATTCCTCTCCTAATGTGAGGGGGGCCACGAGATTGGAGTTACAACCGACAAAGGCGCCGTCGCCGATGACGGTTTGGTGCTTCTCCAAACCATCGTAATTGACCACAATAGTGCCTGCCCCCATGTTCACCCTGGCCCCAACCTGGGCATCCCCCACATAACTTAGGTGGGAAATCTTGCTCTCATCGCCAACCGAACTCTGCTTTATCTCGACAAAATTACCTACGCGCACAGCGTTGCCAATCTGGCTACCGGGACGCAGGTGCGCGAAAGGACCGACCTCAGTCTTTGGACCGACGAAGGATTCTCTGACGACTGAGTTTAGGACGGTCACGCCATTTTCAATTCTGGAATTCTCGATGAGCGCGCTAGGCCCAATCTGGCAGTCCTCCCCTATTGATGTGTTGCCCTTTAACACGCTGTGCGGCCAAATTGTGGTGTCTTTCCCGATTTGCACATCGGCTTCAATGTAGGTGGTCTGGGGGGACACTATGGTTACCCCTGCCAACATCAATTTCTCTTGGATGCGCTTTTGCATCTCATTTTCGGCACGAGAGAGCCACAGGCGGTCGTTAATGCCTATGGTTTCGCTGTAGTCTTCAGTCAGGACTGTTTCCACCCGACCTTGTTTGATCAGCAGGGAAAAAACATCCGTCAACAAGTATTCCCCTTGGGCGTTGTCATTAGTTATCTCCTTAAGCGCAGCAAAGAGATGTGGGGAGCTAAAACAATAAAAGCCGGCATTTATTTCGCGTATTGCTTTTTCGGCGGGGGTAGCGTCTTTTTCTTCCACGATGCCTAAAAAACAGCCTTCAGCATCGCGCTTAATTCTTCCCAGACCACGCACATCGCTGGGCCTGGCGGTTAGCACGGTGGCCAGGGCGCCTTCTTGGTTGTGGGTAACGAGCATTCTCTGGAGCGTCTGGGGGGTTATCAAGGGCGCGTCCCCGCAAAGAACTAATGCTACACCCATAAAATCCCTAAGTCTTTCTTCGGCCTGTTGACAGGCGTGACCGGTCCCCAGGCGCTCGTGCTGGGTGACAAAGGCAGAAGAGTCGCCGGCGGCAGCCTTAACCTCTAGAGCGTCCTTGCCCACAACGGTGATGATGTTAGTTGCCTGCACTGCACGCGCCGCCCGCAAGACATGAGCCACAATCGGCACGCCGGCCACTTTATGGGCCGTCTTCACTAAGCGTGATTGCATGCGCTTGCCTTCGCCTGCGGCCAACACTACGGCCGCAACTTCCTGCTCCATAGGACACCTCCAAACAAAATCCCCTTGCCTCTACCATTATACGTCGTGGGGGACAAAACACAAAGTGGAGCTTTTAGCTCCACTAAAGACTCAAGAAACCTTTTCTATTTCTCGGTGGTAGGCCCCGAGAACCTCCGTCTGGATCTTCTCCCTGGCCAACGAGTTGATCGGATGAGCAATGTCTCTAAATTCTCCCGCGGGGGTCTTGCGACTCGGCATGGCGACAAACAACCCATTGTTCCCGTCCACAATTCTCACGTCGTGGATGACAAAGGCGTCGTCGATGGTTATGGAGACAATGGCTCTCATGCGGCCTTCGCTACTCACCTTCCTGATACGTACGTCTGTTACATTCATGTTCTTCACCACCTTTCGTCATGCAGCCCATATTATGGCTTTATTCTACTTGATTAGGGGCATTTCCTGCTCGGCATCGAGAGAATCTTTCGATATCTTACGACATAATCCGACCTGTATATTTCTGCATGGTGAGCACACACTATAGGTGGCTAAAAGCCAATCTTTACAAGGGAGTGGTACAAATGCAAAAGACGATCGTCGGTGTGTTTCGCTCGGAAAGCGACGCGGAACGGGCAGTGCGGGCTCTCCGGTCATCTGGGTTTAGAGACCAGGAGATATCCATTGTAGCTAAGGATAGGGGCACTCAGGGCAAGCAACAAAAATCTGGAGGACAGGGTGCCACCATGCGCTCTGGAACCGACAACGTTTCTGACGGCATGACGACCGGGGCTGCGTGGGGTGGTATAGCAGGGTTGGCCCTCGGCGCAGGTGCTCTGGCCATCCCTGGGCTTGGCCCCATCATTGCTGCCGGACCCATTGCTGCCACCCTAACCGGTGCCGCCACCGGCGGACTGGCGGGTGGGCTTATCGACTGGGGCATTCCCGCTGAAAGAGGCCGTCAACTACAGGAGGAAGTGCGCCAGGGCAATATGCTCGCCATCCTCCAATGTGCCGGGGACCAGTGCAGCGAAGAGAGAGTCAACAAAGCCGCCAACATCCTTCGTGAGAACGGTGCCCGCGACGTAGAGTCTCACGGCTCTTCAACTCGCCGCTAAACGTTTTAGAAAATGCCAAATCCGGCACATAATGTGCCGGATTATATATTGCCCGGAGCAATAATAAACTCACCCAGAACTTCATCTAAACGCACCACAGATAGGTACCCGCTCGTCAATTTTTCAAGCGGACGAGCCGTCTCTACTAGAACCACCGCGCCAACGACTGTCGCTTGAAATTCATGGAGCAAGGCCGTGAGGGCCCTGAGCGTGCCCCCAGCCCGGAGAAAATCATCAACCACCAAAACCCGAGCCTTTTCCGGCAGAATGCGCCGCGGCAAAGACATAGACTGCATGTTGCGCTGCGAGCCCGAAACATAGCTCACACTGAGAAGTGGCCCATCGGTAATGAAGCTCTCTTGCCGCGTGGCGGGGACGGCCACCCCCCCGTGGGTATAAACGAGCTCGCGGCGCGCAATCACCAGCTGTTTATTGAGGTACCTGGCCACCGCCATCGCCAGCGGTATGCCTCGCGCTTCAACAGTAACGACCGCATTAATACCCTCTGCGGCAAACCGCGCTGCTATCACCTCTCCCAGGGCCGCAAGAAATGATGGTTCATGCAATATATCATCCAGATAGAGATAGCCCGGGGAGACCCGCCGCGTCGGTTCTTTGAGGCGCCGACAGAGGGATGACACCAAGTCGTCCGCATATTGTCTGGTGCGATATGGCACGTAGCGCACTCCACCGGCGACACCGGTTACCGTTTCCAGCTTACCGAGGCCCTGCGCCTCGAAGCCTTGCCGGATGGCGGAGACATCCTCACTGATGGATGATTTAGCCACCCCCAGGCGAGCCGCCAAGGCACCTAGGGATACAAGCTCTAGCGGTGCATCCAAGAGTAGTTTCACCAGTACCGCAACCCTAGCTGCCTTGCTCTGCTTCTTCATCTAAGCACCGCTGAGTACTCGACGAGCCAGAGCCAAGTCGCTGTCCTTGTCCACATCAGTGCCTATCTCGGCATAGGGGCACTCGACCGCCACACAGTGGCAGGCAAGTAGCTCTGACATGCGCTCTTCCACCTCGGGCAAGGTCAGTTGACCCATGAGCAGCTTGACGAGGAACCTATAACCTATCATGGCGCTGAGGGCCAAAATGTTTTTCCGGTGAGCTATGAAGCGCTCGAGGCGACGGGCGACCTTGACGGCCACCTTTGGGTCAATGACTAAGAGGTTCCCCCCGGTGTAGGTGCGCCCTCCCAAGGTGGCATAAGTTCGCTTGACCCCGGGATAAAGCTTTTCGTTGACCTCCCGTGGGATGATGGGATAGAAAAAATCTCCCTTTTTCTCCGCCAAAGATGCCAAGTAAGCGTCCACTACCGCCGTAGTGATCATCGGAATATCAGATGTCGCCACCACGACCTTCTTATCTTGAGGCAGGAGTGCCATAGCTGCCAAGCAGTTCTTCACCATGTCTCCGGTGTCAGACTGCACGGTAACCCTCGCGCTAGCATATGAAGCACATAGAGTGGCGGGACCGACTAAGATGATTGTCTCGATTAAGCGTGAGCCCGACAACGCCCGGAAAACATAATCCAACATGGCCTGATTGTTGATGGGGATGAGGGCCTTGTTGGCCACGCCATGCCGCCTGGCGAATCCATCTTCTTTGTCTCCTCCGGCCAGTATAATTGCGTTCACAGTCTAGCCTCCCTAAACCTTATGGTCTTTCAACCACTCCATGATGGACAACTCTGCGTTTTCCATGTGCTCTTTGGCTAGGGCTTGCGCCAAGGAGCTGTTGCCCTCAGAAATGGCCTCGGCGATTCTTTTGTGCTCTTGGAACACTGCTCTAAATCTTCCGGGGGTAGCAAGCGACGTCTGGCGAAAGCGATTGATCTGCTCACGCAAATTACTCACAATTTGCGACAAGCGCTGATTTCGACTGGCCGCATAGAGAATGGAATGGAATTTTTCGTCTAATTCTACCAGACGGTCCACACTGCTGTCATCCATGCATTCACCAATTTGCACCAAAGTGCGCTCTAATTGTTCGAGTCCTTCCGGGGTTATCCGCTCGGCGGCCAGCCCTGCCGCCAAGGACTCGAGCGCGGCACGAATCTCAAAGGTCTCCGCGATGTCCTTGACGCTAAGATCGGAAACATAGGCTCCACGCCGCGCTACCATCACCACCAGGCCCTCGAGCTCGAGCTTGCGTATGGCCTCACGCACGGGAGTGCGACTGACACCCATTTCTTCGGCGAGCTGCACCTCCATTAAACGCTCCCCGGGCTTTAGTCGACCGGCCACAATGGCTTCGCGCAAATGCTCAAAGACTATATCCCGCAGGGGTTTGTAGTTATCTAATTTAATAGGCACCATTCTTTCTATCATGGCTTTCTCTCCCCTCTAAAGTTGACTAAGCATTCCGTACTAGTCAGCGTTGGCACGATATACTCTCGGTATCCTGCCGGTAGCGAAAGCATCGCTACCGGGCGAGAGTGGTAGAAGCCGCACATGGCCGAGCCGCTCCCACATAGCATGACATCTATAGCTCCATCGCCCAAAAGAGACGCCCTAACCATGCCTAGCTGCGGATAAAGTCCCAGGGCCACCTGCTCTAGGTCATTGTGTCTTGGGGGGCGCTTAAAGCCCGCTGTTGGTATCCAGCGCTGATATACTTCCTTGGTACTGAGACCAAAGGGCGGCTTTACAATGCGCAGCCAACGGCAAGGGGCGTCCGGCAAGGGAATTATTGTCTCACCCCTCCCCGTAGCTCTTGCTGTCCCTCCCCGCAAGAAGAAGGGGACATCTGACCCAATGTGGGCGGCGATGCTGACTAAATCTGCCTCGTCTAAGGGGAATCCATAAAGGACATTCAATCCGTGGAGGACGACTGCGGCATTACTGCTACCACCGCCGAGGCCGGCCTCGATGGGAATGTTCTTTTCCAGATACACGGTAAGGGCCGGAGAAATGCCCGTTGCTCCATAGAACGCCGCGGCGGCTTCGTAGCACAAGTTGCCAGCCCCCGCCGGTAGCATGTCTGGCACCACTAGGTTGATGCCACTTTGTCCTAGCTCCAAGAAGATTCGATCATAAAGGGCCACGGTCTGCAGGATAGTCTCGATTTCATGGTAGCCATCCTCTCGCTTACCAAGAACCAAAAGATCGAGATTGACTTTGGCCGGAGATAAAAACGCCAAGCGCAATGCACTCACCTCCCATCTATTCTAATGCATCCACCCCATTAAAACCAGTAAAAATTGCAGGCAGTGGGTTATCTCCCCACTGCCTCTGTCATGGCCGCCGGCACTATAGCCGTCCGTCTACTCTCCTCTATCTGCCGCAAATGTCCCAGGGTGCACTCTAGCGACTCGTAGAAAACCACAACCCAATCGCCCGCTCCCGCGGAGCCTAGAGCTTCTTTAAGCACTGTTGCCTCATCGAGTAGGCTTTCTTCGTCAGCGGCCTTCTTCCCCATCGCGGCTAGGCCGTGCCGCAGCAGTCTAGCGGTCTCGCCCGGCCTTCTGCCACGCAAATCAGCATCTTCTTTAATGAACACCTGGTCGAACTTCGCGCCCATGACCTCTCCTAGCTGCATGATGCTCTGGTCGGTTCGATCCCCGGGGGCTGATACCACCCCGATGAGACGGCCGTTACAAAGCCCGCGCGCCAAATCTGCCACAGCCGTAATGCCCGGAACATTGTGCCCGTAATCTAGCATGACTGAAATGCCGGCTATCCGCAAAATATTTTGCCGGCCAGGATTCCACAAGAGGTCGGGGGCAAAGGCTTGAAGCACCGCTGACACCGCTGAAAAAGGCACCCCGCTAGCCCACATGGCCCCTATCGCCGCGGCACAATTTTCGACATTGTGGCGCGCCAAGCCGCCAAAAGTGAGAGGGACATCCTTTAGTGGAAGGTGAAACAATGTCTCGCTGCCACACTGGGCCCTGAAAGCACCCTCCTCTACCAACACACCACGCCCGCCAGCTCGGAGATGGCTGGCTAACGCATTGTTTGGGTGAACGGCAAACATGATCACTTCCCTGCCCGAGGCTGCTCCGGCCTGCAAACAGTAGGTGTTCTCTGCGTTAACCACCGCTAGCCCGCCTACACGCACCGCCTCCGTCACCAAGCTCTTCACCCGGTAGAGCGCAGCTAAATCCTCCACCCCATCCTGCCCAAGGTGGTCATCGGCGATATTGGTTATGACCGCCACATCGGCGAGGTCGTAACCAAGGCCGCCGCGAATAATACCGCCACGTGCCACTTCTAGGACCACCGCATCAATAATGGGGTCGGCGAGAAGCACCCCCGCGCTCCATGGTCCGGTTGTGTCTCCGGCCACTATTTGTTTTTGGTTAATGTAAATCCCCGATGAGGTGGCGCATCCCACATGGCGATAAAGGGACCTGAGCCCCGCAGCCAGGAGACGAGTCGTTGTTGTCTTGCCATTGGTGCCGGTGACAGTGATGAGGGGTACATCAGATGGCTTGCCGGGCGGAAAAATCATCTCGACAATGGCCCCCGCCACATCCCGCGCCTGTCCTTTGGCTGGGTAATGATGCATGCGAATGCCGGGCGCGGCATTGACCTCGATGACAGACATCTCTGCGGTCGGCGCAGAGATGTCTGGCGTGACCACATCAACTCCCGCTATGTCTAGGCCAATCAGCCGGGCCACCCGTTCTATCCGCTCCTTAAACGCTGCATGGACCTCCTCGGTGACATCGCAGGCGGTGCCTCCCGTGCTCAAATTGGCGCTATCTCTGAGCAGGACAGTGGTTCCAAACGCCGGCACATCCAAAGGTCCATAGCCTTGCCTCTTTAGCACCCGCAAAGAGAGTTCATCGAGCACGATACGGGTCAGGGGCTTCTCGTGTTTCTCGCCCCGCAGGGGATGGGCGTTGATTTGGACGATGAGTTTCTCAATTGACGAAACGCCATCGCCGACAACCTGAGCCGGCATACGCTCGGCGGCAGCAACCAACTGCCCATTGACCACCAACAGGCGGTAATGCCGACCTTCAATATATTCCTCAACCAGCGTCTTGCCGCCAAAAATCTGCGCAAAATGGAAGCCCTCGGCCACCTCCCCCTCGGTATTGAGATTGAGAGAAACCCCTTTGCCCTGATTGCCATCCTTTGGTTTGACGGCCACAGGGCGCCCGATTTGCCGCCAGGCCGTTACTGCCTCTTCCGCAGTTTCCACCGTCAGCCCAAAGGGAACAGGGATGCCAGCCGTTGCCAAGATGTACTTGGTCACGGCCTTATCTCCGGCAATATCAGCAGCCAGGCAACTCGTTTTAGGGCCTACCGTCGCCTGTAGCCTCCTGCTGTAGATACCGGTCCCGAGTTGGAGCAGGCTTTCATCGCCAATGCGGCGCACCGAAATTCCACGCCGACGTGCCGCTGCAATTATGGCTGCCGTGCTCGGGCCAAGGCCAAGTTGGCCTGCCTGCCGACCGAGGGAGACCAATTTTTCATTGATATCCACTGTGCCAACATTGAGAAGGGAGTTCACCACCTCCATCGCCAGAGTGACTATTGGTTGCACCAAGCCGGGCAGGGCATACTCAAAGATGATTGCATATACCCCAGGTTGACCCCCATAATTTGTCTTGCCAAAAGCCCTCGAGTAACCAAGGGACGCTTGCACCTCGAGGATGATATGTTCGAGCACATGCCCAAAGTAGGTGCCTTCGCGCAGACGAACGGGGAAACCTCCCTCCCGCCCACTGCATTTGTGTTCCAGCAATCCCGGCAACAGTTCTATCACGCTGGTGCAAAAATGTGGAAATTCACAACTCTCTCTGTCTGTGAGACCCTCAAGGTCTAGCGTGATCTTGGCAACCGGAAAATGCGCATAAATGCTTCTCCCCGGAAAGATGACACTATCGAGAATGCGCATTACCTTGCCCCCCTAATTGGTGAGGGACGCCTTGTCTTTAAATCAAAAGAGTACCCTGTCGGCAGACAATGCAACAACACGTCGCAAAGTGCCAGGGGTTGCTCGCTGGTGATATCTGAGATGTCGCTGATGGTGATGCCGCGACCATCCAGTACGGTGACGCATCCATTGCCGACGACGGAAAAAGTGCCCGACATCTCAACTTCGATGGCGGTGTCCTCATCGATGCCGATGCCGAGGATAGCGGGATTTTGTGCTAAAGCCCCTAAAAGACGCCCGATTCTCCCCCGCTGCGCAAAATGTTGATCGACCACCGCATGCCTGACAAGACCTAGGCCAGGTGCCATGCGGATGGCCTCACGCCGCGGTTCCTCTTCCCCGTCTCCGGCGACAATCATGTTGTCACTCATGGCCGAGGCTCCGGCACTCGTGCCGGCAATAACTGCGCCCTGCCGAAAAAGCTCTTTGAGGAGGGCATCAAGCGCCGTACCTCCTACCAAACTGGTGATGCGCAACTGATCCCCCCCAGTAAAATAAACCCCCGAAGCTCCCTCCACCTTGGCCAACATCTCTGGGTCATTGGCCTGTTGGCGATTGGCTACATGGAGGACTTGGACCGTGCCGGCGCCGAGACAAACAAAGAGTTCGCGATACTCATCGCCCACTGCGTTTTGCGCTTCTGCCGCCGCAGTGATAACCGCGATGACTCCTTTGCTACCCCCGGCTAGCTCCACGAACCGCTGTAGAATTTGACACTCACCGTTTTTGTCCTCGGCCCCACCTATTACCAAGAGACGCCCCTTCACTTCCATAACTCCGGCTACCTCCATGAGGCTATTGCTTGCCTCACTCTAGATTTGCCTTCTTAAGCGCCGTATATTCGGCGACAAAAAAACATCGCCCCATCTTGAGGGCGATGCTCCTACCGATATCTATTTACCAAAACTCGCTACCAGACGCTGCTCAGGGGCACCGATACACAGCTCCACCGACTGAGTGAGGAGGTCGGCATAACTTACGGATAAACGACTGGTATTATGTTGATCACCTGTACGCACAAGAAAATGGTACGGGTATGTGCTTTCCAGAATACCCTCCCTGACAAGAGCTTTGCGCCTACCCCTGTTAGCCTTAAGCCACACTTTCTCGCCAATATGCAATTCAAGGTCCTTCCTAATGTCTGACAAGGAATTGCCTCTCACCAGTAATCACCCTTTCCCTGCTTGTCCTGTTTAATTATAATTGAGGACGCCAGAGATGTCAAGATAAACTTGTTATTATAGCAACGGCCTTTGCCACTGTCAAGCAAAAAATGTCGTCGTGTCGTCGGACAGTGGTTGTCACCATGTAGGCGGACATATTAGGTTTATCCGAATGCCAGATTCAGAGGCACAAGCAAGGTGTGCAGAAAGAAGGTCCAGCCGCTACCGAGGCGTTGTAGCGCCGGCACACGAGCCGGCGACCTCGGCGATTTTTGGGTTACAGACCTCATGGTTACGACCGGGGGACGAGGGTCGGCGTGCCATGTCACGCCGCTACCTATGGAAAACCGGCGCGCCGGTAGATAAGGCGTTGTAGCGCCGGCACACGAGCCGGCGACCTCGGCGGTTTTTGGGTTACGAACCTCATGGTTACGACCGGGGGACGAGGGTCGGCGCGCCGGTAGATAAGGCGTTGTAGCGCCGGCACACGAGCCGGCGACCTCGGCGGTTTTTGGGTTACGAACCTCATGGTTACGACCGGGGGACGAGGGTCGGCGCGCCGGTAGATAAGGCGTTGTAGCGCCGGCACACGAGCCGGCGACCTCGGCGGTTTTTGGGTTACGAACCTCATGGTTACGACCGGGGGACGAGGGTCGGCGCGCCGGTAGATAAGGCGTTGTAGCGCCGGCACACGAGCCGGCGACCTCGGCGGTTTTTGGGTTACAGACCTCATGGTTACGACCGGGGGACGAGGGTCGGCGCGCCGGTAGATAAGGCGTTGTAGCGCCGGCACACGAGCCGGCGACCTCGGCGGTTTTTGGGTTACGAACCTCATGGTTACGACCGGGGGACGAGGGTCGGCGCGCCGGTAGATAAGGCGTTGTAGCGCCGGCACACGAGC
>JAGXSS010000020.1 GCA_018334055.1 Peptococcaceae bacterium
CTACATAAGGCCAAGGATAGGGACTATCGGTGTTCGTGCGGATATAGGACGCACCGAGATAGACTGGGCGCAATAAATATACTTTCCGCGCCTGTGATAGGCGGTAATAGCCTGTCAGCCTAAGATGCTACATGCACTGTCTTAGGATGGGCTGATGGCACAGC
Source organism: Peptococcaceae bacterium (assembly GCA_018334055.1). Classification (GTDB taxonomy): domain Bacteria; phylum Bacillota; class UBA994; order UBA994; family UBA994; genus BS524. The sequence continues at coordinate 165 of JAGXSS010000020.1, forward strand.
CCTTAACTTGGGGTCATACTCCGATACCAGAAATGGATTTCGGTTTAATCACCCAAGAATCCCCTGCCTTTAGGCATGGGGAGTGTCAAGTCATGGTAACACTCTCTAATGCGCATCATCCTGATGAACATCAAATAGCCATGATAGTTGGTTCACACGTATACGAGGGGTTTTCAGTGCCGATTAGGAGCGGATCGCCACTGCTGTATACACTGATAGCTCCCATGACCGTCTCTTCTATGTTCTCGCAAGTAATAACCGCAGGCGAATCTTACCGCGGGTTTGAACCATTCGTTGGTTGGTCGGCCGACTACTACACTGCTTACCTGTCACACCGGGAAGTATATAATAATTTTTTGATGGGTACTTTTGTACTTACCAATTCGTCTTTAGAACTTGATGATCTGGTAAATGAGGCGAGGCGCATTTACCAGATTCGCGCAGCACTGCAAGGTGGCTGGATAAAATGGGGTGTGCTCTATGGTGGGACTGATGTGCGGGACCTCATCTACCTGTTTAAGGAAACTTTCCCCGACTGGCGTGAAGCCATTGAGCTGCATTTCTCGCCACTGCGGAAGGATCCGTCTCTTCTTAAAGAGTGTTTCATGTCAATGTGGAACAAGCACATTCTCCCGTTGTTCTCCCCTAAATGGAACAGTCTTCAGGACCAGATATATCAACACCCATCTGTAATTAGGTAGTGGAGAGCGGCCCGAGAGGGTTTTGACACAATCTGATGGCGATGTAAACCCGAATGCTACAGCAGACGGCTACATAGAAGCCTACCTAGTGGCGCCCTCGGCATCGTGGACAGGGAACCGACTACAACCAGGGGCATGGCACAGTAAATCAACTTCCGCTTGGGATGCTACTGCCTCTAGTGCGGCTTTAAAACAAGACATGGGCGGCCGCACCAGCCCGGCCCCTACTTGCCCCACACCGGGCTCCTTGTGCGCCATGCCCGTGTTAATAATGGGCAAAATGCCCGTGGCGATGACCTTGCGGATATCTATGCCGAGGGCGGTGGGCATGAAGTCGAGAGTGGGCAAAGTGAACGCCTGGTTTTCTCCGTGGCAGATTTCGTGCATCTGCCGAGAATATCTAAAGGCGTCCTCCACCCTTCCGCCCACAAATTGCACTATCGCGGGGGCTCCGCCCATGGCAAAGCCACCCAGCCCCATCGTCTCGGTGATGGCGCTATCGCCAATGTCTGGGGCGGCATCTTCCATAGTAAACCCGGGAAACAAGAGACCCTCGATTTTGTTGGCCTTGCCGGTAAACCACCGGTCGGAGCTACTGATTTTAATGCCAAATTCATAGCCATTGCGCGCCATGACGGTGCAAACTGTGGCCTGTTCCACCCCATGCCCAGCCGCAAGGGCCAACTTGCAGTAAGGCATGGAAAGGTTCAAAAAGTAATGGTCGTTGCCCTTGATAAACTCCAGCGCTGCAATTTTTTGCTCCAAGGGAAAGTTTGTCCGCAGTACATGGGGCATAATTTCTCGCAAAAACAACCCCGTGGCCGCCTTGTTGCGGTTGTGGCATTCATCGCCCATGTGGAGGGCTTGCGAAATAATCCCTTTTACATCTATGCCGCCGGCCAGGGCCAGAGCCGCGTCTAGAATTGGGGCGAAATCACTCTCTATCCACCGCAGCCTTTGTAGCACCGCCTCGCTATGAGCGCCGTAACGCAACACCTTGCCCAAGCCCTCGTTGACCGTACAGTAGGCCCTCTTTTCATGCACCTCATCGAGGAGGACATGCACCGGCATGGAAGGCGAAATGACGCCGGCCATAGGGCCAACGGCCCCATATTCATGACAGGGAGCAAAGCAAATCTCCCCACTGGCCGCCAAAGCCAAGGCCAACTCCGGGGTGGTCGCCCAACCCTCGTACATCAAGGCGCCGATGATGGCCCCGCGCATGGGTCCGGCCATATTCGCCCAAGCAATGGGTGGTCCCGCATGCAATATGATGCGCCCGTCCATGCCTGGCAACACCTCACGGGCTAGCTTCACCCCCACCAACTTGCCCTGGGCGCTTTTGACGCGGCGGAGGACTTCGTCATTGGCCCGTGTAATCTCGGGGCGGCGCGCTTCGAGGTGCTCGAGCATACCGAGCACCTCCGCATCTCCACCTGCCGGCGGGCGCCAGTCTAGATGAATAAAGGGGATGTTCTGCCGGCGATAGTCTTCATTAAAAGAAGACGCCCCCACATTGATCACTCTAAGCTCTTTACCAAAAAGGTCAGTCACGCGCCAACTCCCCTTCCCCGACAATGGCACAGGCCAATTTTATCGCCTGCAAATTACTTGTTGCCACTAACACTCCGGCCCGCCTAAGGAGCTCCACTTGGCTTTCTAACCCCTGCTTGTCGAGTTCGGTGCCACAGACATAGGCTACGACGGCCAGGCACCGTCCCGCTCTCTGGGCCAGTACCTGAGCGGCCTCTATCGTCCCGACGGATATCCCCACCGGGTCCTCGTGCGCACCGTACCCCAGCACAAAGTCGAGCAAGAGCACCAAGGTTTCGGGGTCCGCTGCTTCCTCCATGATGCGCTTTAGCCTGAGCTCGGGGTCAATCATGGGGTGAGGCCGGCCGCGAGTGAAGACATCATCGCCTAGGTCGACAAAAGAATGCCCCCGGCTCTCTCTGGGGTCGGAGAGTCTCTCCTCTTGCCGTTTGGCCACATTGCTAAAGGTAGGGTTAAGTACGGTTCTGGCATAACCTAAGGCCTCGGCGCAAAGGGTACCGCCACAGTAAAGAGCGCGTATGTACTTCTGAGTGGGAGCGGTCAACCCAATTTGATTGACGGCATCGCTCTCCCCTCTCCATGCTGCTGCGCTCGGTCCTCGGCCCCCGTCGACCAAGTCGATAGCCGCCAGCGCAGCCCCCTCCAAGGAATGAACCACACGCCGGTGGGGCCCGTCCACCCCCACCGGTGCACCGTCTATAAAGCAGATGACGCAGGGCTTTGGCACTGTGTCGAGCAGGGCAAATATCTCTCTTTGCACCTCTTCGGCCGGCGGTTTAGAGATAAGTACGATGACCTCAGTATCTGGGTCTTTCGCCAGGGCTTTTATCCCCTGCTTCATCATCATTCCGCCCACCGCCAGGCTCAAATCACGTCCACCGACCCCTATGCCCTGCGAAATTCCGTGCCCTAAGCGATGAATCTGCACCGCCACTTCCTGCAAACCAGTGCCCGAGGCCGCTACGAGGCCAATGCTACCCTGCCGTACCCGGTTGGCGAAACAGAGTCCCTTGCCATTGATTATGGCGGTGCCGCAGTCCGGCCCCATCATCAAAAGTCCCTTCGCTTGCGCCATCTGCTTGAGCCTAACTTCATCCTCTAGCGAGACATTGTCGCTAAACATCATGACATGAAGTCCTTGCTCAAGGGCCAAGCGGGCTTCGCGGGCAGCATATTCGCCGGGAGTCGAAATAATGACTAAGTTGGCCGCCAGGTCTTGGCAGGCGCCGACAATGGTAGCAGGGGCAACATTTCGCCCCTCTGCTTTTTGCACCTTGCCCTCCTTGAGCTGGCGCAGCACCTCTTCCGCTAGGGCTCCCGCATCGTCCTTGCTTCTTACGCCGATTACACAGTCGCTGCTCGTGGCCAGCCTCAGTTCATCTTCCGTAAAGCCTAAGCCCCGCATCAGCTGCAGGTTCATGGGCGTGCCCATGAGGACCACCACTTCTTCGGCCCCGCCTACCCGGCGCAACTTTGCGGTGAGGGACATCAGCGTAACCGAGTCAAAATACTCGTTGCTAAGGACCTTAACCAGCGAGTTCAAATAATCGCCTCCCTGTTTACTCCGCGGTAACAATTCAAGCCACTACTTAGCTACGTGGCATTGTTAACTATTGATGAAAGATTACCACACCACTAGGTTGATTTCCTGCTACGGGTGATGTTTATTGGTGTGTCCGCCAGGCCGAACGGCGCCATCTTCCCCGAACTCTGGCGCATAGTCCGCTAACAAAGGAAAAAAATCCTCCCGCAGGGGAGGATTTTTTCTAATCTGCTAACTAGTTTTCTGCAGGTACTCGTCATAGGTGCCCCGCAGGTCGACAATGCCCTGCGGAGTAATCTCGATGATGCGATTGGCGATGGTCTGGAGCAGTTGATGGTCATGCGAGGTGAACAAAATATTGCTGCTGTAATCGGTTAAACCATTATTTAAAGCGGTGATGGCTTCGAGGTCGAGGTGGTTGGTGGGATGGTCGAACATGAGCAGGTTGGGGTTAGTAATCATCATCTTGGCGAGCATCATCCGGACTTTTTCGCCCCCGGAGAGCACTTTCACCGGCTTCTGGGCGTCCTCGCCGGAAAACAGCACTCGCCCCAAGAAGCTACGGACATGATTATCGGTCTTGATGGGGGAATACTCGCGCAACCAGTCAATCAAATCGGTGTTAACACCGTCAAAGTGCTCGGTATTATCTTTCGGGAAGTAGGCCTTAGTAATGGTAACCCCCCACTTAAACTCACCCTCATCGGGCTCCATCTCCCCGGCGAGGATTTTGAACAGGGTGGTGTTGGCCAGCTCGTTCTGCCCCACGAGGGCTATTTTCTCGCCCCGCATAACCATAAAGCTAATATTGTTGAGCACTTTCTGTCCGTCGATGGTTTTACTCAGACCCTTGACGGTCAGAATGTCTTTACCGGGCTCGCGCTCGGGCTTGAACCCCATGTAGGGATATCGCCGCGTCGATGGGGTGATGTCATCTAGCGTAATTTTTTCGAGCAGTCGCTTACGCGAGGTGGCCTGCTTGGACTTTGACGCATTGGCGCTGAAGCGGGCGATGAACTCCTGGAGATGCTTGATGTGCTCTTCTTTTTTCTTATTCTCGTCCTTTAACATGCGCAGGGCGAGCTGACTGGTTTCGTACCAAAAGTCATAGTTACCCACAAACAACCTAATTTTACCATGGTCCACATCGGCCATGTGGGTGCAGACCTCGTTGAGAAAGTGGCGGTCATGCGAAACCACGATAATGGTGCCCTCAAAATCCCCGAAGAAATTTTCTAGCCACTTAATGGCCTTGCGGTCCAAGTTGTTGGTGGGCTCATCGAGCACCAAGATGCCGGGGTTGCCAAAGAGAGCCTGAGCCAAGAGCACTTTGACCTTTTCTTCGCCCCTTAGCTCGGCCATTTTCTTACCATGGAGCGATACGCCTATGCCCAGACCCTGCAAGAGAGAGGCGGCGTCGGACTCGGCCTCCCAACCATTCATTTCGGCAAATTCGCACTCTAAGTCGGCGGCTCGTATGCCATCGGCATCGCCAAAATCGTCCTTGGCATAGAGCTCATTGCGGGCGGCTATATTTTCGAAGATGCCGGGGTTCCCCATAATAACCGTGTCTAGCACCAAGATGCCATCATACTTATAATGATCCTGCTGCAAAACAGACATGCGCACCCCACGCGCCACGCTCACTTCACCCGTATTTGGCTCAAGGTCGCCGGAGAGTATGCGCAGAAAGGTGCTCTTGCCGGCCCCATTTGCTCCGATAACGCCATAACAATTGCCCGGAGTGAACTTGATATTTACATCTGCAAATAACTTTTGCCCGCCAAAATTCAGGCTGACATTGCTTACATTGAGAATTGTTATCGCCCCTCATAAATTAGACATACTTAATTAGTATATCACATTGAAGCAATTTAGTTGCGCTGAATTCGCTTGGCCATAAAAATATCCGGCCGTCCAAAACCATTGGCATCAGGGAGTACGCCTACTACCACATAACCCATCTTGCGGTAAAAGACCACGGGATGGTTGTTGGTGCTTTCGATGCGCTCAGCATGCTTTAACGGCTCGGGGTAGAGGTCAATGCCGCCGAGATTCGTCCGGTAGTCGGCATCGTCCGTACCCAGATAGATGCTTACGGCCTGCGTCGCCCGCACCCTCTCCTCAAGCTCTTGCACCAAGCGTCTTCCGAGGCCCTGTCCCTGCCACGCCTCATGCACCACCAAGGGATGCAGCTCGTAAGCACAGCCATTGTAGGACTCGATGGCCCCAATCCAGCCCCCAACATGTCCATCGTCATCTAGGGCCACGAGGCTGACCCGGCCCTCTTCCAGTGACTCTAAAACCTCGGCCCTGGCCCCCTCTAAAGTAAGGAAACCATCGCTACCCGGGAAGGCTCTATGCAGCATCTCGGCCAGCTCGGCGATTAATTGCTCATTTTGTACGGCTCGTAAATCCAAAACATTCACGCTAATGCTCCCTTTCTCTTTAGGTTATGGTAAGATATCCATAATACCGCGATACGTTTGAACGGGGGAGGTGCCAACTTGAGAACCATCACGGCCAACATTAACTACCTCTATAACAGTGGCTTTGCGCTAGAATTGTCCAATCATTTTTTGGTCTTTGACTACTTCATCGACTCAACCAACCTTTTGACCCCCGCCAGCATCGCCACGCACCCTCACCCTCTCGTTCTGGTCTCGCACGGTCATCATGACCATTATAACCCGGCAATCCTAGAGTGGCAGCAGTACAATAGCTCCCTGCGCTATATTTTTAGCTCCGACATTGCGGCCGAGGGGTCCTCTATACACAGTATGTCTTCTCACGATACGCTGGATTTAGGGGATGTTTATGTGCGCGCCTACGGTAGCACCGACCTAGGCGTCTCATTCCTGGTCCGGGCCGAGGGGTTAAATATCTTCCATGCCGGAGACCTCAATTGGTGGCATTGGCGGGAAGAGTCGACGGAGAATGAGATCGAAAATGCCGAGCGCGCTTTTTTGCGCGAGATCGAACCACTCCGAGGCGAACGCATTGACATCGCCTTCTTTCCCGTCGACCCCCGCCTAGGGCAGGACTATGACGCTGGGGCGAGGAAATTCATCGAGCTGATTAAGCCCGGGCTCCTCATCCCCATGCACTTTGGCGACAACTTTGCGGCGACGAAGGCCTTTGCCGCTACCGCCTCATCTCTGCAAACCAGCATTTGCGCCATCACCCACCGCGGGCAAAGCATAGTATACACAAAAAGGGAGGACTAAACATGCAATTTACTTTTTCCCACAGCGAAATACATGTCTTTGACCTGGAAAAAAGCCTCAAATTTTATGATGAGGCCTTAGGTTTAAAAGAGGTGCGGCGAAAAGTCGCCGGCGACGAAAGCTTTATCTTGGTCTTCCTGAGCGACAGCCTCACCGCCCATCGCTTGGAGCTCACTTGGATGAAGGACAGGGACAAACCCTATGACCTAGGCGAAAACGAAACTCACTTGGCATTTATGGCCGATGACTATGCGGCGGCTTATGCCAAGCACGAAGCGATGGGTTGTATTGTGTATGAGAATAAAAACATGGGCATCTACTTCATAGCCGACCCCGATGGCTACTGGCTAGAAATCGTGCCCGACCGCACCAAAACCCGCCCGTAGCAACATTATGTACGGCTCGTCGGAAGACGGCGGTGTGATACACCGCCGCTACGCAATACCGTAGCAACGCACTAGTAGTGCGTTGAACACTACTAGTGCGTTGAACACTACTGGTGCGTTGTGCCTAATTTGCTGTTTATAACAACCTTGGGCAGGTCCAGTGGAGTACCTTATTCGCGCCAAGCATCTTGGCGCGAAAACGTTACTACGGAAGGGGAACGATTAATGCTCGCTGTCCAGACTGATAACTTGACCAAGAGCTATGGCCAAGTCAAAGCCCTGCAGGGGCTGAACCTCCGCGTCACTCAGGGCAGTATCTTCGGCTTTCTAGGAGCCAATGGCGCAGGCAAGACAACGAGCATCCGCTTGCTGCTCGGATTAATCAAGCCCACTTCCGGCAGTTCCCGCGTACTGGGACTAGACTCAGAACGAGAAGGGGTAAAGCTGCGCAGCCTAGTGGGCTACCTGCCCGGAGAGCTCGCCTTCTACAGCAATGTCACCGGCAAGGACACCATCAATATGCTGGGCAGCTTCTACAAATCTCTCCCTTGGCGCAAAGAAGCCTGTGAGGCCATGGAAATGAGCGAGAGTGATTTACTCCGCGAGACGCGCGAGTACTCCACCGGCATGAAGCAAAAACTAGGCATCATCCAAGCCGTGCAGCATGCCCCGCCGCTACTCATCCTCGATGAACCAACCCGGGGCCTTGACCCCCTCATTCAACGCAACTTCTTTGAACTGGCTGAGCTGATTAGCCGACGCGGCACGACCATCTTCATGTCGACGCATGTGTTGACCGAGGTGGAGCGCTTAGCCGCCGATGTCGGCATCATTCGGGCGGGAAAATTACTCATGGTAGAATCAGTGACCAAAATACGACTGCAACGCTTTCATCGGGTGGAAGTGGCCTTTAGCACAATGGTGGACCTGCCCACCCTCCCGGGGGTGAGTATTTCACCCTTAGGAGCCGCTGAAAATAGCTATGCCTTTGCAACATCGGGTGACCTGCAGCCGCTTTTGGCCTACTTGGCGGAACAACCCGTAGATTCCCTCGTATGTGAACGAGCGAAGCTGGACGATATTTTCCTCCACTACTACGCCAAGGAGGGGGCCAAGTTATGAATCTCGGACTGATGGCCTTCAAACTGCGGCAGAATTACCGCACCGCCCTCTATGTCACCATCGGCTTCTTGTCCTTTGGATTGTTGATGGTAGCCGCCTATGACGCCTTTGATATGCAAAACATGATGGGTCAGATGCTCCAAGGTGGGGGGGAGGACATCATGCGGGCCATGCTCGGTACTCAGGGCGTGTTAATGTGGGATGTCAGCACCTTCTTGGCCATGGCCTGGCGACACCCCATCATCTTGGTCATCTTGGTGGGCTGGGCGGCGTCTCTGGGTTCGGGCTACGCCGCTAAAGAAATCGGCGAAAAAACAGCGGACCTGCTTTTCGCCAGACCGATGTCACGCTCTAAGCTGTTGGCGCATGACCTCTTGGTTGCGGGCTCACTCCTATTTATCAATACCATGCTTTTCTCGCTTTCACTCTACTTTGGGGCCTTATCCTTTGGCTTAAATCCCCCCCGGCTAGAGAGTTTCGCCATAGCCGGGCTGCAGTACTTTGTTTTTGCTTTGGCTGTCCTCAGCATCGCCTACTTACTGGGCGCTTGGGCACGTGAGGGGAAGGTCGTGGTCGGGGCCATGGGAGGCCTATTTGCCGCCATGTACACCATCGAGCTCGTCGGCGGACTGTGGGACGCCGTCGAACCTCTGAAGACCTTCTCCCTTTTTACCTACTTGACCCCCCACGCCGCCCTCACGCAAAACGCTTCTGCCTGGACTGACCTCTATGTCCTGCTAGGGGTAACCACCATCGCCATGAGTTTGTCCTTTGTCCTCATGGAGCGGAGAGACCTAAGCTAAGGTGTTGCTACTTCCACAGGCCGGTAAATCTTAGAATGCCGGCGACCAAGATAAAGAAGGTGCCGCCAACTGCCACATACTTGCCAAAAAACTCCCACCATGGGCCCATTTTTACCGCTGCACCCTCATTAACCTCTTTTCTAGCCCGCGCCGCGCCGAATACCCAGAAGAGTACGATCATCGTAACTAGAGTTCCGATGGGCATGAGTATGCCGGAGGTGACCCGCATCCAGAGCGAGAAATGACCCATATTGATGGTCAATGGCAGTCCCGCCAAGAGCACTAGGGCACCCGTAATCAGAGTGGCTTTTTTCCGTGCCCATTTAAAGGCATCCATCATCGGTTCCACCGCCGACTCAAAGAGCGAAATAGCCGAAGTGGTGGCCGCAAAAATGACGAGCAAGAAGAAAAGCATCCCAAATAGCTGCCCTGCGGGCATTTGCGCAAACAGGCCGGGCAAGGTGACAAACAACAACGGTATCCCCGCATTGGGCGCAACGCCAAACGCAAAGGCCGCCGGAAACACAATGAAGGCCGCCAGCAAGGCCGCAGCGGTATCAAAGATCGCTGTGTAGGCCGCCGCTTGGGGGATGTCCGTCCCTTTGGGCAGGTAGCTGCCGTAGATGACTAAAGTGCACCCGAGTAGGCTGAGCGAGAAAAGCGCCTGCGCCAGAGCATTAAACCAAGTAAAGGGATCGGCTAACGCCCCAAAGTTGGGCGCAAACATAAATCGAATCCCCTCAACTGCTCCCGGCAAAGTTACAGCACGAATGGCCAGCACCACCATAATGAGGAGCAACCCTGGCATCATGAGATTGTTCAACGGTTCTAAACCCTTTTTCACGCCCATATAGACTACGGCGGTGGTGGCTATAACCGCCAAGACATGCCAAAAGATGGCGGAGGACGATCCGGCAAATCCTGCAAAATAGGTAGCTAGGTTCATGCCGGCAAACCCTTGGAAGGAAATTACGAAGTAGTGAATTATCCAACCAACCACGACCATGTAAAAAATGGTGACCGCCAAGGTCATGAGCACGGGGAACAACCCCAGCCACTTACCCCCCGCAAGTTTCTTTTCTCTGAAGATGGCTTCGAATGAACTGATGGGGCCCTTGCCTTGGCCGCGGCCCATGGCGAACTCGCCCATGAGGGCTATGAGGCCAATGAAGGCTATGATGAGCAGGTAGATTAGCAGGAACGCACTCCCTCCATAGGTCCCCATTCTCCAGGGGAACATCCAAATATTGCCCAGTCCAATAGCTGAGCCGGCGCTGGCTAGTATAAACGACATTTTACTGGACCACTGCTCCCTCGGAACCTCTTTTTCTGCACTCTTTTTTGCTACCATTCGATTTTCCCCTCCCTCTTTTTTTGATAGCCATAAACTTAAGAAGATTTATGACTATTCCTAACATTATAACCGGTTTATTTATTCTGTCAACAATTTTGACGACGCTGGCGAAACTGCGCCCGCACTTTGCTTCAGACAGGGTGGCGGCAGAAGAAAAAATACGATGGCTACCCCAGCGAGATTTCAGACGTCTTAGTGGACTCTCTCGGCATCGACTTCACCAAGAAAAGGCTGACGCTACAACCTCCCATGTAGCGGCGTGACATGGCACGCCGACCCTCTCAGGTCGCAACCATGATGGGGAGAGACCACGACGAGGTCGCCGGCTTTTGTGCCGGCGCTACAACCTCCCAGGTAGCGGCGTGACACGGCACGCCGACCCTCCCAGGTCGCAACCATGATGGGGGAGAGACCACGACGAGGTCGCCGGCTTTTGTGCCGGCGCTACAGCCTCCCAGGTAGCGGCGTGACACAGCACGCCGACCCTCCCCAGGTCGCAACCATGATGGAGTGAACCCGAGGCCGCCGGGGCATCCGGCGCGCGACCAACCATCCCTAAAAAGATAAGGAGGACACACATGATTAAAGTACAGGGCCTGTACCACAGCTACACGCATACTGATGTTTATGCTGTAAAAAATGTGAGCTTCGAAATTGCGCCGGGAGAGATTTTTGGTTTCCTAGGGCCATCAGGCGCAGGCAAATCTACCACTCAAGGGGTGATGACCGGCCTCCTACCCCTCCAACAGGGAGCGGTACAGGTAGCAGGTTATGACATGCGCCTCCGCCAACGCGAGCTATTCAACAAGATAGGAGTCAGTTTTGAGCAATCAAATGTCTACAGTAAACTTACCGCTCTGGAAAACCTTGAATTCTACGGCAAGCTCTTTGATGTACCCACCCTAGATCCCATGTCGCTACTCCACCTGGTAGGCCTCAATGAGGTAGCCAGGAACAAAGCCGGCACTTTTTCGAAGGGCATGAAACATCGTCTCACCTTTGTCAGGAGTATGCTCAACAACCCCGCTATTTGGTTCTTAGACGAACCCACTACGGGGCTTGACCCTGCGATCTCCCGCAAAATCATCGAAATTGTCAAGGGCAAGAATGCCGAGGGCACGACCGTCTTTTTGACCACGCACAATATGCAGGTAGCTGACGAGCTGTGTGACCGCATCGCCTTTATAATCGATGGCGAAATCAAACTGATTGATTCACCGAGGAATTTGAAGCTACAGTTTGGCGAGAAGATAGTGGTGGTGGACCACAGGGTGGATGACACTACCAAGCGCGAGCAGTTTTCTCTCGTCAAGCCGGATGATATGGCCAGACTGCAAACTTTGCTCCAAACCGGCAAGATTGAAATGATGCACACCAAAGAAGCCACCCTAGAAGAGATCTTCATCCAAGTGACCGGGAGAGGGCTGTTGTAGTATGCAGAAGCTATGGACCACCTTTGTCAAGGACGCCAGGCTCTCTTACCAGGGAATCTACTTCTATATGGAGATAGGAATGGCCATTATGTTTGTCTTGGTCATGCTCTTTGCGGTACCGGAGAACTTTGACCGGACACAGACTTTTTATGCCTTGGTCGAAATCGAGGCCCTAAAAGGCGAACTCTCCGAGCTTGTTGTGGACGGTGGAGACTACCAGGTTGAGTTAGTTGACAGTCGCCCCGCACTGGAGCAGGCGCTCGCTGCCAACCGTTCCGCCGCCGGCATCCATGTCCGTCTCGAGGGTCAAAGGCCGGTCTTAGATCTAGTCTTGCAGGGGCATGAGAGCGAAAGCATGAAGGCCTTGCTGCGGTCTACCTTCGAGGGAGCCATGGCCTCGCAACTGCCCGGTTATGTGAACCGAACTACCGTAGTCTCCCTGGAATCCACGCCTGCCAGGCTCTCTGACCGGGTCAACATCCTACCGATCTACCTCGTTATAAATGTGGCCTTCATGGGGCTCTTTATAATTGCGGCCTATGTCTTCCTCGACAAGGAGGAGGGGGTGATCAAGGCCTTTGCGGTGGCCCCAGTCCAGGTCTGGCACTACTTGGTCAGCAAAATTATGATCATGGCTCTGATGGCGGTGGTGGTATCGACCATTGTTGTTATCTCCCTAGTGGGGTTTAGGATTAACTACCCCCTATTGATTTTGGTTATTTTAACCTTTAATGTGTTCGGCTCCGTCTTGGGCCTCCTTATAACCAGCTTCTTTGACAGCATGACCAAGGCCATGGGAGCACTCTTTTTTACTATCTTCGTGCTGATGTTTGGGGGATTCTCGTACTTCATGCCCTGGTTCTCGCCCGCTTGGATTAGGCTTCTCCCCTCTTATCCCATGATCTTTAGCTTTAGAGAATTGCTGTTAGAACAAGGTGATGTGGCCTATGTGCTGCGAAATGTTGGGCTATTCATGGCCTTGAGCCTTTTGCTTTTCATCTACACCAATTATCGCTTTAAGAAAACCCTGACGGTCTAGGAGGTGCATGATGAATAAAATTTGGGCCATCATCGGACGCGACTTAAGGAGTGGCACCAGGGACTGGTTGATCATCTACCTCAGTCTGGCTTCTATCCTCATCGCCCTTCTGCTCCGAGCTTTTATTCCCAGCGTAGGCGAATCCACCCAGAACCTAGTTGTCCTTCAGGACATGTCGCCGGGACTACTGTCCTATCTCAATGATAAGGCTAGGGTGAGCCAGGTACCACACATAGCAGCTCTCAGGGAGCGCGTGCTCCGTATCGACGATGTGCTCGGCGTTCTTGAAACCGACCAAGGGTTTGAAATTGTCCGCCAGGGCAACGAGAACATCCCCATGGAGGCTCCCCTCCGGTTTATCCTCAATTCCTACGGGCGGGATGCCGCACCGCTACCTATGCAAATTGCCTTTTCGGATGTGGGATGGCGACTGTCACCCATCAAACTAGAGGGCGGTGCCCTGCTCATCATCTTCACCACTGTGTTCGGCGGTATGCTTATCCTTCTCAACTTGGTCGAAGAAAAAATGAGCAACACTCTCAGTGCCATCAATGTCGCCCCGCTACACCGCTCTCAGTTCATCATCGGCAAGGGCATCCTAGGCTTCGTCATCCCCATCATCGGAGGCATCTCCGCGGCGATGATCCTAGGGTTTAGCGGCATAAACATCGGCATGTTCCTGGTAACGATTGTCGCCATCGCCTTTATCAGCATTATCATCGGTTTTAGCATCGGCGTTTTGAACAATGAGCCTATTGCGGCCATCTCCAGCATGAAGATGGTGTACTTCCCCATCTTGGCCTCGATTTTTGGCGCGATGTTTCTGCCTAGCCGTTGGCTGCCCATCCTCTACTGGTCGCCCTTTTACTGGGCTTACGACAGTATGCGCGCCATCTTGCTGCAGGAAGCCTCCTGGGGGCAAGTATCTTTTAATGCGGCTGTCATTTTAGCATTGACGGGAATCGTGTTCATGTTACTACGAAAGAAAATCCAGCATGGTCTACAGTAGTGATTTTGTTCTACCTCCTGGCCCTAGTTTCCGGAGGGATAGGCCTCTGGCTCATGCTAAGGTAACGCATACCGACAGGACGACCGGGAGCAACCGCCGCAGTAAGGGGGATTTAACCAAGTGATAAAGCTTTTAAGATACCTAAAGACGAGCGAATGGATTTTATTGATACTTAGCATCGCCTTCATTGTGGGCCAAGTCGCTTTGGACCTCACTTTACCGGAGTACCTAGGCAGGATTACCATGCTGGTGCAGACGGAGGGCAGCCAAATGCGCGACATCTTGCACAATGGTGGCCTAATGATCCTCATTACTTTTACCAGCATGCTTATTTCCATGATTATCGCCGGGTTAGCAGCAAAGATTGCCACCAACCACGCGGCGAGGCTAAGGGGCCTGATGTTCGACAAGGTGCTGTCCTACACCATGCCGGAACTAAACGACTTTTCAATCTCCAGCCTAATTACCCGCTCCACCAATGATGTGTTACAGGTGCAGAGCCTAGTGGTAACCGGGCTGCCAATTCTTGTCCGTTCACCCCTGTTGGCACTCTGGGCCGTAATTAGGATTATGGACAAAGCCTGGCAATGGTCGGCGGTCACGGCGGGGGCGGTGCTGGCCCTCATCATGGTGGCGGCGGCGTACTTTATATTGGCCATACCCAAGTTTACAAAAATGCAGGAACAGACCGATGAATTAACCAGAATGACGCGAGAAAATCTCATCGGCATTCGGGTGGTTCGCGCCTACAATGCCGAAAAATTTCAGGCCGCGAAATTCCTCCAAGCCAATCTAGCCCTGACCAACACAAATTTGTTCACTAACCGTCTGATGGCCACCTTGATGCCCGGCATAGACCTAATCATGAATGGCTTGACCCTTGCAGTTTACTGGATAGGAGCCGGAATTGTTGCTGGGGCCGCCGCCGTACATAGGGTGGGTGCCTTTGCCGACATGATGGTCTTTGCCGCCTACTCCATCCAAATTCTTATGGCCTTCATGATGTTGGTCATAGTGTTTCTCCTTATCCCTCGGGCTACCGTTGCCGCCAAAAGAATAAATGAAGTATTAGAAACCCAGACCACCATAGCGGACGGGCCGGGGCCGGCATTTTCAACTCTTTCCAAGACCAGGGGCGAAATAGAATTTAGAAATGTGAGCTTTAAATACCCCGATGCCGAGGAATATGTGTTGGAAAACATCAGCTTCAAGGTGCGACGGGGTGAAACCATTGCCTTTATCGGTTCCACCGGTAGCGGCAAGAGCACCATCATCAATCTCATCCCTCGCTTCTACGACACCACCCGAGGCGAGGTGCTGGTGAATGGGGTCAATGTCAGGGACTATACCGGGCAGAGACTAAGAGAAAAGATCGGCTATGTGGCGCAAAAGGCGGTGCTGTTTAAAGGTTCAGTCACCTCCAATGTGCTCTTTGGCCACAGTGGTTCACCCAGTGATCCCCAGTCCCAAGTAATCGAGGCGGTGAAGTTTGCCCAAGGAGCAGAATTCGTCGAACAGATGCCGGACACCTACCATGCCTATGTAGCCCCCGGAGGAACTAATCTCTCGGGCGGCCAGAAACAGCGCCTTTCCATAGCTCGAGCCCTAGCCAAAAAGGCTGAAATCTTGATTTTTGACGACAGCTTTTCCGCCCTTGATTACAAGACCGATCGCCTACTGCGCCAGGCTCTCAAGGAAAATACATGGGGGGCTACCGTGTTAATCGTGGCTCAGCGCATTGGCACCATTATAGAGGCCGATAAAATTTTTGTACTAGAGGAAGGCGCCATGGTCGGATTTGGCACCCACCGCGAGTTAATGCACAGCTGCCGGGTGTACCAAGAAATCGCCCACTCGCAGCTTTCCAAGGAGGAACTAGCCTGATGAGTAAAGATAACTATACCTTTGGCGACCTCGAAAAAAATGGCAGTTCTTTCCACGACGATATCATGGCCGAAATATCGGGGGGATTGGGCTCCGTGCCCAAGGCCAAGGACCCGCTGGCCACTATTAAAAAGTTCCTGGTCTATGCGCAGAGGGACCTTGCCGCCGTGCTCTTTGCGGCCGCCGTGGCCGTCTTGGGCACAGCCTTGGCCTTATTCACCCCTCAGCTCTTGGCAGACTTGACCGACCTGATCGCAGAGGGAATGATGACCGGCATAGACCTCGGTGCCATTCGTTTTTTGGGCATCACCATAGCAGCTCTCTACGTGGCCAGCTCCCTGCTCATGTTTGTGCAGGGTTACATAGTGGCCAGTGCCTCCCTAAACACTTCTAAACGCATGCGAACCGACTTGGCGGCCAAAATCAATCGCCTGCCCATGTGGTTTTTTAATAAGAATACCATCGGGGACATACTCTCGCGCATAGCCAATGATGTGGACGCCTTGGGTCAAAACCTAAGTCATGGAATCACCACCCTGGTGACCTCCTCAGCCATGCTTGTCGGCTCGCTCATAATGATGTTCAGCACCAATTGGATACTAGCGGTGGCGGCCGTCGCGGCGAGTTTATTCGGGCTTTTGGCCATGATGTTAATCATCGCCGTATCACAAAAACACTTTGATGGGCAACAACTGTACCTCGGCAAGCTTAACGGCCAGGTAGAAGAAACCTTCTCCGGGCACACCACAGTTAAAGCCTATAATGCCGAAGCGCAAATGAAAACGAGCTTTGGCGTCCTCAATGAGGAGCTGCGCAAGAATAGCTTTATGGCTCAGTTTCTCTCCGGGTTTATGACCCCCATCATGTTCTTTATGGACAACTTGGGTTATGTGGCGGTCAGTGTAGTGGGTGCCGCTCTTGTCTTGAACGGAGAAATCTCTTTTGGGGTAATAGTTTCCTTTATCGTCTATGTTAGATACTTCACCCAGCCGCTCATGCAAGTGGCCGAAACGGCCCAGGGAATCCAAGTTGCAATCGCCTCCGGCGAGCGTGTTTTCGAGCTGATGCATGCCGAAGAAATGCCCGATGAGAGCGCCAGGACGAAAACAATCTTCAAACCTCAGGGGCGCGTAGAGTTTAAACATGTCCGTTTCGGCTACGAAGACACCGATAAAACCGTGATTCACGACTTTTCGGCCATCGCCTTGCCCGGACAAAAGGTTGCCATTGTCGGGCCCACCGGCGCCGGCAAGACAACCTTGGTGAATTTATTGATGCGCTTTAATGAGCTCTCCGGCGGCGAAATATCCATAGACGGAATTCCCATCAGCCAATTGTCTCGCGAAGAAGTCCACTCGCTCTTTTGCATGGTGCTGCAAGACACCTGGATTTTTGAGGGCACCATTCGTGAAAACATTGTCTACAACAAACCATTTGTAGACGACGAAGCAGTCAAGAATGTCTGCAAAGCGGTAGGTATGCACCACTTCATTAAGACCCTTCCCAAGGGCTATGATACCCTCCTCGACGACAAGGCCAATCTGTCATCCGGGCAAAAACAACTACTCACCATTGCCCGAGCCATGATTGCCAACGCCCCCATGCTCATCCTCGATGAGGCCACCAGCTCGGTTGACACCCGGACCGAGCTAAAGGTGCAACAAGCCATGGATAAGCTAATGGAAGGCCGCACATCCTTTATCATCGCCCACCGGCTTTCAACCATCAAGAACGCCGACATAATTTTGGTCCTCAAAAATGGCGATATTGTCGAAAATGGTAGACACGACGAGCTTCTAGCCCAGGGCGGATTTTACGCCGAACTCTATAACAGCCAGTTTGAGCGGGTCTTTTAGTGCCTATGGAGAGTTAAAAATAATCCATAAAGGCGCATTGCTTCGGGGATAAGGCAGCGCTAAGCCCTGTGAGTTGCCCTCTATCTCCGGTGATGCGGCCTGCTTCATACAGGAATTCCGCCCTTTGACTGCCCATGAATAGCGCAGTAAAGGTGCCAATGTCCATCGACAGCCCCTCGGCCCTCGCTCCGGGGTCAAATTCTACTCCACCGGCTCTAATGCGGTACAGACCGGTATTCCACCCGGCCAGCTCATCTTGCACATATAGGGCTAGACTTAACTCCGCGGACGCATGGCGGAAGTACAGCTCCAAGAATTCCTTTACCAACACCACTCGCCCCATAAAATCGGGTATGATTTCTGTTTTTACATATGGATTACGCCAGAGAAAGGACATCTGCTCCAAGTCAGGACTAGTAATATCGACCTTTTCGACCATAGAGTCATGATTGGCGATGAAATTCCATAATCCACGCCTACTTTCCTCATCGAGGTAGACGTATTCGGTTACCTCCAAGGTCTCGTCCTTGATGCTGTAAAACAGATACCCTCGGGGGATGCCCTGCTCGGAGCGGTACAAAGCCAAGATGTCCTCGCCGTAGACCGCCTCGCGCCACCACTTCTCGGTACGGCGCAACATGCCATTGTACTGTCCGCTCCAGGCGGCATATACTTCGTCCGCTTGGTCTATGGCCCCACCTGCTTCGTGCCTAGACACCCGCCCCGAAACTCCGGGGTAGGAGCTGAGATCCTGCGCCTGTACGGTGGTCTTCTTGAGATTGGAAATCAGCTCGTAGCCATAGCGCCGGTAGAAGCCGATGTCAAAAGGGTGCAGGTAACTTAGAACCTGACCCTCTTGTCGCATCTGCTGCAGGGCCATGCCGAGCAGACGATTGACTAGGCCTTGACGCCGATGCTCCGGGTAAGTAGCAATGCTGGCTATTCCGCCCATGCTGTATTTTTGGTGGTCAATGCTCACACTTAAGGGGATGATGTGCGTCTTAGCCACCATCTCCCCGTCCCAAAATGCTCCCAAGACGACATGGTCTTCCATGAATTTTGCCCTCGTGACTCGCTGTTCTCCTTCTAATTTGTACTTAAAGGAATACTCCGACAGCTTGATGGCCTCATCAACTTCCGCCGGGGCAATTTTTCGGATGCCGTACACGCCCTCACCTCTTTTTGTTGCTACGTCCATCTTTGTTCTCGTGAACACGGAAACTACCCCCGTACATAAAATGCCATTTATCTAGAAGGAACTGCCCAACTGGCGAAGAACTATATCTAAAGTGACACCCATACAACCATGAAAGGGGCGCATCAAGGTGAAGAAACCCTGGGTAGCACTTATGATTTACGGCGATACCGGCTCTGAAAGAAATGCCTTGACCAACGAAAACTACCGCTTACTGGCAGATGCCTTCTTGACCCGGGGATTTGGGGTGACATCGGTGCTCTACAACGACAACCTTGCCCCCACCTTAGCCCAAGAGCTCCTTCAGTTCGACGCTGTTTTGGTCTGGGTCAATCCCATTGAAGGTGGAAAAGACCGCCAGATACTTGATGCCCTGCTCCGCGAAGTATCAAGTAAGGGAATCTTTGTCACCACCCATCCCGATGTGATTCTAAAGATTGGCACCAAGGATGTGCTCTTTAAGACTAGGGACATGGACTGGGGTAGCGATACCAAAATCTATACTAGCTATGAGGACTTTTGCGGTCGTTTTCCGACTTCGCTACGAGAATCAGGCATTAGAGTGTTGAAACAGTATCGCGGCGACGGCGGTAAAGGGGTTTTTAAGGTCATTTTCAATGCCAAGGAACATACGGTTGCTATCATTCATGCCCCTGCTCCGGGGGACGCGAAAATCATTTCGTTCGATACCTTCCACAGAGAATTTGAGCTTTTTTTCAATAACTCCGGTTTGCTCATCGACCAAGAGTGGCACGAAAATATCAGGAACGGCATGGTGCGGTGCTACCTGACCGGCGCCAAAGTATCGGGCTTTGGCTACCAAGAAGTGACTGCTCTCTACCCAACGAGCGCTAGCACGCCTCTGGCCTGCGTGCCGCCCAGCAAGCGATACTATTTTACCGAAGACTGCGGGCTGTTTAGCGACCTAAAGCAGGTGATGGAAAAAAAGTGGGCGCCAGAGCTCCAAGAGGCGGAGTCCATTGCGAGCCACATGCTGCCCGTAATATGGGATGCCGATTTTTTTATCGACACTCGGCCCGACCGCGACGACAGAAAGAAGTACCAGCTGTGCGAAATAAACGTCAGCTGTGTCTCACCCTTCCCCCCGAGCGCGGTCAGGCACATAGTCGAGGAAGTGTCCCGCCACATACAGAGCAAAGCTATGGCCTAGAGCCTTCCTGTGTCTTGGTACAGGCCGCAGCCACCTCACCTTCGAGAGCGGATAACCGTGCCACAATGCTCTCTTGGTTATCTACAATCATGTCTAGCTTCTCATGTATCGCCTCAATTATGATTTCGGCCTTTAGATTTACCAGATAATCATTTTTGGCGCGCAGGCGATCTTTTTGTTCTTGGCGGTTCTGGCTCATCATGATGACCGGAGCCTGAATGGCCGCCAGACATGACAACATGAGGTTTAACAAGATGAAGGGATAAGAATCGTAGGGCTCTGGCATGACCAAGGTGTTAAGGACCACCCAACTAGCGAGCAAGGCAAAGAAAATGAAAATGAACCTCCAGCTACCGGCAAATTGCGCCAACCCATCTGCCGCCCTCTGGCCTAAGGTAGAAGCCCCCTCATGGAGCAAATCCGAGTCTTGCGCTACGGGTTCCCTTAAGAGCGCCGTCAGTATGGCGTCCTCATCGGCCGTAAACCCCTTATCTTCGAGAATTGTCTTAATTAGCTCCTGTCTCCGCTGGCTCATGGGCATTTTAATCCCTCACAAGAACAGTAATTTTACCACGACCATGCCAGTATATTTATTGCAGGAGTGAGAACCATGCGCTTAACAAAGAACATCCTGCTAGGCCTCGTTATCGGCATCGCCGTCATTACGCCCGGATTGAGCGGAGGAGCCTTAGCCGCCGCCATCGGCCTGTACGAGCCAATCATCAAGGCCATCAACGGCCTAACCAAGGAATTTCGCCCTAACGCTCGCTTCCTCTTTCCGCTAGCAGTCGGTGGAACGGTCGGGATACTGGCGTTTAGCAATGTCATGGCTCAAATGATGCACTATGCGCCTGACCAGGTGAAGTTATTGGCATTAGGACTGGTCGCTGGGAGCATGCCAGCCCTCGTCAGGCAGGCCAATGCCAAGGGGTTTCACTGGCTATACCTATGGCCAACCCTCGTGGCCGCCTTCTTAGTGTACCAACTAGGGTCTCTCCCCCAAATTAGTACCCCCGGCACGGGGGACACACAGAGCAATCTATACTATGCCTACTACGGACTTATCTACGCTGTAGGTTCAATAGTGCCGGGAATCAGCTCTTCCCTGATTTTCATGCACCTTGGCGTCTACGACGAGCTCCTGCGCGCCGTCGCCACCGTTCACTTGCCGGTACTTCTCCCCGCAGCAGCAGGGTTTGGCTTTGGCGGAATACTGCTGATTCATTTAGTGGAGTCCTTGTTTCGCCGCTACTACTCGCCGGCCTACTATGCGGTCATCGGTTTCCTGCTGGGGTCAGCTTTGCTTATCGTACCGTCCATGCAAATGGGCTGGCGCATGTATGTGGACGCATTGATTTTAATCGCGGGCATCGCGCTAAGCCTCATCCTACTTAAGTTGAGCACGAGCTCCACCTAGTGTGGAAGCGTATTCAATCAAAGAGGAGAGGCTCATTTCTTGGGCTTCGTGCCCTCATACATCTGCACATACTCCCGCACCGTCATCTTGGCAAACAACTCCCCCATCAGCCGATAGGGAATCTTACTGATATTATTAAATCTGATGCAGCTCTTCCCCATGTCCAGCCTGCCTATGTTTAGCGCCGCATAGGCCTCTGCAAACCACTCCAGCAGGTTCCGGTCAGCATAGACCCCCAAGTGGTAGACCGCCACATAATGTTTGCGGTTGGCCAACCCGGCAAAAGGTAATGGCTCCTTTGGGTTGCAATGATACCCTGCCGCATAGAGGGCATGGGGAACCACGTAACCAATGCCGCCATATTGCATGATCTCGGCAAATCCGACAGGTAGATTTTGTAGAATAGTTTGGCGCAACCGCAGAAGAGCCTCGCGGCGCTTCTCGGGCTGACTTTCTATATAAACCTGCGGATTGGTCGGCACAACCTTGCCATCATCCACGACAACACCTCCCATACTCCTTGCTGACCGAGCCTAGCCACGGCCAAAGACCTAGCAGCTCCGGCACAAGTTGCTTGTAGCTAACCTAATTTCCCGCGATGGCGGCCAAGACTTCTTCTATATCAGGGAGCTCCTTCATGGGATAGACTTTGACCCATACTACTTGGCCTGTTTCATCGACTAAAATATTGGCGCGCTCCGAAAGGCCCAGCTTATCAATAAATATGCCGTAGGCTGTGGCCACCTGCCCATGCGGCCAGAAGTCACAAACCAGGGGCACATGGTTGATGGAAAGCACCGCTGCCCAAGCCGCCTTGCAGGCGGTCGAGTCGATGCTCATGCCCAAAGGCATCGTGTTCAGTGCTTGAAACCTCTCCCAATTGGCCTCCAGAGCACGCATTTGATCGGTGCAGACCGAGGTAAAAGCCAATGGATGCCAGGACAAAAGCACCTTCTTCCCCCTGTATGCCGAAAGAGTGATGTTCTCCTTGCGGTGATCCTTTAGACTAAATTCCGGTGCTAGGCTACCTACTTCTATTGCCGGCATAATTACACTTCCTTTCGCTTGCGAATAATCCTATGTCTATCATATCCCAAGTGAGATCGAATAGAAAGAATCGCCGGCCTCATGCTCTTTAACCGGCTAAATTTCTGCGATACTCTAAAACTTATACAGATTGCTCTTGTTTTCACCCCATTGCAATGCTATATTCAAAACATTAGAAAAGAGTACCGTTGCTCTGCGCCCATTAAACACGGTACTTGCAGCTAGGATATAAAAGGGAGGCGACTTATTGAATATCGATTATCTAAACATCAAGCAGCAAGCCGGTCACTACGAGGGCAAAATGGTCCGCTTTCTCAGGGACTTAATTGCCATCCCCGGCGAAAGTGGCAAAGAAGAACGTGTCGTCGCGCGCATAGCCGAGGAGATGCGCAATCTCGATTTTGACAAAGTCGAAGTGGATACCATGGGCAATGTCCTAGGCTGGATGGGCCAGGGCGAGAAGCTAATCGCCTTCGATGCCCATATCGATACGGTGGGCGTGGGAGAAATGAGCAACTGGACCTTTGACCCTTATGAGGGCTGCGAAACCGAAACAACAGTCGGCGGCCGCGGCGCATCAGACCAGCTGGGCGGCATGGTTTCGGCAGTGTACGGGGCTAAGATTATGAAGGATTTGGGGCTTCTTTCGGACCGTTATCGGGTGCTGGTCACCGGAACAGTGCAAGAAGAAGACTGCGACGGCCTTTGCTGGCAGTATATTTGTGAAGAAAGCAAGATAAAACCAGAATTCGTGGTCATAACCGAGCCCACCGACGGCAATATCTACCGCGGACAGCGCGGCAGGATGGAAATTAGGGTAGAAGTAAAGGGCATCAGCTGCCATGGCTCTGCTCCCGAGAGGGGCATTAATGCCATTTACCGCATGTCTGAAATTATCCAAGAAGTGCGGGAGCTAGGCAACCATTTGCATCATGACCCCTTCTTGGGCCAGGGCACTTTGGTGGTATCCGAGATATTCTTCAAATCCCCCTCGCGCTGTGCGGTGCCTGACATGTGCGCCATTTCGATAGATCGCCGCTTGACGGATGGCGAAGATTATCTGCAAGCCCTTAGGCAAATTCGCGACCTGCCTTCCTGCCAAAAATATGAGGCCAATGTCACCATGTATAGCTACGACACACCGAGCTACACCGGCCTCACCTACCCCTCCGACTGCTTCTTCCCCACCTGGGTCATCCCCGAAGACGCCGCCCCAACACGTGCCTTAGTCGAAGTCCATAGGGCTATGTACGGCGAACCATTTGTCGACAAGTGGACTTTTTCGACCAATGGGGTGTCCATCATGGGCAGGTACGGCATACCCTGCATCGGCTATGGTCCGGGACGCGAGAAAGAAGCCCATGCCCCAAATGAAAAAACCTGGAAAGAAGACCTGGTACGTTGTGCAGCCGTCTACGCCGCCGTGCCCACCGTATACTGCAAGTAGCCCCGATTAGATTGGAGGAAGCACCTTGAAGAAATTTGTGGACCAGTTAAACCAGCTTGACTTTGGCGCGATGTTTGGCAGCGACTTTTTGCTGACTTGGGAGAAGACCGATGATGAAATCGCCGCTGTCTTTGCCGTGGCTGACGCCCTGAGAGAGCTCCGCGAAAACAATATCTCCCCCAAGGTTTTCGACAGCGGCCTAGGCATCTCTATTTTCAGAGACAATTCAACCCGCACGCGCTTTAGTTTTGTCTCGGCCTGCAACCTACTAGGCCTCGAAGTCCAGGACTTTGAAGAAGGCAAATCCCAAGTGGCCCATGGTGAAACCGCCCGCGAAACCGCCAACATGATCAGTTTTATGGCCGACATTGTGGGCATTCGCGATGACATGTACATTGGCAAAGGCAACCAGTACATGCGCGACTTCGCGCGTTTCGTCAAGGAGGGGCATCAGGCCGGCGTCCTCGAACAAAGGCCGACACTGGTAAATTTACAGTGCGACATAGACCATCCCACCCAGAGCATGGCCGATATGCTCCACCTCATTCATGAATTTGGCGGCGTCGAAAACCTCCGGGGCAAGAAAATTGCCATGTCGTGGGCCTACTCCCCTTCCTATGGCAAACCCCTTTCCGTCCCTCAAGGCGTCATCGCCCTCATGACCCGCTTCGGCATGGACGTAGTGCTGGCACATCCGAAGGGTTACGAGATGATGAGCGAAGTAGAGGAAGTCGCCATGAAGAACGCCACCCTCTCCGGAGGCTCGTTCACCAAGACCAATAGCATGGCCGAGGCCTTTAAAGATGCTGACATCGTCTACCCCAAGAGCTGGGCCCCCTTTGCCGCCATGGAAAAACGCACCGACCTTTACGGCGCGGGCGATCTAGACGGCATCAAGGCCCTCGAGAGGGAGCTACTGGCGCAGAACAAACTGCACAGCGACTGGCAGTGCACCGAGGAAATGATGAAGACCACGAAGAACGGCCAGGCCCTCTACATGCACTGCCTGCCGGCGGACATCACCGGAGTGAGTTGTGCCCAAGGCGAGGTAGAGGCCAGCGTCTTTGACCGCTACCGCGACCAACTGTATAAAGAAGCCGGCTTCAAGCCCTACATCATCGCCGCCATGATTATGCTGGCGAAAGTAAAACAGCCGCAAGCCTTCCTCGAAAAATGTGCCGCCACGGGCGCTGCCCGTTGGCAGACCTAGGGCGATAACCATCTACACCCCACGACAACAAAAGCCTCCCTCGCCAGAAACTCGCGAGGGAGGCTTTTAGCTATGATGGCGGCTCTTTTCCGGGCTTGGTTTCAGATTATCCTGCGATGCATTCACACTGGTATTTACTGCTCAGTGTCCTCTCCGACACCGGCTTCGTGACTCGAAAGTTCCCCTGAACCTCTTTCATCGTCTGAGCGAAAAAGTGTCTTGGGCGGCCGCGGTCCAAAGAACTGATAGTAGTCCACCTTAATATCGCCGTTGTAAAGCTTGCGTTTCTTGCTGGCGCGCTGACCAAAGAGATGCTCAAACTCGGGGTGCGAGGTGATGACATAGTACGACCATGTGCCAAGCTTGGCCAAGACTTGACCCATCTCGCGATAGAGCGCTTCTACCTGCTTTTTCTCTCCCATTCTTTCCCCATAGGGGGGATTGCAGATGATCTTGCCATACTTCTTGCGTGTACTAAGACTGGCGAATGGCTGGGCTTGGAAGTGAACACCGGTAGCCACCCCCGCCGCTTGGGCATGGTGACGGGCAAGTTGGACCGCCTTGGGGTCTACATCGGTCCCGATTATTTCTAGAGCCCGGGCGGGACACGCCAAATCTAGGGCCTCCTCGCGACCGAGCTGCCACAGCTCACCAGACAGAAAGGGCCACTTCTCCGCCACAAACTCGCGTTTTAATCCCGGCGCGATGTTTAGTCCCTGCATCGCGGCTTCCAGCACAATCGTGCCTGAACCACAAAAAGGATCGATCAACGGAATGTCCGGCTGCCACTTAGAAAGACTGATCAAGGCCGCGGCTAATGTTTCTTTGAGGGGTGCAGCGGAGGCCAGATCACGGTACCCTCTCTTATGCAACCCTGCTCCTGAAGTATCTATGGTCAGGGTAGCTATATTATTGAGCAACGCCACCTCGACGGGGAAGCGTGGGCCATCTTCTTTAAACCATTGCACCTGGTACTTTTGTTTTATCCTTTCGACAATGGCTTTTTTGACAATTGCTTGGCAGTCTGAGACGCTAAACAACTTTGACTTTATGGACTTCCCGTCAACGGGGAAGCAGGCGTCCACAGTAAGGAAATTTTCCCACGGCAGCGCCTTAGTCTGTTCAAAGAGATCATCAAAAGTCTCGGCCTGAAATTCGCCGACTTTAAGGCGCACCCTATCGGCGACCCTAAGCCATAAATTGGAGCGACAAATCCCCAGTGCACCGGCCCGAAAGGTGACTTTGCCGGTTTCAACCTTAATCCTGTCATACCCGAGTTTGGTTATCTCCGCGGCCACCACACTCTCTAACCCAAAAGTCGAGGTCGCAATCAATTCAAACTTGGTTGTTGTGTCCAAGTCGTTCATCCTTCTTTCTCTACCACTCTGCGCAAGGGATCAATGGGCCCGCGGACCAGTTAGACCCGCAACGACCCCCTAAACCCTCTGCTCCCATAGTATGACTCCGCGCCATTGTGATACACGAAGACCTGGCCATAGCGGAAATCGGCAAAAACAGCGCCCCCAAGCGTTCTAATGTCACTAGGGGTCAAGATCCAACTCGATGTTTTGGTGTCAAACTTTCCTAACCGCTGCAGCTCGCGGTATTCTATTTCGGTCAACAGTCTAATACCCATTCCGGTAGCCATCCCTACAGCGCTGCCTTCCGGTTTGTCCTTTTTCCTGGCGTTTAGCGCCTCCTCATCGTAGCATAGACTGCGGCGGTTTATCGGGCTCTCCAAAGAGCAATCGAAAAAAACGTATTCACCCGCACCTTGGTCCAAACCTACGACATCCGGCTCGCCACCCGTTCTTTCCATCTCATGGAGTGCCCGCTGTTTTTCGTTGCCAGCCACTATTCTGGCCTCCACCTTAGCCCACTCAAGACCTTCATGTCGATGCATGTTCTTCTCAAAACGGGCCTTCAGTGTGCGGAGCAGTTCTTTGCATTCTTCCGGTGCTAGTTCCATCCGCCATTCCTCCCCTTCTTGTCAAATAATTGGCAGGCCGATTCTTGGCCTAATTACCAGATTTTGACACTCCCCATGCCTAAAGGCAGGGGATTCTTGGGTGATTAAACCGAAATCCATTTCTGGTATCGGAGTATGACCCCAAGTTAAGGGCTGTGCCATCAGCCCATCCTAAGACAGTGCATGTAGCATCTTAGGCTGACAGGCTGTTACCGCCTATCACAGGCGCGGAAAGTATATTTATTGCGCCCAGTCTATCTCGGTGCGTCCTATATCCGCACGAACACCGATAGTCCCTATCCTTGGCCTTATGTAG
>JAGXSS010000021.1 GCA_018334055.1 Peptococcaceae bacterium
CCGGTGAAGGCGGCGTAGCCGGCACTCAGCAGTTTATTATGGAAGACGTTCCGCGGCAAGTTGCCAGACTGGGCAGAGACACCGCCTTCTTTGGAACCAACTGCGGCATGATGGAACCACTGATTAGGCAAGTCATTGCCACGGGAGCTATCTTCCCCGAGCAATGTTGTCCTTCCCCCTACCATGCCCTCCCAGGCGCTTTGGGAATTTCTATCCCGAGGGAAAGACAAGGCGACCTTCCTTTCGCCATTAACGCCATCCGCGAGGCTTTGGTGCGTGCCGGTGCAGCTAACAGAGTGTCGACTTGGCCGGTGCCGGTCAATATGCTTTTCGTTGAAGCCGGTGTCGAGTATGCTATGGCGGTGCTTAGTGGTCAAACCACCGGACGCGTGGACTTAATTACCCTCGAAGGTATGCTCATGGACCTGGCCGGTGGTCCGGTAACTCTCTCGAACCTGACTACCGCTCGTGGCACTTACAACCATTTCTTCCTGTTCCTATCTAGCTCCATTGATTTTTCTGCCCCACCCGCACGGTAAGTAGGCGCTAACCGGCGCAGGGTTACCGGTTTAAGGTAGCCCTGCGCTTTCACTTTGACAGTCAAGGAGGTTTGTTCAATGGAACATGACAACTATGTATTAGAGATGAAAAACATCGGTAAGCTCTACTCCGGCAACCGCGTCCTAAAAGACGTCACATTGAGGTTAAGGCCCGGAGAAATCCACGCCGTCCTTGGCGAAAATGGCGCCGGCAAGTCCACCTTGATGAATATACTTTTCGGCATGCCGGTCATTCATACCACCGGTGGTCACGAGGGCGAGATTCTTATCGATGGCAAAGTGGTCGCTATCGACTCCCCCTTTGAATCTATGAAATTAGGCATCGGCATGGTCCACCAAGAATTCATGCTTATTCCTGGCTTTACAATTACGGAGAATATCAAGATTAACCGCGAGATTACCCGGCCGAATATTGCCAGCCGCATCTTTGGACCGGCACTTAAAAGTCTCGACATGGAAGCCATGGACTCTGACGCCCGCAAAGCACTCGACACCATCGGTTTAAATATTGAGGAATGGACTAAGATTGCTGGGATGCCGGTTGGCTATATGCAATTCGTGGAGATCGCGCGCGAAATAGACAAGGCCGACATGAAGATTATTGTCTTTGATGAGCCGACGGCTGTGCTTACCGAAAGTGAGGCTGACGCGCTACTTAAGGCCATGAAAGTGATCGCCGATTCAGGCATTGCTATTCTCTTTATCACCCATCGCCTCGATGAGGTCATGACCATAGCCGACAATATCACTGTGCTGCGTGACGGTGAGTTGGTGCGCACGCTCGCCAAAACAGAAACCAACGCCTTTCAATTAGCCGAGCTAATGGTGGGTCGCAAGGTCGAAAAAATAGTCCAAGACAGCAGTAGCATGACAAAATCTGAGATTGCAGTCTCTATCAGGGGACTTAAGGTGCTCATGCCCGGTGAAAACGTGCGCCAAGTTGACCTCGATGTTTTTGCCGGCGAAATTATCGGCATCGGTGGTCTAGGTGGGCAGGGGAAGATAGGTATAGCCAATGGCATTATGGGTCTTTATCCTGCCGCTGGGCAGGTGAGCATCTTCGGCAAACCACTGGCGTTAAGTGACACGAAGGCGGCCTATGAGGCTGGTCTCGCCTTTGTTTCTGAGGATCGCCGGGGGGTGGGCCTGTTGCTGGATTCTTCTATTGAAATCAACATCGCGTTTACCGCCATGCAGATGCGCAACAGTTTCTTGCATCGTTTGGGGCCATTTTCTCAATTGGCCTATGGTAAAATTCGAAAGCATGCCTTAAAGAAGATTGCCGACCTAGACATTAGATGTACCGGCCCCATGCAACTCACGCGGCGTCTTAGCGGTGGCAATCAACAAAAAGTGTGCATTGCCCGGGCCTTGGCGCTCGACCCTAAGATTCTCTTTGTTTCTGAGCCGACGCGGGGTATTGATGTCGGGGCCAAAAAAATTGTTCTGGAGACCTTGGTCAAACTCAATCGCGAATTGGGGATGACCATTATTATGACCTCTAGTGAGCTTGCGGAACTACGGTCTATCTGTCAGCGGATTGCCATTATCTGTGGGGGTCGCGTTGAGGGAATCCTCTCGCCTGACGCGAGTGATGTCGATTTCGGCTTGATGATGGCTGGGGATTACCACAAATTCCGCGGCAAGGAGGTCGTCTAAAGTGAAGAAACTACTGTCATCTGCGCTGGCCAGTTTTGGGTTTGCGCGGCTCATCATTGTCGCCTTTCTTATTGTGCTGGTTATCGGCGCCGCGGTTCTCGGCATACCTCTAGGGCCGCTTCTGTCGAATGCCTTAGTGCGCACAGGGATGAATGGTATCTTTGTCCTGGCCATGCTTCCGACTATAATTTCTGGCATTGGACCCAATTTTGGTCTTCCGCTAGGCATTCTCTGCGGCTTGGTCGGCGGACTTTTAGCCATCGAACTCGATATGCGCGGTTTCCCGGCGTTTTTTCTCGCCGTTACGGTTGGTATCCCTCTTTCTGCGACTGTCGGAGCTATCTATGGGTGGTTGCTGAACAAAGTCAAAGGCTCAGAGATGATGGTGAGCACCTATGTGGGGTTCTCATTCGTCTCACTTATGAACATCGGGTGGATAATTATGCCTTTTGCCAGCCCCGAAATGGTCTGGCCAATTGGGCGCGGGCTAAGGGTAACTATTTCTCTTGCCGATCGCTTTGCCAGCGTCCTTGACCAGTTCTGGGCTTTTCAAATCTTCGGTGTAGTCGTCCCCACCGGGCTTCTCTTGGCATTTTCTCTGATGTGTGTTCTGATGTGGCTCTTTGTGCGGAGCAAGGCCGGCATGGCGATGAAAGCAGTCGGTGATAGCAGGCAGTTCGCCTTGGCCAGCGGCATCAATGTCGACAAATACCGTCTCTTGAGCGCAGTCCTCTCTACAGTGCTCGGGGCAGTCGGAATTGTGGTTTTTTCACAGAGCTTTACCTTTTTACAACTTTATGAGGCCCCCATGGGCATGGGTTTCCCGGCAGCCGCGGCCATACTCATCGGTGGCGCTACCGTGCGCCGAGCGAATATCTTAAACGTCATCTTGGGAGTATTCCTCTTTCAGAGCCTGTTGGTAGTTTCCTTGCCGGTAATCAATAAGGTGATTATGGTCGGAGGCGTGGCCGAGATTGCGCGAATCATTGTCTCTAACGGCATCATCCTTTACGCCTTAGCACAAGTCAGCAGGGGTGATTAACATGAAGAGAAACTTTTTGTTTGACAACATGGTGGTGCTGTTGTTTGTCGCCATAACCGGTATTGGGATATGGTTTTCTGGGTTGTCGCTGGGCTTTGTGGTGATGGACCTAGTGACGCGCATCGCTCGTAACGGACTCATGGTTGTGGCCCTCCTTATCCCGGTCACGGCGGGTATGGGGCTCAATTTTGCCGTTATTCTCGGGGCCATGGCCGCGCAAATTGCCATCATTGCCGTGATACACTGGCAAATTGCCGGCATAAGCGGCATTTTGCTGGCGACGCTCTTGTCCACACCGCTCGCCATACTCTTTGGCATTTTTATCGGGCGACTATTAAATAAGACCCGTGGGCAAGAGATGATTACCAGTATGATTGCCGGTTTTTTTGCTGATGGGCTGTACATGTTGCTGCTAATGGTCATCGTCGGTACGCTCATTCCGTTGCGTAATCCACAAATAATGCTGCCCCATGGCATCGGGATACTGAATACGGTAGACCTAGCCATCCTAAGGGGGGCGGTGGATGACTTGTACCGCCTGTCTTTCCCTCATTTTATGGTTTTAGTTGCCGTTATTTTCCTGTCCATCGGCGCATGGTTTCAGTACAGCACCCGTGGTAGCAGGCAGCCGAGTGCGAAAAAGGCCCTCCCGTTCTTTTTAATCGCCGGCGCGGCGGCAATTAGCTTTGTTCTGACGCGGTCGCCCGATTCTTCGTTCGTTATCGTGAGCGTGCCTGTAGTGACCTTTGCGATTATCGGCCTAGCTTGTGCGTTCTTGGGCTTTATTGCCACCACCAAGCTAGGGCAGGATTTTCGTACGGTTGGGCAGGATCAACATGTAGCCAAAATTTCGGGCATTGATGTTGATAAAACCAGAATTATCGCCATCACCATTTCTACGGTGATGGCTGCCTGGGGACAGATACTCCTGCTCTCGAATTTAGGCAACTTAAGCACCTATGGCAGCCATATTTCGGTTGGTGTCTTTGCCATCGCCGCCTTGCTCATTGGTGGAGCCACGGTGACCAAGGCCACTGTTGGGCAGGCCCTAACCGGGTTGGTGCTCTTTCACACCCTGTTCTTGGTTTCGCCGATGGCGGGTCGCAATTTGCTCGGCGATGCCCAATTAGGCGAATTTTTCCGTGTGTTTATCGCCTACGGGGTTATTGCCGTCTCGCTCGCGATGTATGCCTGGAAGCGAGCGTACGCCGGAAAGAGGCAGTTGCGCTCTTAATCGGCCACTACCGGTACAGAGAAAAGCGTTCCACCGCAAGGGTGGAACGCTTTTCTCATAAGTATCAGTACTTTATCAGCAAGCGGGCCAGCCAGCTCCTCTGCACATCAATGGCATGCTCGGGGCAGAGCTCCTGGCAGCAAAAGCAGCGGATGCAATCTTTAAGCGCAAGCCCGGGTACTTCGCCTTTATTCATGCGCAGAGCCTTAGGAGGGCAGCTTTGCACGCAGATATGGCAATGAGTGCACAGCTGAGGGGAAAAGCGTGGCCTAGGCTGGAGGTAGAGGGCTACTTTGTCGGCCAGCCGGCGCGGCAGAAAGCCGTCCAGCAGGTAAGCACGGGATTCAGCTTGGGGACGTTGCAGCCTATGTTGAGCGGGGGAGATACCCCTTATCTCAATTTCGCCGTAGCTTGCCCAAGTCAAAGAGCCGCCAGCGGCCTGCTCCGCCGCCACAATAGTGGGCACCTCGGCCGATTCCAAGCCCATTATCTTAGCCGCGACCATGTCCAGCGCATGCATGTTGCGGCTGGCCAAGATGTAGCCAAGATGCTTCGGCCGGCCTCCCGAAGGGCCCTCGCCCTCCATGGCCTCTATCGCATCCACTATGGTCAGTTCGGGCGCGGCCAACTCGGCGATACCCACCAGAGCCGAGCAAAAGTCCTCTATCTTGGGTGTGCGCATATGGTATTCAATCTTGGTTAAACCGGGTATTAAACCAAACATATTCTTTACCGCACAAGTCATGGTCGTTAGGCCGTGGGTCTTTAGCTTAGGTAGGTTAATGAGCACATCTGCCTTCATCGCCGGCGCGAGCAGCTCGGCGCTATTGACGGGCGTACCGGTAGCGAACGACACCTTCTCTAGGCCTAGGTCATAGTTTAGAGTGGCACCGGTCTCTTTAGCTACCGCCGCAAACCCGCACTTTTCGTAGGCCGCTTTAAGGAAGTTTGCCGTGT
Source organism: Peptococcaceae bacterium (assembly GCA_018334055.1). Lineage (GTDB taxonomy): Bacteria > Bacillota > UBA994 > UBA994 > UBA994 > BS524. The sequence continues at coordinate 5,453 of JAGXSS010000021.1, forward strand.
AGGGGCCACCGGGGCTGTCAATGATGAGCGGTCTTCCACCACAGCGCATGACCTCGAGGCACACTGCTCTGACCAGCGCCGGGTGGGTGGTGATGGCCCGACCGGGGTCCTTACCCATCAACATATTAACCTTCAAAGCCACGGTAAAGCCCGGTCGAACTAAATCGGCAAGTCCGCCGGGGAAGATAAAAGATAACGCTTCTCTTACCGCGCCAACAACAGCATCGTTCTCATAGTCAGGAGCATGGGTAATGGCAACAATAGGCACGCAGCACCTCCTCCCGCCAAACATCTTGATGGTGCTGCTACCCCTTCAGCGAAACTCATCTTGCGCACCTACTACCTCGCTGGGCGAGAAGGGCCTTCCGTTGAGTGGGGAGCCCGCTAGGACGGGGAAGTGCGATTCGAAAGTTGGGCGTGGCACATTGTAGAGAATGCCTAAGGGGATGTGGTCGCCCCATTGTCTGGCCAAAGTAAGTGCGGCCTGCCAATCGCTCGTCTCATGCCCTTCGGGGAAGTAGCATCGCTCTTTGTACCAAGCATAGGTGTTGATTTTGTTAAAGGTTGTACAGGGCTGCAAAATATCCACCAAGGCATAGCCCGGAAAGGCAATCGCCGCCATCATAGTTTCTTTAAGGTGCTTTCTCTCGCCGGCAAAACAGCGTGCCACAAAGCCCGCGCCCATGGTTAAGGCCACTGCCAAAGGCTGAAAGGGGGGTAGCACTACTCCGGTTGTCTGCACATTAGTCTGCATGCCGAGCTCGCTGGTGGGGCTGGCCTGCCCCTTGGTTAAGCCATAGACTTGATTATTGTGCACAAAGTGGGCGAGGTGGGGGTTGCGACGGATAGTATGGATGAAGTGGTTGCCACCCTCGCCGTAGCTGTCGCCATCGCCCGACTCCACGATGACCGTCAGTGCAGTGTTCGCCACCCTCGCCCCCACCGCCGGCGGCAGAGCGCGGCCATGGAGTCCATTGAAGCCGTTCAAACGAAGGTAGTGAGGCATCTTCGCGGCTTGCCCGATGCCGGAGCACATCAGCACCCGGTGTGGGGCGAGGTCGAGTTCGGCGAGAGCCTCCGCCAAGGCCTGCCTGATGGGGAAGTTCCCGCAGCCCGGGCACCAAGCGGTGTCCTTAGTTAAGTAGTCTGCGGCTTTAGACATTCTTTTCTACCTCCCGTGCGATTTCTTCTCCGCTCCAAGGGCGTCCATCATACTTTAGCAGGAGGTAAGTGGTCTGTAGGCCGCTTTCGCGGCGCAGGAGGGCGGCAAATTGTCCGGTGGCGTTGCCCTCAATGCAGAAACTATGCCGCGCCTGGGGCAAAAGGGTGGTCACGTTGTTGAGTGGCAAGGGCCAGAGGTCGCTGAAGTGGAGCATGGCGGCATTTTTGCCCCTAACGTTGAGAGTGTCGACAGCTTCGCGCATCGCCCCATAGGTGGAACCCCAACCGATGAGAAGTATCTCGGCGCGGGTGCTGCCATACAGTTCGGGCTCGCTCATCTCCGTGGCTAGGGCATTTTGCTTAAGCATGCGCTTGTCCATCATCCGCTTCCGCATGGCACCGTCCTCGATGATATGACCATCTTCGTCATGCTCATCGCTGTCAGAAAGCACCACCTCGCCGATGAATTGTCCGGGATAGGCGCGGGGTGAAAGGCCATCCTCGGTCAGGCGATAACGTTGGTAGGGGAAGGTCGCCGTTTCTTCCGTGGCCAGATGCCGCTCGTAGACTAAGCGAGAAAAGTCATAGGGCCGTATTGAGCGCGCGGTATCGGCAAAGTTTTGGTCGGTGAGAAATATCACGGGCACTTGGTACTTGTCAGCTAGGTTGAAGGCCTTGTTCAGCCGATAAAATGCGTCTTCTAAGTTGGTGGCCGAGAGCACCGCTCGGGGGAACTCGCCATGGCCGCCAAAGATGGCAAAGTTCAAGTCGCCCTGCTCAGTCCGCGTGGGCAGACCGGTAGCGGGACCGGGTCGCATGGCGAGAACCACGACAATGGGGGTCTCGGTCATGCCTGCGAGGGATAAACCTTCGACCATAAGGGCAAAACCACCCCCTGAGGTGCAGGTCATCGAGCGCAACCCGGCGTAGCTTGCCCCCAGTACCATGTTGATGGCGGCGATTTCGTCCTCGGCCTGTTCCACTACGAGGCCATGCTGTTGCTGCCGGGCGGCGAGATAGGTCATGACTCCCGTTGCCGGGGTCATGGGATAGGCCGCCAGAAAACGGCAGCCACTGGCGAGGGCGGCCATGCCAAGGGCCTGGTTGCCGTCGATAAAAATCTGTGGCGGCAGAGGCGTAGCCTTAGGCAAGGCGCAAGTCACCGGCCGAGCGGGGAGTAGGGCCGCGTAACCGGCACGGAGAGCGGCAATGTTTTGTTCGACCAGGCCCTCGGCAAACATTTCTCGAATTAAGCCTTCGGCAGTAGGCAGAGCCAGCCCAAGGAGCGACAGAACCGCCCCTGTGGCCACGGTGCTGGCTAGAATGGCTCCGCCCGCGGCGCGGGCTAGGGAACCAAAAGGAGTAGGAAGCCCACGGGGTTCCTGTGCGGGCAGGGCGAATAAAGCATTGTCGAAAATGACGCTCGCACCGGACCGTAATTTTTGGTGGTGCACGGCGTATGTTTCTTCGTTTAGGGCTACTAAGATATCGATATCCGTGGCCTGTGCCCATGGGGTAGTGCTGCCAATTCGCAGCAAGGAAAAGTTGTGGCCGCCGCGCACCCGGGACATATAGTCTTTAGACAGGAGGACGCCGTAGCCAAGGCGGGTTAGGGTCTTGCCGAGCAAGTGCGCGATGGTATCCATGCCCTGGCCGGCGGCCCCCCCGATAACAATGTTCATCTAACCACCCCTTCTTTCTCCATCTGTTCCGTTCTCCCTCTGGGACGTTGCTCCCGAGCAACATGCTCAGAAGGGCGTAGTTCTATTTTAGCACCGATTACATTTTGCGACAATTCGCTCCGATTTGGCTTTCGGTTTGAGGGGAAACTGCGCTTTCCCAGATTTAACGGGCATGGTATAGTGATGTTGTGGCAGGATGCAGGAAGCGTTTGATATTATGTCCAGCAAGAGTAAGCATTACTATAGCAATGGAGGCATTTACATGAAAATGATGCGTGTTGTTCTCATCGCCCTTATTCCCGTAACACTGGCCGCTCTGTGGTTCTTTAGGCTACCGGCTCTGCTCTTATTAGTGGTGAGTGTGGCGTCGGCGGTCGGCAGTGAGGCCCTGTGGCAATATGTGCAGAAGAAGCCCCTGAAGATTAAGGACCTCAGCGCAGTAGTGACGGGGCTTTTGTTTGGCCTGGGTCTTTCTCCTTCCTTGCCCCTCTACATTGCGGCCATTGGCGCGGCCTTTGCCATCATCGTCGGCAAGCAGCTCTTTGGCGGCTACGGTAAGAATATCTTTAACCCGGCCATTCTCGGGCGTCTGTTTATCGTCCTCGCCTTCCCCGGTACCATGCGCCCGTGGCTTATGCCGGTGGATTTAACCACAGCCGCCACCCCACTTCAGATATTTCGGGCCGAAGGTACTATGGCCCCACTCCTCGACCTCTTCACCGGGCTGGTGCCGGGTTCGGTGGGTGAGACTTCGGTGCTCGCCCTTCTCATCGGTTTTGCTTGGTTGGTGTATAAAAATATAGCCAACTGGCGCATACCCGCGGCCATTGCTGCAGCGGTGACCGCCATCGCCATCATCGCTGGGCAGGACCCACTCTTTCATCTCTTTTCGGGAAGCCTGCTGCTAGGGGCCCTCTTCATGGCCACCGACCCCATCACCGCACCGCGCAGTCAAATTGGGAGATGGATTTTTGGGGCGGGTATCGGCGTTGGCATCATGCTCATGCGTTTCTATAGCCCCCTGCCCGAGGGCACGAGTTTCGCCATCTTGGGGTTAAATGCCGCCGTTCCGCTCATCAATCGCTACACCATGCCGAAGAAAAAGCCCACCCCTGCTAAGCCCAAGGCCGTTCAACCGACGAAGGAAGGAGGGGCACAGAGTTGAGCATCAGTAAGACGCGTGGTATTTTGTACAAACTGGCGCGCATTCTAGGCGACGTGCAGGCAGTCAGCAGCGGCAGTCCTAAAAAAATGGCCAAACGTGTTGGCCGACGCATCGTTGGTCGGGCCGCGGGCCGGGCCATGGGCAAGTTGTTTAAATAACTTGCCTGCCTGAAACACTGTACCAATGAATCGATTGAGCCATGCAACATGAAAGCTTGATTCCACTGAAAGGAACACCCCCTTTGTCGGGGGTCGGCGTGCCATGTCACGCCGCTACAAAAAGCCGGCGACTGCCACAAGTGATATTCCCCTTTGTCCACATAGGACCTGCCCGAGGCGTGCACGAATTTATAAGCCCAAGGATTTCGCGATTTAGGAGGTATGCTAGATGCCACATCGGTGGGTTGACCTCTCCGGCGGCGACAGGCTGCAGCTTAAAGCATCGCTGCTCACCGGTTCCCTCAGTGTGTACTTGGTGGAAAGTGGGCGAGAGAGACTCAAGATGGCCGAGATTCTGCCAACTGGACAAATAGCGGGCAAGGAGCTTAAAGAGCACCTAGCGGAGCTGGCCCCTATTATCTCCATGCCCCCCAATGCGGTGGTCGGAGAGGCCCGGTTCATGCACAACAGGCAGCAAGTGGTCGTACGCAATCAGTTGGTCGGTCGGGAAGGGGCCGAGAACTTTCGGCATCGAATGTACCTAGCTTTGGGTTTTGGGCTGACGAGGATTACCGTGTACCGCGACGGCATCGAAATCTTTGACTGGACCGGATAACACGCCTTGCTCTTGTTCGCAAGCTGGCATAGGGTGCTGCCCTTGTAGCGCCGGCACAAAGTGGACATGCCCGCTTTCACCCTTGCAATTGTCCGCGGTCTGGCATAGAATAAATATAGAGTGCAATTAAATAGCGAGCGGGGGAGCTGGAGAGGCCGGCTGAGATAGAGAACCTAGGAGTTCTTTGACCCTTTACCTGATCTGGGTAATGCCAGCGGAGGGAAGTGCCATAGTTTATTTTGACGAGCACGCCCAGCGCGGTGCTCGTCTTTATTTGCTAAAAAAAGGAGGCTAGCAGATGAATTTAAAAAAACTTACCATTGCTGCCCTGCTCATCGCCCTGGGCACAATGGCCGCCTCAACGATTGTCTTCCCCTTCGCGGGGGCGAGGCTGTTTCCCGTGCAGCATGCCATCAACGTGGTGGCGGCAGTCTTGCTTGGGCCGCTCTACAGCGTGCTCACCGCCTTTGGTATTTCTCTCCTGCGCAACTTACTTGGCACCGGTTCGCTTTTGGCTTTTCCCGGCAGTATGATTGGGGCCTTTCTCGCTGCTTGGGTCTACCAAAAAACACATTGCAAGTTAAAGGCCGTCCTCGGTGAGGTAATGGGCACGGGGGTATTAGGCGCGGCCCTGGCCTTCCCGGTCGCCCGCTTTCTCTTAGGGCGTGATGTAGCCGCCTATGCCTTTGTCATCCCCTTCATTCTGAGCAGTCTGGCTGGGTCTGTGGTCGCCTATGTTGTGGTGATTAGCTTAAGCGACCGACTCCTAGCCCAGATGGGCCTCCGGGAGAAAGCTTGATGCAGACCGCCCTCACTATCGCCGGTTCAGACTCTAGCGGCGGGGCCGGTCTTCAGGCCGACCTTAAGACTTTTGCCGCTCACGGGGTCTTTGGCCTCTGTGTGGTTACGGCGGTGACCGCGCAAAACACGGTCGGGGTCTTTGCGGTGGAGGACATTTCGTGCGCCTGCATTTTGGCGCAGCTTGCGGCCGTCTATGCCGACATACCGGTGCATGCCGTAAAAATCGGCATGGTGTCGCGGCGGGAGACTATTATCGCCTTAGCCGAGTCGCTCCCTAGCTACCGGCCCCTCCATGTCGTGCTCGACCCAGTCATGATCTCCAAGAGCGGGTTCTATCTTTTGCAGGCGGACGCCATCGAGGTGCTTAAAGCGCTGCTTCTGCCGCTGGCCGACCTCGTGACCCCCAATATCCCCGAGGCCGCAGAGCTTACGGGGCAGAGCATTCATTCCCTCGCCGACATGGAGCAAGCCGCCAGGCAGATAGTTGCGCTTGGTGCCAAGGCGGCTCTTATCAAGGGCGGCCATCTGTCCGGCGAGGCCGTGGATGTCCTTTATGATGGGCAGAGCTTCCGCCACTTTGTTAGTCCTCGCATCAATACCCCGCACACTCATGGCACAGGCTGCACTTTGTCGGCGGCCATCGCCGCTAATTTAGCGCAGGGACTACCCTTGGGGCGGGCGGTGGAATTGGCGAAGACGTACACAAGCGGGGCCATCGCCCACGGGTTCGCCCTAGGGCGGGGGGTGGGGCCGACCCATCATTTCTATGACCTCTATAAAAGAGCCGGCATAAAGGATAGCAGCAACTAGGGAGGTAGCGGCATGGAATTTATTGACCAATTGTCGGGAGTTTTAAGCCAAGTGCGGGCCAAGCGGCCGCTAGTACATCAAATTACCAACTACGTGAGTGTCAACGATTGCGCCAATATCGTCCTCGCCTATGGCGGGGCCCCCGTGATGGCCGATGATGCCGAAGAGGTGGTGGAGATGGTGTCCATCGCCTCGGTTTTGGTTTTAAACATCGGCACCCTCAATTCGCGCACCATCCAGGCCATGCTTCTCGCGGGGCAAGAGGCCAATGCCAGGGGTATTCCCGTGGTGCTCGACCCGGTTGGTGTCGGAGCGACCAGGTTGCGCACTGACACCGCCCAGCGGATTATGACCGAAATTAAGCTGGCCGTCATTCGGGGCAATGCCAGCGAAATCGCCGTGCTGGCGGGCGAAATAGCGGCTACGCGCGGGGTTGACGCCGGCAGTACCGCGGGCAACACCATGCTGCTCGGGCAGGAGTTGGCCACGAGGCTCGGTGCTGTGGTCGCCATAACCGGGGCGCAGGACATCATCACCGACGGTTGTCGCACCATCCTCTGCGACAACGGCCATCCTCTGCTCACGCGGGTTACCGGGACGGGATGCATGGTCTCGGCCTTGGTCGGTGCCGGCGTGGGAGTTACCGAGGACTACTTACTGGCGGCGGCCGCCGGCCTTGTCAGCATGGGTTTGGCCGGCGAGTATGCAGCCGAGGCCAGCAGTTACGGCAACTTGGGGGCCTTTAGGAGCCATATTATTGACTTTATAGGTAATATTGCCCCCTCGCACATCTTGGCTGGAGCCAGGATCCATGTTCATGCCTAGAACAGGGGATTATTCTCTGTACTTGGTCACCGATGCCGAGCTCATCGGCACGCGGGACTTGTTGTCCTGTGTGCGCGCGGCCATCGCCGGGGGTGTGAGCATGGTGCAGCTGCGCGAGAAAAACCGAACGGCGCGAGAGTTCTACCACTTGGCGCAAACCGTGCGGGAAACTACCTCGGCGCTAGATGTGCCTCTCATCATCAATGACCGCCTGGACATCGCCCTGGCCATGAACGCCGACGGGGTGCACCTAGGGCAAAATGATCTGCCGGCGGGGGTGGCTCGCCACCTTCTTGGTGCCGGCAAAATTATGGGCATCTCTGCGGCGACCATGCCGGAGGCCGTAGCCGCGGCAAGGCAAGGGGCGAGTTATGTCGGAGTGGGGGCGGTGTTTCCCACCACCACAAAAGGTAATGTGCGTGCTGTCACCCTAGCCCAGCTTGCGGCCATCAAACAAGTGTTGGCCATACCGGTGCTGGCCATTGGGGGCATCACCGTGCATAATGCCCCGGAAGTGCTCCGTACCGGCGTCGACGGCATCTGTGTGGCGAAGGCCATCTTAGGAGAAGAAAACATTATACAGGCGGCAAGCCAACTTAGGAAGCTACTGCCGCACAAGGAGGAATTGATATGACGCAGCTAGAATGGGCCCGTCAGGGCATAGTGACCCCCCAGATGGAGGCGGCCGCCCAGCGCGAAGGCCTTGCCGCCGAAGATTTACGCATCAAAATTGCCGCGGGGACGGTGGTCTTGCCGGCGAACAAAAACCATCCCCACCTTACACCCATAGCGGTGGGGAAGGGGCTTACCACCAAGGTGAACGCCAACATCGGCACCTCAGAAGCGTATCCTCATCTGGCACCGGAGCTGGCCAAATTAGAGGCGGCTCTAAAAGCGGGCGCGCATGCCATCATGGACCTCAGCACCGGAGGGGACATCGACCGCATCCGGCAAGAAATTATCGAGAGCTGCGCGGTAATGGTCGGTACCGTACCGCTGTACCAAGTGATGGTGGAAGCCCAAAGGCAAAACCGGAACATGGGGGAGATAACCAGCGACGATTTTTTTGCCGGCGTCCGCAAGCATTGTCAGGACGGCGCCGATTTTATCACTGTGCACTGCGGCGTCACCAGAGAGGTCGTGGCCCTCCTCCGGGCAGAGGGCCGACTGATGGACATTGTTTCGCGCGGGGGAGCCTTTTTGGCGCGGTGGATGCTGCACAATAACCGGCAAAACCCCCTCTTTGCCGAGTTTGACCGTCTGCTCGAAATTGCGCGCGAATATGATGTGGTGCTCAGCCTCGGCGATGGCCTGCGCCCAGGGTGTCTGGCCGATGCCACCGATGCCGCCCAATTGGCCGAGCTCGTAAACTTAGGAGCGTTAGTCAAGCGAGCGAGGGCAGCAGGGGTGCAAGTAATGGTCGAAGGACCGGGGCATGTGCCGCTCGACCAAGTCGAGAGCAATGTCAAGCTGGCCAAGACAATTTGTCACGACGCCCCATTCTATGTGCTAGGGCCCCTCGTCACCGACATCGCGCCCGGGTACGACCACATTACGGCGGCTATCGGGGGTGCGCTGGCCGCTTTTCATGGCGCCGACTTTCTTTGCTACGTGACTCCCGCCGAGCATTTGGGTCTACCTGACATAGATGATGTGCGTACCGGGGTGATGTCCTCGCGCATTGCCGCCCATGCCGCCGATGTCGCCAAGGGCATCAAGGGGGCGCGAGCGTGGGATGACAAAATGGCCAAGGCGCGAAAAGCCCTAGACTGGGAGGCGCAACTCTCCCTAGCCATAGATTCAGAAACCGCCACCCGCTTTAGGCATGAGAAAAACGAGCGCCAGGAAGAATGCTGCACCATGTGCGGTCAGTTCTGCGCCTACAAGTAGAGACGTATGTTTACTGGGGTATGTTTTCTGCAATAGGGAATTCCTCAGTTTTGCAAAGTTATTTCCCAGGCACTCATGTGGAGTTTCGCATCCCGCAGCTGGGGCCGTCGAAGATCACCAAGTAGCCGTGGTTGATACCTGCAAAAGCCGGCGACCTCGTCGGTCCTTGGGTTACAGCAAGTCGTCTGCCGCCTAAGAGGGTGCTTCCGGCCCGACTAGACGGCAGTTTTATTTTTGGTATTGACAATCGTTATCAGTTGTACTAACATAAAAAGCGCTGGATGCGAATATTTTTTTACATGTGCATTGAGAACGACTATCTTTATCATTACAGGGCAGGGCCCAAATTCTTCGGGGAGGTATGGCATGAGAAAAATTGCGATCTACGGCAAGGGCGGTATAGGCAAGTCGACAACTACATCAAATTTGGCGGCGGCGCTGGCGGTGCAGGGCGTGCGAGTTATGCAAGTGGGCTGTGACCCCAAGGCCGATTCCACCAAAATTCTTATGGGAGGGAAGAACATACCCACAGTCCTCGACAGTATTAAGGCCAAGAAAGACGCCTTGAGTTTGCAGGACATTGTCTTTGCCGGATATGGCGGAGTAATGTGCGTAGAATCCGGCGGACCTCCGCCGGGGGTGGGGTGTGCCGGGCGCGGCATCATCTCGGCTTTTGAGAAGCTGGCCGAACTGAAGGCCTTTGAAACTCTGCAGCCGGACATAGTCCTGTACGACGTCTTGGGTGATGTGGTGTGCGGTGGCTTTGCCATGCCGCTGCGCGAAGGGTATGCCCGAGAAGTATACATAGTCACTTCCGGTGAGATGATGTCGCTTTATGCTGCCAGCAATATCAGCAGCGCGGTCAAGCGGCTCTCGGGCATAGGCTACGCCAGGCTTGGCGGTCTCATCCTCAACGCCAAGGGAGTGGCCGACGAGGTCGGCCTAGTCGAAAAAGCGGCGACAGAAATAGGCACCTCCATCGTGACCTACATACCGCGTGATGCGCGCGTTCAGTCGGCCGAAAACATGGGCCAGACAGTAATAGAGGCCTATGGAGTAGGGGGCATGGGGGAGATTTATATGGATTTAGCCAATAAAATCCTCGCTCAGACGCACATAAAGAAAGCAATCTGAAAGGTGGTAAGGTGAAGTGAAGAAGTATCAGCAGTTTTTAGCCTTTGTCCTCGTGGTAGTCTTTAGTATCGGCATGATGGGTTGCACCGCGCAGCAGGAGGTGGCTACCCCCAAGCAGCCGCCCGCGGCTGTGTCCCCAGCACCCGTATCTCCCGCTACGCCCGTTGCCCCCGCTGTGCCGGTTGCGCCAACTGCGCCGCTTGCTCCCAGCACTATAGCGGCAGTGACCCCTCCCGTAACGCCTGCCCCACCGGTCGTGGTCCCACCGGCGCCCCGACCAATCGCCCAAGCTGCGCCGGCTCCAACCGCCACACCGGCAGTCCAGCCTGCAGCTCCCGTGGGGGGCGCCCCAGTCACGGCAGAACCGTGGCGCCCACGTGAATTCACCTTGCGTGAAGCGGACGGTACGGTGCTTACCTTTCCCAAGGCTCCCGAGCGCGTGGTCATCTTATCGAGAAGTATCATCTTTATTCTGCACGGTCTTGGCATAACCCCGGTGGGCATTCATACCACGGCTTTGCCCTTGCCCGCGGGCCTGGAGGCGGTACCTCGCCTGGGCATGCCAATGAACCCCAACATTGAACAACTGGTGGCTTTACGGCCGGAACTCATCATCCTGAGCTCACGCTTCAAGCCTACCTTGGGTCCCATCTTCACTCGGCACAATCTGCCCGCCTTTTTCGTGGAAAACCAAAGCTATGAAGACACCATCAGAGCCATCGAGATGTTTGGGCGGGCTTTTGACCGCGTGCCCGCTGCAACCCGCATTATTCTCGACATGCGCGCGCGCGAGCATCGCTTAGATGCAACCCTTCGCGGCAAGACTCCACCTCGCGTCATGGTGCTTTTTGGCTCCGGCGGCAATTTCTTTTTTGCCACCAACAATTCCTTTGTGGGTGACTTGGTAAGAGAGGTGGGCGCGATCAATGTGGTCGAAGGAGCACGCCTCGCCGAGCAAATGCCAGGGTATGTGCCGCTCAGTATAGAGATGGCAGTCGCCTTAAATCCTGATGTAATTTTGCGCATTTCCCATGGCAACAGAGCGGAAACGCGTACTCAATTTGAACGGGAGTTCCGCGAAAATCCTATTTGGCAGAATACCACCGCCGTGCGCCGGGGGCGCCTCTATGACCTCGACAGCAATCTATTCGACCCCAATCCCGGGCTGGCCGTCATCGATGCCCTCGAAGAAGTAGCGCGTATTTTATACAAGTAAGTAGGTAGAAGTTTTGAGGCAGGGTGGTAAAGGGTTGGCCTACATGAAAAAAGACAAAAAATTGCAGCGTATCATCCTGTTCCCCGTATTGCTCATGGCATTAGGCCTGTCCTTTATGATTGCGGTGCGCTGGGGGAGCGTGGAGTTTTCGAACCAGCAAATTATCGGCCTGTTCTTTGGTTACGGCGAGGAAGATGCGGTCTTGCGCACCATAATCTACAATATCCGTCTTCCCCGCACCCTGACCGCCCTCATGGTTGGTGCGAACTTGGCCATGTCAGGTGCCCTGCTCCAAGCGGTGATGCGCAATGAGTTGGCTGACCCAGGCCTTACGGGCATCTCCACTGGGGCAGCTTTGGGGGCGGTGACGGTCATGCTGGTGTTTCCGGCTTACGGCGCCTTGGTGCCTGTGGTAGCATTTTCGGGGGCTGCCATCGCTTGCGCGATAGTGTTCGCCCTGTCCTGGAAACGCGGGGTTGACCCCATCAGGATTGTGTTGGCGGGGGTGGCAGTCAACGCGGTGCTTGGAGGAGGCACCGGCCTCCTCTCTATTCTGTACAGTGATCGCATTCAAGGCGTGCTGATGTGGCTCAACGGCACTCTGTCAGGCCGCAGCTGGCAGCATGTTGAAGTGTTGTTCCCCTATTCGGTGCTCGGCCTGGTTGCTGCGGGGCTGTGCATCAAGGCGGCCAACCTCCTGCAGCTTGGGGATGAGATGGCGAAGAATCTGGGCCTTAAGGTGCACTTAGCGCGCATCGCCCTCTCCGCCGTAGCCGCCTTCATTGCCGCCATTTCTGTTTCTATGGTCGGGCTAATCGGCTTCGTAGGGCTCATCATTCCCCATATCACGCGGCTCTTGGTGGGTTCTGATTATCGGTACCTCTTGCCCGGCTCAGCGCTGCTTGGAGCGGTGTTCCTACTCTCCGCCGATACTGCCGCACGCATGGTTTTTTCTCCCATCGAATTGCCGGTGGGTATTATCATGGCCATTATCGGCGGACCATTCTTTTTGTACCTGCTAAGAAAAGGGGGTAAGTACAAAGTATGATGCTCTGTGGCTGCAATTTACGAGTAGGTTATGACGGGCGCATAGTTATTGACAATATGGACATTAGCATTAACCGTGGTGAGATTGTGACCTTGATTGGCCCTAATGGTTCCGGCAAGACCACGGCGTTAAAAGCAATATCCCGCCTTCTCGACTGCGCCGGAGGGGTCGTCCTTTTAGATGGCAAAAACATACATCGCATGAGCACGCGCGAGGTGGCCAAAAAAATGGCTGTGCTACCGCAAAGTCAAATAATGCCTCCTGACTTTTCAGTGCTAGAGCTAGTGCGCCATGGGCGCATGCCCCATCTCAAGTGGTATGAAGTCAGTGGTAAAGAAGACGAGGACATTGTCGAGTGGGCTATTCAAGCGGCGAAGCTAGAGCACTTAGCGCACCGACCGGTCTGCACTCTGTCGGGTGGCGAGAGGCAAAAGGCCTGGATTGCCCTAGCCTTAGCGCAAAAGCCGGAAGTACTGCTGCTTGACGAGCCGACCACGTTCTTAGATATTTGCCACCAAATAGAGGTCATGGAGATGGTGCAGAGTCTCAACAAAAAACTCGGCATCACCGTAGTCATGGTCCTGCACGACCTTAACCAGGCGGCCAGCCATAGCAACCGCATTGTGGTTATTAAAGGGGGGCGCGTTGTGAAAGAGGGTGCGCCGCAAGAAGTAATTACACCGGAGCTGTTGCGTGATGTCTACCGGATAGAAGCCGAGGTCTATATCAACAAGACCAATGGTTGCCCGGCGATTATGCCGCTTGGGCTGGCCAAGTTCGCATGAAAGAAGGGATAAGTAGGTTGGAACGCTTACCAGAACTAGCGCGCCTAAAAAAGTTGTCGCAAATCAGCACAAAAAAAGACCTCTTGCAGTTGTCGCACGCCCTCTTCCCGGGCACGCACTGCCCACTCTTTGGGGTGGCATTAACTGCCTCGCTCATTGATGACTTAATCATGCTCATTGTGGGGACTGATGAGTGTGCCTACTACACCAAGCGCTTCACGATGAATAGAGAGGCTCAAGGGGAAGGGCGTGACAATGTCTTTTCGTTTGCCATGAGTCAGCACGATATCGTTTTCGGCGCAGGAGAGAAAGTGCGGGATGCCATCTTGCACCTAGACCGCACCTACCATCCCCAAGCCATTCTCATCGTCACCACCTGTGTCCCCGAAATTACCGGCGAAGATTTCGTGTCGTTTGCCGCTACTCTTAAAGACAGCGTAGAGGCCGCAGTAGCGGTAGTGCGCACCGAGCATTTTCGCTGTAACAACCACATGCCCGGCATTGAGCGCACGCTGCTCGCCCTCAGTGAATTCATGCAACCGCAGCAGACTGTCGCTAATTCGGTCAATATACTGGGGCATCGCCAGCACGGCATAGAGAAGACAGAGCTTTTTAGGCTTTTGTCGGCCAGGGGTGTATCGATCAACCTTTCTCTACCCTCAAAATCCAATATAGATTCTATTCGCCGAGCACCCCAAGCCGCACTGAATATTGTCACCGATTTTACCGCCCTGCCACTCGCCCAAAGAATGCAAAAAGCCTTTGGGATAGATTATGTATACTTTGAAAAGTACGCTTCACCCCATAGAATCTCGGCCGCCTATCGCGAGTTGGGGCAAAAACTTGAACTAGATATTGAGAGCACGGTGGCCGAGTGGCACCGGCAAGCCGAAGAAGCCATCGCCACATCGGCCCAAGACCTCGTCGGCAAAAGCTTCATCTACGGCAATTCTCCGCTTATGGCCTTCGAGGGCGCCGCGTTTTTTACAGCTCTGGGCATGAAGCCAATAATAATTTCGGCGCGCGATGTCTACGAGGGCGACCGAGCGCATATTGATGAAATTCTGGCGCGGGGCGAGGACCCGTGGGTCTCGATGGTGGCCAATATCGCGCCTCTACAGCGACTGTACCCGGTGCTCAAGCCAGACATCTATATCGGTCACGAAAACCCTCACACTCTCGCCCGCCTTGGTGTCGCCCACCTCGTTCTCGATTCCGTAGCGTTTAAGCTTGGGTTTGAGCTTCCGGTAGCAATTGTTAAGATGGCGGCCGAGGCTCTGCAGACCACGAGTAAGACTAAGACCGAGGGGGTGCGCCATGTCGCTCTATAAATTCTTACCGCTACCTTCTGACCGCATGGGTGTTCTCTGGGCGCTCTCGTCCCTCAAGGGCGCTTGCATTCTCGAGTACGGCCCGGCTGGCACAACTCATTATGGTATCGAGTCGTATGGCAAGCTAAATATGGATTTGGCGGCGTCACTTTTTACGACCGGCATTGATGAAGAAGATGTCATCATGGGTGACTCCGGACGCCTTGCCGCCACCTTGCTGGAGATAGACCAAAGAGGCGAGTTTGCTCACATTTTTGTGGTGGCCTCATCGGTCTCCTCAATCATTGGCACAGACATCGTGGCTATCTGCAAAGAAGTGCAGCCGAGCTGCCGGGCAAAGCTACACTGTTTTGCCGGTGGGGGTCTAAAGGGCAGCTACAATTTGGGTGTGCGCGAAGTATTGACCACCTTGGCCCGGGATGTTGTCGCCCCCGGCGAGGTGCGGGATTCGATGCTTTACAACATAATTGGCAGCAACGCCGATTGCTATAATTTTGCTTCGGACATTGCCGAAATAGAACGATTAATGCAAAGTTGCTTCGGATTGAAGTCTCACGCCGTCTTTACGACAGGCTCCTCTATCGACCAGATCTCCGGCGCCGCCACCAGTGGCTTCAATCTTGTGGTCAGGGCCGAAGGGCTAGAGGCAGCCAAGATTCTCAAAGAAAAATATGGGCAGGACTACTACTATGGGCTACCCTATGGGTATCAAGGAACGCAGCAGTGGCTGAGAGGGATTGCCAGTAAGTTTGGGCTGCAAATTATGGCCCCTTACCTAGATAGCGAAACCCAAAACCAAAAAAACCATCTTCTCAGGTGGCGATTTCTGCGGCGGGGGAGCAAGCCATTGACGGCGGCTATTGCCGGCAACTTTGACTTGGTTCTCAACCTGAGCCGATTTTTAGAGCAAGAACTAGACATCAAGACCGTAGCCGCCTTTGTCAATCATGAGCGGAGCAGTGAGCACATTGTTCTCGACGAGGCGCAAAAAGACTTAATTAAATTTAATCCCAGTGAGCAAGCAAAATTAGACGCCCTGACAGCGGCCGACCCAGACATCATTTTAGCGGATGCAGTATTGCTTAAGATGTACCAGAAAGGAAAAGTGCGACTGCAAGTGTCGCACCCCAATCTACAGCGGATACTACTGACGCGCCACCAGCCCTTGGTCGGGTTTAACGGCGCCGGCTCCATTCTAGAAGAAATTGTAAACAGATTGTAGCAGTCGCGCAGACATTCGAGCTGTACCGCATTGCAAGGGTGTCTAACGTAGCATGCGCTGACTATAGTAACAAACAATTGTGCCTGTAGGCGTACATTGTAGCGCCAGCACAAAAGCTGGCGACCTCGTCGACCCTGGGCGCTATCACACACCGGGGGAGTGGCGGCGTACCAGGTCGGCGTGTCATGTCACGCCGCTACTTAGAATGTGCTTGGTTTTTGAGTGGTTAGGCTTGCTCTTTGGGCTTTAGGGGCCAGTGCTTACTTTGTAGCGCTAAAATCTCGTCCAAGCGGCGCAGTGATGCGGCAGAAGGTGGGGCGGGCGGCGTTTCTTTCGGCGCGCTAGGGGCGCTACCCGCGAGGATGTTTAAAACATAGGTGACGGCTCGCGCCTGTCCCTCGAGGTGGTAGCCGCCTTCTAGGCAAAAAAGCATGCGCCCACCGGACCAACTTTTGGCAACACTTTTCAAGGCCTGAGTCATGCGCTCAAAGCCCCGATAGGTCAACTTCATCCCGCCCAGCGGGTCGTTGCGGTAGGCGTCCTGCCCTGCTGAAACCAAAATTAGCTCCGGCTGATAAGAGTCGAGGATAGGAATGATAACTCGGTCAAACATGAGGGCGTACTCGGCATCGCCGGAACCTGTAGGCAGGGGGATATTGACAGTGAAGCCCTCCCCGCGGCCACGCCCCGTTTCCCGGGCCGAACCGGTGCCCGGATAGGCCGGGGTTGCATGGATAGAGATAAACAACACTTCTGGGTCGGTGTAGAAGAAGTTTTGAGTTCCGTTGCCGTGGTGGACGTCCCAATCCACTATGGCCACCCGCCGCAGGCCATATGCTCGTCGCGCCTCCTGGGCGGCGATAGCAATATTGTTAAAGAGGCAGAAGCCCATGGCTCTGTCTTTTTCGGCGTGGTGACCGGGCGGGCGACAGAGAACAAAGGCATGGCGGTACTCGCCCGCCATTATCGCCCGCAGCCCGGTGAGCGCGCCGCCGGCTGCGTAAAGCGCGGCTTGGTAAGACTCGGGCACGAGGTAGGTGTCGGCATCGAGGTAGGGCCGGCCGCTAAGGCAAGCCTCGGCCACGCTGTGGATATAGGCCAAGTCGTGGACTTGGCTCACCTCCTCCACCGTGGCCGGTGGCGGGGTGATGATGGGCAGGCCAGAGAGAGCATCATCCGCGCGGAGTCGGTCTAAGATATGAATAAGGCGTTCCTTTGATTCGGGGTGGAGCGGCTGGCTGTGGTCGAGGTAGATAGGGTGATAGATGAGGGCAGTGCTGCGGTCGTCTTTAATTGTCATGGAGAGCCTTCCTTTCGCCCATTTTTGCAGGCATCGGTAGACTTGCGGGCTGGCTTCTGCAGGAGCTGCCTGCCTAAATGTAGAAATGTAACCGCCAGAGAGTATCTTGAGGAGGCGAGTCGGTGCAGTACACTGTGCGGAAAGTGGCTTTGGGCGATTTTTTTGGTCTACTAGAGGTTGAGCAGGAAGCCTTTTTAGGCGATGGCTACAGCCCATACTTCATCAAGATGATTCCCCACCTGTATCCGGATACCTGCTTTGTGGCCGAAGCCGAAGGGCATATTATTGCCTACAGCCTCGGCGCCCGCGATGGGCATGACAGAGAGGTGGGCTGGATATTGACGGCAGCGGTAAAGCGTGGCTACCAGGGGCATGGTATCGGGACTGCCGTAGCGACGGCCTTGGTGGACGCCATGGGACAACAACAAATTAAGAGGCTAATCTTGACCGTCGAACCAAGTAACCCCGCCCGTGAGCTGTATCGACGGCACGGGTTTGTCGAGACCAAGTTCGAAGAGGACTGCTACGGCTTGGGGAAGGCCCGCTACTATATGGAAAGGAGACTCGCGCCGTGAAGATAGCCGCGGCAGAACTGCGCCGCATACACTTACCGCTAAGAGAGCCGTTTAAGATTGCCTACAACACCTGGACCAGCATGCCCTCCCTCATTTTGCGCCTCGAGACGGACACAGATTTAGTGGGTTGGGGGGAGAGTGTGCCGGACGAAGGCGTGACCGGGGAGACCATCGAGGGCGTCTATGCCACTTTGGCCGAGCGGCTTTTGCCGGAACTCATCGGGCATGATGCTTTCGCCATCGAGGAGTTTCACGAAAGGGCCGGTAAGGCCATCAATGGCGGCTACGCCGCTAAGGCGGCCATCGACCTGGCCTTGTTCGACCTCAAAGGCCAATCTTGCAATCAACCCCTGTACCAAATGCTCGGGGGAAATACCAATGTGGTGACTGCCCCCGCCGTCCTCGGCATGACCGCGCCGCAAGCCCTAAAGGACAGTCTATTAGAGTACATGGCCGCGGGCTACACCCACTACAAGCTAAAATTGGGTGGGGGTTGGGCGGAGGATTGTCGGCGGGTTGCCCTAGCGCGGGAGACTCTGGGAGATGGCGCGACCATTAAGGTCGATGCCAACCAGGGCTGGGGCACTTGGGATATGGCGTTGAAGGTTATTAGGAGCATCGAGCCCTACAATATAGAACTGGTCGAACAGCCCGTCCGGCACTGGGACTTTGCGGGCCTGCAAAGGGTGCGCCAGAACTCGCCCATTCCCATTATGGTGGACGAGGGCGTGTGTGATGCGCGCGACCTTTTAAGACTAATATTGGCCGGTGGGATTGACTGGGTCAATATTAAGCTCATGAAGTGTGGCGGCATTTTACCGGCGACCAAGATGGCGGCTTTAGCCGAGGCCGCCGGCATCAAGGTACAAGTGGGCTCGATGCTAGAGTCAAGTATCGGTAGTCTTGCCGGCGCCCATCTCCACCGCGCCCAGAGTTGTATTAAGTCGAGTGAGATGGTAGGGCCAAGGTGGTTCTCGCAGGACATCGGTGACTTCCGTTACCAAGGTTGCCAGGTCGTGTTTAGTGATCGGCCGGGCCTCGGGGTGGAAATTGATGAGGATATGCTAAAACGTCTCACGGTGAGCGGTGTGCGTATAGAGCAGAGTGGAGCGCGGCCTCTTCCCTAGTAGGGAGAGGGTGTTCGTGAAGGGCAGTGTTAAAAAGTGATTCTTTTTGTGGGGATTTTCTTGCTTGGCTATATCTCGGCTACATACTATGTAGGGTCGCGTTTGCTCAGTGTGTTGCCCATGCTCACTGGGCAGGGTCCCTACAGTTGGTTGGCCATCTCACTGCTTGCGGCGACCCCTTTCTTCGTGCGCATCTATGGCCGTAAAATCTCTTCCCGGTGGCTGGCCACGCTGACCCTACTCGGCGACTACTGGTTGGCCGTGCTCTACTACCTGACGCTACTCTGGCTGGCGACTGATGCGGTGGCATTTTTCATGGTTCTTTTTACTGGCGCCCCACCGTTCTCCATGCCGGCGATCGACCTAATCGTGCCCGCAGTTACAGTGGCAATGCTCATTCGTGGCACGATGAACGCTAGGACAGCGAGAGTAAATAGTTACCAGGTAGCGGTGGCTAAAGACCTCCCCGCACGCCGCGAGTTACGCGCAGTCTTAGTTTCCGACATCCATTTGGGTACTACTGTCAACCGCCGCCGCTTAGAACAAATGGTGCAAGAGATTAACCGGCTAGCGCCCGACATTGTATTTTTGGCGGGTGATGTCATTGACGGGAACGTGGAACCCTTTGCCGCCCAAGGTATGGCCGCAGTCTTGCGGCAGCTGCAATCGCCGCTTGGAGTTTACGCAGTGATGGGCAATCACGAATACATGAGTGGCCAAGGCGAGCTGGCCGTAGAGCACCTGCAAGAAGGGGGGGTGACGGTTCTTCGCGATGCTTGGGTAGAGGTGGCCGGAGAATTTTATGTCGTCGGGCGGGATGACCGTGCCAGGCATCGTCTGACCGGCAAGGCGCGGCTAAGCCTTGAGGACGTTATGCAGGGCCTTGATGCTACAAAGCCAATTATCTTGCTTGATCATCAGCCCTGGGTTTTGGCCGAGGCGCAAAGTGCCGGCGTAGATTTACAGCTTTCAGGCCACACGCATCACGGTCAGTTCTTCCCAAACAACCTAGTTACCCAAAGGCTCTTCGAGCTTGACTGGGGCTACCTGCAAAAGGGCGCGCTCCAGGTTGTGGTTTCCTGTGGCTACGCTACTTGGGGGCCACCCATTAGAATAGGCAGTTACTCGGAAATTGTGGAGCTCGGCATCACCTTCGGCTCCAAAAGCTAAGATTTCTCTGTAGTCTAAAATTATGGCAAAGGAGGCCACCAAGAGCTCGTAGCCGTCATCGCCATAGGTTATGCCGGCGAAGAGCCACCAGCTCGCCCCCGCAAGAGTTGGCGAGAAATGACCAAGTGGGAAGGGAATGAAGCCGCAACTTTCTGTTTGTGGTACAATTAGGCTGGCTGTGAGGCAGGATTCATGCGAGCCGGACTGGGCAGTGGGGCCTTATTGCCCAGTGGCGAAGCAGCACATGGCATAGGACCAAAAAATAAAGGAGGTAAAACTATTGTTCACTAAAAAACAACTGTCCCGTCTACTTGCGGCCCTCATCACCTGCGGTTTAGTGCTGTCCATCTTGTTGGTCGGCCCTATGGCGCAAGCCCGGCTCATAACCCTGACCATCGACGGTCGACCCCTTGACGCCGGAATTGAGGCCGTGCTAGTTAATCGCACCCCCATGGTTCCCATGCGCGCGGTCTTTGAGGCCCTCGGCGCCGATGTTGCTTGGGACAATGCCCTGGGTGCAGTAGTAGCACGCAATGGTGACCATCTCGCTAGGGTTCACATCGGAGCGTCATTTGCCGTCGTCAACGACAAGATTGTTCCCCTGCCCGAGGCGGCGCGCATGGAGCGCGGGCGCACTATGGTGCCCTTTGCTTTGGTAGGCCTGTTCTTTGGGGTAGACACTCATTGGGACAGCACCACCAACATAGCGCGCATCCTCACCGCCAAGGGACCGCGCAACGTTATTTTTATTCATCCCGACGGCACTACACCCGAGTTCTTCGCCGCGGCCCGCATGCTTCACTATGGGCCGGACGGCGAGCTTAATTGGGACAGGATGCCCGCTGCAGCTGTCTACAAAGGGCATATGAGGAACAACTTGGTTGGTACCTCTAATGCCGGCGCGGTCACTCATGCCTATGGCGTCAAGGTGCACGATGCCTCCTTCGGAATGGACGAAACAGGCAATCCCGTCGTCGCCCGTTCCGGCCAACCCATCACTATCCTCGAAGAGGCCAAGGCCGCCGGATTCTCGGTGGGGATGATTAACACCGGAACAATCACCGAGCCCGGCACAGGTGTGTGGGCTGCCAGAGTGGTCAACCGCAATGATCATGCCGGCATCGCCCGAGAAATAATTATGCGCCCGCATGACCAGTTGATTGACGTCATCTTTGGTGGCGGCGAAGTGTGGTTTTTGCCAAATACCGTAGTCGGCCGCCACGGTTTCCGCGGCAGAAGGACGGACGGACTAAACTTAATTACCGTGGCCCGTGAAAGAGGCTACACCGTAATTTTCACCAGAGAAGAACTGCTGAATTTGCCGGCGGGGACAACCAGAGTGCTGGGTATTTTTGCTGGTTTTGATACTTACAATGACAATAATGAAGAGGCCATGCCGCAACCCTTTGGCTATCCATATACTGAGGAGCAGCTTCGGGCGGAAGGCCTTCAGGACTATGACCCCAATGCCCCTACTTTTGCCCAAATGATGGCCGCCGCGATTAAGATACTTTCCAGAAACCAGACTAGGGGCTTCTACTTAGTTGCAGAAGAAGAGGGCACCGATAACCTTTCCAACTTTGCCCTTAACGCGCGTGGGACTATCGAGGCCACCAAGCGGGCCGACGATGCCATCGGCGTAGCCATTGATTTTGCCGCCAAGAATCCCAACACCCTAGTCATCACCGCTGCGGACAGTGAGGCCAGCGGGTTTAGCATTATCGGCAATCCGGCCCTCACCGCCGGCAACGTCACGCCCACGGTTACCTTGCGCGCTCTTGACGGCTCGATTCGCTTCGTGGAATACCTCGATGGTCGGGACGGCACCAATACCCCACCCTTTATGTCCGCCCCAGACCGCAATGGGCAGAGGTGGCCCTTTGCCATTGCTTGGTCCAGCAGGGCCGACCACTCCGGCAGTATAGTGGCGCGTGCTTTCGGGCGCTACTCTGAAATGCTCAGCGGCACCATTGACAACACCGACATCTACCGCATCAAGTATCGCGTCCTGTTTGGGAGAGTCCTTCCATAAACAGAACATGGCATGGTGGCCCTCTCTATCTCCATGAAACAAAAAAACCCCCGCGCGTGCGGGGGTTTTTGCTGGTGAGGCTACTTCTTTTGCGGCTACTTCTGTCGCTCTTTCAGGGACTCGATATAGTAATCCTCCAGGCGTGCGGCCACCTTATCGTAGACTTGGCGGTAGGGCAGGCCGGTCAAAAGCTCGATGCCCTCTTCGATGGTCGTTACCGACCAGACATTAAACTGCCCCGACTCCACCGCATCCCCCACCTCATTGTCTAACATGAGATTCTTGACATTGGTATGGGGGATGAGCACACCCTGCTTGCCGGTCAAACCCTTGCGCTCTGCCACCCGGAAGAAGCCCTCGATCTTTTCGTTGACCCCGCCGATGGGTTGAATCTCCCCCTTTTGGTTGACCGAGCCCGTCACTGCTATGCCTTGGTTGAGGGGTATGTCGGCTAGGCTGGAGAGCAAGGCGTAGAGCTCGGTGCTCGAAGCGCTGTCGCCATCGATGCCGTCGTAGCTTTGCTCGAAACAGAGGGTGGCCGTGAGCGTGAGGGGGAATTTTTGGGCAAAGAGCTGTCCGAGGTAGCCGCTCAAAATGTGCACGCCCTTGTTGTGCAAGCGTCCACTCATCTGTGCCTCTTTCTCGATGTTTACCACGCCGCTCTTGCCGGCAAAGGTGTTGACGGTGATGCGCGAAGGGCGCCCAAAGGAGTAATCACCCATGCTGTAGACCGCCAGGCCATTGATTTGCCCGACTTCAAGTCCGTCGGTGGAGATAAGGTAGGTGCCTTCCTCGATGAGCTCGTGGATCTTCTGCTCGTACTTGTCGGAGCGGTAACGCTTTTGTTCTAAGGCCTTGATAATATGCCCCTCCGCGATTATTTCTGCCCCGTCGATATCCGCCCAGACATTGGCCTCCGACAAGAGCTCCACGATATCGTTAAAGCGCGTGCTCAGTTTCTGCTGGTTGTCGGCGAGGCGTGAGCTATAGTCGATTACGGCTCGCACCGCTTCGCGCGAGAAATGGCGCAGATCCCTGTCCCGGCAGTGCTTGGAGATAAACGCGGCCATCTTGTAGATATAGTCGTCCTTGCGGGCCATTTCGGTTTCGAAATCCACCTTGACCTTAAAAAGCTTTTTAAAATCTTCTTCGTACTGAAAGAGCATGCGGTAGATTTCGTAGCTGCCAATGATAAGTACCTTGACCTGCAGGGGTATGCCGGCCGGCTTCAACCCGGTGATAACGGAACTGGTAGAGGGGATATTCTCAATGCGGCTGATGCGGTGTTTGAGCGCGCGTTTCAGCGCCTTCCAAGACATGGCATTGCTAAAGAGATCCTCCGCTTCCAAGACGAGGAATCCGCCATTGGCTTTATGCACTGCCCCGGCCTTAATCTTGGTGAAGTCCGTGGTCAGCATTCCCATGTTGTGCTGCATTTCGATCATGCCCATGAGATTGTAGTAGGCGGCGTTAGGCTCGCGGATAACCGGGGCTCCCTTGGTGTCTTTGTTGTCGACAAAAAGATTGACCTTGTAGCGGATATCCCATGCCTCTTTGGGCGCGGCACCTTCTTCTTCGGGCCAAAAGTTTTTGAGGTTCTTTAGAATATCCCCCTGCAGGGCCTCGAGATATGCTAAGGCCTCTTTGTTATCGCTAAGACTGTTTTGCAGGACCTTAATGAGTGGCCCGAGCACCGCGAGGGCGGTGTTGGTCTCTAGACTGACCATTTTTGCTCGCGCCTCTTCCTCGCGCGCCCGTACCTCATCAAAAATGTCCTCGGCCTCGGTATTGAACCGGTTGACCTTTTCTGCAATTTCGCGCATGGCGGCGGCGTCAAGGCCTTGTATTACCGCCTCGGTGGCTGGCTGCCCATTGATTATCGGTATGGTTACATAGCCCTTCCCGGTGGGCTTGAACAGTAACTCATTTTTTTGCGCCACTTGTTCAACTTTCGTCATGAGGGTGATGCTCTGTTGCTGAAAAGCCTGGTAGGCCTCGTTGCGCAGGTTTTTAAATTCATCGCTGGCAAAGGCGCTGGGTAGTTCGCGTTTTAGTTGCTCAATCAAAGTTTCTAGGTTATCGCGAAAAACACTGCCCTGGCCGGCTCGAAATGATAGGGCCACAGGTTGGTCGGCGTGGTTAAAGTCGTAGACATAGCACCAGTCATCGGGGGTCGATTGCTTTTCGGCCGCCTCCTTGACGATGGACATGGTGTAGCTGTTGCGCCCGGTGCCCGTGAGGCCCATAATGTAGATATTGTAGCCCTCGTCCTTGATGCGCAGGCCAAAGGCCAGAGATTGCACGGCGCGGTCCTGTCCCATGAGCCCCTCAAGCGGCGGAACCTCCTTGGTGGTGGTAAAGGTGAGCTTATCTAGACAGCAGTGGGATTGTAGTTGGTCGCGGGTTAATTTTTCTAACACTCTTTTTCCCCCTTCCACGTTTTAGAAGTCGACACAAGAAGATTATACCGCATGCAAGTTGTACTGTGCGCTAATTAGCGAGTTTGTGCTAAAATATGCACAGAGCACCCGACAGTAAAAGGAGGCCTATCATTGAGAACATACCCACCGGAGCCCTTTAGAATCAAAGTAGTAGAGCCGGTCAAGATGACCAGCCAGGACGAAAGGGAAGAAGAAATAATCCGTGCCGGATACAACACCTTCCTTATTCAATCTGAAAAGGTCTACATAGATCTGCTCACCGACAGCGGCACCACCGCCATGAGCGACGCCCAATGGGGCGCCATGATGATGGGTGACGAGGCCTATGCCGGCAGCAAGAACTTCTACCAGTTAGAGCGCGCCGTACAGGAAGTCTATGGCTTTAAGTATGTCGTGCCCACCCATCAGGGGCGCGGTGCCGAGAACATTCTTTCGCGCATAATGATTAGGCCCGGCGACTATGTGCCGGGGAATATGTACTTCACCACCACGCGCTACCACCAAGAGGCCAATGGCGGTAAGTTTGTCGATGTCGTTATTGACGAGGCCCATGACTCCGAGTACATCCATCCCTTTAAGGGCAATATAGACCTTAAAAAGCTCGCAAAACTGGTGGACGAGGTGGGTGCGGCGAAGATCCCCTACATCTGCTTGGCCACCACTGTCAACCTCGCCGGTGGACAACCGGTCAGCATGCAGAATATGCGCGAAGTCAAGGAGTTTGCGTTAAAGCACGGATTAAAGATTTTTCAGGATGCCACCCGCTGCATGGAAAACGCCTACTTTATTAAAAAGCGCGAGGCCGGCTACGCCAACAAGACCATCAAGGAAATTGTGCGTGAAATGATGAGCTATGCCGACGGTTGCACCATGAGCGGCAAGAAAGATTGCCTAGTAAATATCGGCGGCTTCTTAGCGCTAAACGATCATGAACTCTACGTCAAGGCCTGTGAGCTCGTAGTGGTCTTCGAAGGCATGCCCAGCTACGGTGGCATGGCCGGTCGCGACATGGCCGCTATGGCGCAGGGAATCTACGAGGCCATCGACTACCCCTACCTCGAGCATCGCGTCGAGCAAGTGCGCTACCTGGGCGACCGTCTCGTGGCCGCCGGGGTCCCCATCGTGCTGCCCGTGGGGGGCCATGCTGTCTACCTCGATGCCAAGCGTTTCTTGCCGCACTTGGCGCAAGACGCCTTTCCGGCCCAAACCCTAGCCGCCCATCTCTATGTTGAGTCAGGCGTGCGCAGCATGGAGCGGGGCATTATTTCGGCCGGTCGCGATGAAGAGGGGCAGCACCGCTATCCAAAACTAGAGCTGGTGCGCCTCACCATCCCCCGTCGCGTTTACACCTACGCCCACATGGATGTCGTAGCCGACTCGGTCATCGCCCTTTACGCCAAGCGTGAAACCATTCGCGGTTTGCGTTTTACTTACGAAGCACCTTCGCTTCGCTTCTTCACAGCGCGGTTTGAGCTTATCTAGACTCTGCCACCGTCTTACTCAAAGGTCGCCTGGGGGCGGCCTTTTTGCTGTGATAGAGGACTACAGGGAAAGTCTATCGAATATTTTAGCAGAGAGCAAATCCGTGGATGCTACCCAGTAACAGATGGCCTGCTTCTAGGCAAGAAAGAGGAACTAGGGCTATGAGATGCGTGATTATCGCCAATGGCAGCATGGACAATTATGTTTGGGGACGTCATGAAGTAACTAGTTATGATTTACGCATTTGTGCCGACGGGGGAGCCAGGCATTTTTTGGGCATGGAGCTTGTGCCTGACGCAATCATCGGTGATTTAGACTCGCTTGACCCCGTAATAGAGGAGTTTTTTATTGCCAAGGGGGTCAAATTTGTTAAATTCCCACCCCAAAAGGACAGCACGGACATGGAATTGGCCGTGGAGTATGCCCTTGCCCAGGGAGCCAAGGAAATTGCCCTGCTGGGTGCACTCGGGCGGCGCTTAGACCATTCCTTAGCTAATATTTTGCTCTTAGTTGCCTTAGCCAAAAGGGGAGTGCTCGCGAGGATTATCGATGAGCACAATGAAGTCAGGGTCTGCCATGAGTCGACCACCATCGAGGGGCGGGCGGGTGAGCTCCTGTCAGTTATCCCTCTCAGTGAAAAGGTGGAACAAATCAGCCTAGAGGGAGTAAAGTACCAGCTAAAGGACGCCACCATGCGTCTTGGTTCATCTCTTGGGGTCAGCAATGAATTTATAGCGAGTACCGCCACAATTACTTTTGCCGCCGGGATCTTGCTCCTCATAAAGTCGAAAGATTGAGGGTTGCACCGCGAGGCTTGTTCAATTGGACAACGCACCAGTGGTGCGTTGGGTCTGAGCCCCGAAAAGGAGACATAGAGGTAACAGCGCAGTAGACGGCGAAAACATCTACGAGGGAGGTGCGAATCATGGGACAAGCAAAAAAGACTAAGCAGCGTGTGTTTGCAAAAGATTTCAAGATTCAAGTCGTAGGGGAGTATCTAGCTGGTGAAGTCGGCGCCACCACCAT
>JAGXSS010000022.1 GCA_018334055.1 Peptococcaceae bacterium
CGAGCAGATTTGGCTGGGACTCGAGGACCCCGGCATGAGGCGCAAGGTGTTTCGCCTCGTCAGTAAACAGCTCGTAGACTCAAAGCACTTTAACATGGGCGTTACCATTTTTGAACCGGGTGAGCGTTGTCAAATGCACAACCACCCCGGCTCGGAAGAGATTGACTACATTCTCAAAGGCAGAGCACTAGCCATCGACGCCCACGGCAAAGAAACCATACTCGAGGCGAACGATTGCATGTTTATCCCGGAAGGCGAGTTTCACCAACACGTAAGCATTGGTGACGAACCACTCTGGCTACTCTGGGTGTACACGCCGCAAGCAGAACTACCCCCGGCCAAAGCCTAGTCAATCAAAAGAGGAGGATTCATGCAATGAGTAAATGGATGAGAACCGTTGGACTACTGCTAGTCGCATCTCTCCTAGTAACCCTGGTTGTGGGCTGCAGCCCGGCAGCTAAGCCCTTCCCAGACCGGACTATTGAAGGGGTTATCGCTTGGGGTGCCGGTGGTGGCACCGATACATCTTCGCGTCTCTTGGCATCTATTGCCGAAGCTAAGCTCGGTCAAAGTATTACCATGACTAACCGCACCGGCGGCACCGGCGCTATTGCCACCCAGTATGTGCATGACCGCCCCGCCGACGGCTACACAGTGATGTTCCACGCCGAAAACCCGCAACTCTACCAGGTGTTAGGGCTTTCGACCCTCACCTATGCCGATTTTGAGCCCATCATCCTTACCGTGCAGGGGCCTACCGTCATCGTAGTGCACCCCGACTCCCCGATTCAGACCTACGAGCAATTGATCGAGCAGGCGAAAGCTAACCCCGGCAGAGTGAACTTGGGTATCAGTGGCGTCGGTGGTCAACCCTATGTCACCGCTGCCATCCTAAAAAGTCTTGAAGGCGTGACTTTCAACCAAGTAGCCTTCGATGGCGACGGCCCGCTCGCTACAGCACTCCTCGGCAAGCATATTGACGTAACCGGACTCGCTTTGCTGGCTGCCGTACCGCAGGTACAGGGCGGCACGCTCCGCGCGCTTGCAGTTGTGGCTAATGCCCCGCTTGATGTTCTTCCGGGCGTGCCAGCCATAGGCGAGCTTAGGCCCGCTGCGCGCAGCATGCTGACCACCGCAGGCTTCTTCTACGGCGTCCATGTTCGGAAGGGTACGCCCCAGCCGGTGATCGACAAGCTGCGGGAAGCTTTCGTGGCAGCCTACAACGACCCGAAATTCGTTCAGTTCGCTAGGGAGCGTGGACTGGTCCTCCTCGGGCACACCGGGCAAGCAGCCCGCGATTACATGACGCAGTGGCAGCGCCATATGGCATGGCTTATATACGATGCCGGCGGTGCTAAGGAATCACCAGCGAAGTTTAATATCGCGAGACCGTAGGTTATGATAAAGAGGGGAGGAGAGATCCTCCCCTCGCTTAAGCAAAGGGGGGGTTACCGTGGACGCAAAAGGCTCACCAAAGGCAGAGAGCGCTCTGCAACGCCCCGGAGAAAGCATCTTCCTTGTAGTTTTGTTGCTGGGCTTAGTAAGGGTATTTTTTGAGGCACTAGAGCTTCCTGGTATTTTTCAAAGGCAATGGGCCGGGCCCGGCTCGTTGGCACAACTCTTGCTGCTAGTCATGGCTGCGCTGGCCGGGGGTTTGCTAATTTCGGCTTTACGTAAAGGCTCGGCAGCACTTAAACCTACAGCGCGGTATCTCTTTTCGCGCGATGCAGTCTTGTTGCTGCTGACCATTGTTGGCTATACTGTGGCTCTGGTTCCGCTCGGCTTTGTGCTGGCGACGCTTGGCTTTCTGATTGCGGCGATGTATTGGCTCGAGCCCGTGAGGCTGGTGCGAAAAGTTGTGCTGGCGGTCGCTACGGTGGGTGTCATCTATGTAATTTTTGCCATGCTCTTTGAAGTAGTCTTGCCTTAGCGGAGGAGGGATTCTAATGGCAGGTCTTGAGGGCTTTCTCATCCCCTTTCTCAATATCGAACTCTTACTGTATGTAGCTGTGGGCGTCTTCGTCGGTATCTATATCGGCGCTATTCCGGGCCTCTCGGTAACCATGGCGGTGTCGCTGCTCTTGTCCTTCACCTATGCATGGGATGTGTATCCTGCGCTTGCCCTGATGGTTGGCATCTACACCGGAGGCGTATACGGCGGCAGTAGGTCCGCTATTTTGCTCAACATCCCTGGGGCACCCGCAGCTGTGGCCACAGGCTTTGACGGTTATCCGCTGGCGCAATTAGGAGAAGCGGGCAAGGCCATGGGGCTAGCCACCACTATGTCAGTACTCGGCACTTTTTTCGGCATTGTGGTGTTAGCGGTGGCCGCTCCCTTTGTGGCGAGCCTCGCACTTAGTTTTGCTCCCCGCGATTATCTTTTGTTAGCTTTGATGGGGATGCTGCTCGTAGGCAGTCTTAGCCGTGGCTCTCTGAGCAAGGCTTTACTCACCGCCGCTCTTGGCATCTTTGTCGGTCTCGTAGGCATGGACCCCTTTACGGCACAGCCGCGCCTCACGTTTGATAACCCCGGCCTACTCGGAGGCATTAGTTTTGTCGTCGTGATGATTGGGCTGTTTGGGTTGTCGGAGGGGCTGTACCAACTGCACCACAAGATTCCCCCCGTCAAGCAAAAGATAGACCGCATAGTGCCAGACCTTAAGCTCGTCCTAAAGAACTTGCCCCTGGCCCTCCGCTGCTCGGCGCTCGGCACCTTGATTGGTGCTTTGCCCGGAACGGGTGGGGACATTGCCGCACTTATGGCTTACGACCACGCGAAGCGCACGATTAAGAACCCATCGCGACCCTTTGGGGAAGGCGCTTGGGAAGGCGTGGTTGCGCCGGAAGCCGCTAACAACGCCGCGATCGGTGGGGCCTTTATTCCGATGATGACACTCGGTATCCCCGGGGACTCAGTGACCGCCGTACTAATTGGCGTAATGATGATTCACGGACTTCGCCCCGGGCCACTTTTGATGCGCGAACAACCGGAGTTCTTCTGGATGATTGTCGGCTCGCTCATCATCTCGAATATCTTCCTGTACATCTTTGGCATGTCGGGGATTCGCATTTTCAGCAAAGTAGTGGAGATTCCAAAGAGCATCATTGTGCCGATTATCCTAGTTCTTTCGGTTGTAGGCAGTTACGCCATTAATCATAACGTGGCTGATGTCTACTGGATGATTGCCTTTGGAGTGCTCGGGTACTTTATGAAGATGTATGACTACCCCTTAGCGCCTATGGTTTTGGGGGTCATTCTAAGCCCTTTGATTGAGTCAAACTTTCGGCGCGCCATGGCCTTGTCACACGGCAACGTGGGCGACTTCCTGCTGAGCATAGTTACCAGCCCGCTTTCGGCCTCTCTGCTTGCGTTTACGGTTATTATGCTCGTCAGTCAGCAGGACTGGAAGGGTGTCCTAACTAGATGGACCAAGAGGCCCGCCAAGAATGAGAGTTAGCATGATTGACGTAGAAACAAAGTTAGTTGGCCTGCTGGGATATCCCCTCAAGCAGAGCTTCTCGCCGGCGATGCAGAACCGCGCCTTTAAGGCGGCGGGGCTAAACTATTATTACTTCCCCATCGAAGTCACTCCTCACGGGCTGCGGGATGTGCTGCAGGGAATTCGGCGCATGAACTTCGCGGGCTGTAACGTTACGAAACCCAATAAAATAGAGGTGCTGCAGTATTTAGACGCGATAGACACCGCCGCTCTCGCCATAGGCGCCGTTAACACCTTAAAGGTCGTCGACGGGCAACTCATCGGCTACAACACCGACGGCCTTGGGTTTGCGGCATATCTCGAGCAGGACGAGCAAATTCACATTCCCGGTACACGCTTTTTCGTGTTGGGCTGTGGGGGAGCCGGTCGCGCCATTGCGACGGTTTTAGCTGCCAAGGGAGCTAAAGCCATCACCTTAACTGATATATCTGAAGCCGCTGCGGCAAACCTAGCCGACTCCATCGACGAACATTACTCCTATAAAGCTAGCCGCTTGCGACTGGGAACAACTCATATTCAGGACGCGCTAGCAGAGGCCGACGTCATCATTAACGCCACCGCCGTCGGCATGTCTCCCCACATTGACGATAGCCCGCTCCCTCCGCTCCCGCCGCTCCTTGACAGCACCCCGTTGGTTTGCGATATTATATATAATCCAATCACCACAAGGCTGATGCGCGAAGCTGCGTCCTTAGGATGCAGAACCGCGAATGGTCTCGGCATGGTCATCTATCAAGGTGCGGCTGCTTTTACGATTTGGACGGGTCTAGCCGCTCCTGTCGCCGAGATGAAAGAGACTATTTTGGAGTTAAGTGCGCGTTTTTCTTAAGCTAGGAGGTAGCCCATGGTTCTAAGCCCCATCATGATAACGGATTTGCGCCCTATCCGCGACCTAGTGTACGAAAGCCTGCGCAACGCGATCATGAAAGGACACCTAGAGGCAGGGGAGCGTCTGGTTGAGAGCGAAATAGCCGAGCGACTTCAGGTCAGCCGCACACCCGTACGTGAAGCTTTGCGCATGTTAGAAAAGGACGGCATCGCAACATCAGTCCCGCGGCGCGGTACGGTTGTCGTCGGCCTTAAGCTTGCGGACGCCATTGAGATATACAGCATTCTTTCGGTTCTCGAGGGGCTGGTGGCGAAGATGGCGGCGGAGCATATCACGCAGGATGAGTTGCAGCTGCTTCAACAGCTTAAAGCCAAAAAGCCCCCGCTCGGCGACTTTGCCGAGTACTCGCGCATTTTTGCGGAGTTCAACAATATCCTTAATCGTGCTAGCCGCAGCACGCGCCTGATGCAGCTCATGGAAACCTATGCTTCGCAACTAAGTTGCCTGCGCTACGTCAGCCTTGATACGCCGGAGCGACAAAGTGCGGCTTGGGACGAGCATCTCACCATCATCGAGGCGATTGAAAAGCGTGATGGGTTGCTGGCAGAACAGCGGGCGAAGCAGCACGTGCAAAACGCCATGGAGGCCTGCGCGGCGCGGGGTAAACGCAAGGCACTGCCTAGTCTTGACACCAGATAAAGAGCTCGGAAACAACCAATTAGGGCTACCCGTCTAAGGGTAGCTTTGCTATTCTTAAAGGGAACTGCAGAAGTCGCGAAGTTACAAATTGAATGCATGAACAGCACGTTTGTTGACACACTTATACTAGCGTATATATAATCGGTATAGATGTACGCTTGTCCGTGAGCGAAGGGGTGTTTGACTTGGCCGTAACGAGACGCATCATGATTACCATGCCTGCGCAACTACTCGAGGAGGTAGACGGCTTTGTCCATGCCGTCAAAGGTAATCGCAGTAAGATTATTCGTGAGGCCATGCGGCTATATTTAGAAACTGAGAAGCGCCGTCACATTCATGATGCCCTGAAGAGGGGGTATTTGGAGATGGCTGAAGTTAACCTGCAAATTGCGCGGGAGAGCTTCGTCTTGGAAAGCGAGGCTATGGAGATGTTGCCTAGGCGTATGGTGTCGGGAGTGAGCTAGGTTGAATATCAAGCGGGGCGACATTTTCTATGCTGACTTGAGCCCGGTGGTTGGTTCGGAGCAGGGGGGGGTTCGCCCCGTGCTCATCGTGCAAAACGATGTGGGCAACAAGTACAGCCCCACGGTGGTGATCGCCGCCATCACCTCCCAGATCGATAAAGCTCGTCTGCCTACTCATGTTGAACTATCATCTCTGGACACGGGCTTGGAGCGCAACTCAGTCATTCTCTTAGAGCAGGTCCGCACCATAGACAAGCAGCGCCTGACCCACAAGATTGCCCACTTAGAGAGTGATGTCATGGAGAGAGTAAATGCCGCACTGCAAATTTCACTGGGGCTCATTCCTTTTTAAGTAACCTAGGCGCAGGGCTTAGGTTCTTTACCTTGACAGGGGGCGATGGAGATGTTAGAGCACCTACCCAGAGTCAAATTAGCGCACACCCCCACGGCTCTCGAAAAACTGCCTCGTTTGGGGGAGCTTCTTGGCATCGATCTCTATATTAAGCGCGATGACAGTACGGGGCTAGCTATGGGGGGAAACAAGGCGCGTAAATTGGAGTATTTGTTAGCTGATGCCCTCACGAAAGGCGCCGATACGCTCCTTACGACCGGTGGTCCGCAGAGCAACCATTGTCGTATGACGGCTGCCGCCGCCGCTAAGTATGGTCTAGAGTGTCATCTGGCGTTTTCCGGCAGGCCAATCGATGTACGGCAGGGCAATCTATACCTAGATGTGCTTCTTGGCGCTAAGCTCCATTTTGTAGGGGTAGACGACCCGGTGCTAGTCGCGGCGAAAATGGAAGAGCTAGCTAGTACCTTGCACGCGCAGGGGCGAAAGACATATACCATCCCGCTCGGCGGGTCAAACCCCATCGGTGCGGTCGGTTACATCAGAGGGATTGCCGAAATCATCACGCAGGGACAAGAAGAAGGGGTCACTTTTGACTACATAGTGCACGCCTCCGGCTCAGCCGGCACCCAGGCCGGATTGATAGCCGGAATAAAGGCATATGGTTTAGCCTGCCGCGTGATTGGCATCAGTGTCAGTAGAGCCAAAGAGCGCTTGGCAAGAGAGATTTACGAGCTTTGTGTGGGCACCCTCGCCCGCGCTGCCGTAGCAGAGCAGGTTACCCCCGAAGACATAGTGGTTTATGATGAATATGTCGGTGAGGGGTACGGATTGCCTACCCCGGCCTCAAGCGCGGCGCTCGGCACTTTTGCCGTCCTGGAAGGGGTTATTATGGACCCGGTCTATACGGCTAAGGCTGGGGCAGGGCTTCTCGATTTGGCGAAAAAAGGCGTTATCCCCAAGGGTGCTAGGGTCTTGTTCTGGCACACCGGCGGCACCCCGGCTCTGTTCGCTGACCAGGCTCTGCACTGGAGGTCCAAGTGACGAAGGCCATCATTGGTATCACCTGTTACCATGATTGGCCAGAGGGCCGTCACCGCCAAAATGACACCTATATTGAGGCCATCAAGAAGGCCGGGGGGCTGCCTATCTTGCTCCCCTGTTTAAGCGCGTTGGCCGACATACACCAGCACCTCGACCTAGTTCATGGTCTCCTCATCAGCGGTGGACCCGATGTGGACCCCCTGTTTTTTGGCGAAGAGCCAGAGATGGGACTCGGCAAGATCCATCCCCTAATGGATGCTTACGAAATACCGCTAATAAAGGAAGCCTTGCGGCGCGACATGCCACTCTTTGGCATATGCCGGGGCGTGCAGATGCTCAATGTGGCGGCAGGGGGCACGCTCATCCAGCATATACCGCATACGGTCGCTAAATCTTTGTTGCATCAGCAACAAGCCCCGCGTAGCTACATGACCCATGCGGTGACCTTGCGGCAAGGCACGCAGTTGGCGGCGATCTTTCAAGCGGACTCGTTGCGGGTAAATTCATTTCATCATCAGGCCGTAGGCAAGGTAGCGCCTGGTTTTGTCATCTCGGCACAGGCGCTTGACGGGGTGGTGGAGGCCATCGAGAGTGGCGATGCTAGGTTTGCCGTGGGTGTGCAATGGCATCCTGAGTGCATGTGGAATGAAGAACATAACTATGATGCCGTTTTTACTGCTTTTGTGGCGGCAGCCGTTAACTATGGTCGGCATGAGCCCCAGCATGGTGTCTAGGGGATAATTGGATATAATAGATGAGGGGTGGTCTTGGCTGTGGCTAAGAACAAGAGTAAGAAAGACACAAAAAACATAGAGAAAGCTCCTCATCCCCAGGGCGAGACACTGCTTAGCTGGTCGGTGGCCCCTCTTAGGCAAAATACCAAACGCGGGCGGATGTTCATCTTTAGCGTTCTCGCCTTTCTCAGCTTCATCTACCTAATCTATGGGGAGATGCTCTGGGTCGCTTTTGGCTTAGCCGTCGTTCTTATCTCTTTTCACTCCTTTATCTTCCCTTCGGACTACCAACTGACCACGAAGGGCGTCATTATTCGCACGGGGCTATTTACGTTCTATCGGCCATGGGTAGAATTTAAGTCGGTGCTGCGTTTTCCGGATGGCATCTTACTTGACTATGCCCACCGTGGTTTGCGCCGCTTCTTGGTGCCCGGTCAATTTATCTATTTTGCTCCTGACAATAAAGTAGCAGTGCTGACCATTGTAGAGAAACAGATGAGCAAGGATGAGGGCAAGAAGTGACCTTGTCAGGCACGGGTTCAGTCTGTAGTATGTGAAAGGATAGGTGAACAGAATTATGGCCAATTTCGAAATAACCCCTGAGCGGCGCGATGAAATCTTGCTCGCAGTGGTGCAAAAAATTGAAAAGTATGACCTCATCACGCCCACGCTATTCTTTCTGCAAATGGGCAAGCCTCTTTCCTTTGTCACGGGGCAGGCCCTTTTTGCCGTTGCGCCTTTTGGTTCCCTCTTTGTCAAGGAGCAGCTACTCGAAGAGTTATCGCACCTTTTGTCCGACCGCGAAAATGTCGAGCGGCTTATGACCATGCTTGAGACCCGCGACATTGAACGGCGCGCCAAGAAGTAACCAATTTTCACGCTCTTCAGATGAGCGTGTATTTTTTTGCACTTAGCAGGGATTGGGGAAATCTTGTTGTATCTTTAGAGGTTGGGGGTTTGAAATTTCTTTGTGCTCGCTAGGGAATTTTGTTATAATCACTATGATCGCGAGATTACCTAAAGGGGGATTAGCAAAAATATGGAGCAGGACCGTAAACTCAGGTCAATCCTCGCTACAGACTGCGGGAGCACAACCACCAAGGCTATTTTGATTGAATTGGTGGATGGTGTCTACCGTCTGGTTTGTCGTGGTGAGGCACCGACCACCGTTGAGGCTCCCTTTGAAGATGTCACCATGGGGGCCCGTAACGCCATTCACGAAATCGAGGAGTTGATGGGTCGGACTTTCCAGGACGAAAACGGAATCATCACGCCCCAACGTGATAGCAAGGTAGGCGCAGATATCTATCTCTCTACCAGCAGCGCGGGCGGCGGCCTCCAGATGATGGTGGCCGGCGTTGTCAAACAGATGAGCGCGGAGAGCGCTGAGCGTGCTGCCCTTGGAGCGGGTGCTATCGTCATGGACGTCATCGCCATCAATGATGATCGACTTCCCTACCAAAAGATTCAGCGCATTCGCCAGTTGCGCCCAGACATGATTCTTATGTCCGGTGGCATTGACGGCGGCACCATCACCCATGTGGTAGAGCTCGCAGAGCTTATAGCTGCAGCCGAGCCACGCCCGCGCCTCGGCATTGGTTTTAACCTACCAATCATCTATGCGGGTAACAAGGACGCCCGCAAATACATCGAAAACACTTTGGCTGAAAAGACCGACCTAAAAATGGTGGACAACCTGCGCCCGGTACTCGAGCGCGAAGTTTTAGGCCCGGCGCGCGAGGAGATTCACAACCTTTTCATGGAGCATGTCATGGCGCAGGCGCCCGGGTACAACAAATTGATGAGTTGGACAGAAGTACCCATCATGCCCACCCCCGGGGCCGTTGGCAAAATGATTCAGACGGTAGCCAGCCAGAAGCAAATGACAGTCGTCGGGGTGGATATCGGCGGTGCCACCACGGATGTCTTCTCGGTCTTTGCCGACACCTTTAATCGTACCGTTAGCGCCAACCTCGGCATGAGTTACAGCATCTGCAATGTCATGCTAGAGTCAGGCCTAGATAACATCATGCGTTGGATGCCGTTTGATATCGACCCAGCCGACTTGCGCAACCGCATTCGCAATAAGATGATTCGCCCCACCACCATTCCGCAGACCATGCAGGAATTAGTGATTGAGCAAGCTATTGCGCGCGAGGCCCTGCGCCTGGCCTTTGAGCACCACAAGTCCTTGGCCATCGGCCTGCGCGGCGTGCAAGTGCAGCGCGATATCGCCGAAGCCTTTGAGCAATCCGGCTCCGGAGCAACCTTAGTCGATCTCATGGGTCTAGGCATGATTGTCGGTTCGGGCGGCGTGCTCTCCCATGCGCCGCGCCGTGTGCAAAGTGCCCTCATGATGCTCGATGCCTTCGTGCCCGAAGGGATCACCGAGCTTGCCGTAGACTCTATCTTTATGATGCCCCAGCTTGGCGTTCTCTCGAGCGTCAACCCCGAAGCCGCGCAACAAGTATTTGATCGCGATTGCCTCATTCGCCTTGGTACCGCTATTGCTCCCGTCGGCCACGGCAAGGAAGGCGACGAGTGCGTAACAGTCAAGGTCACCACCTCCTCCGGCAAGACCTACGAGCATAAGGCTCTTTTCGGCACCATGCACCTCATCCCCCTTGGGGAAGACGAGACTGCGGAATTGGTTGCCCGCCCCGCCCGTGGCTTTGACCTCGGCAAAGGCAAGGGCCACGAAGTACAGGCCAAGATCTTGGGCGGAGTCGTTGGCGTAATCATTGACGCTCGCGGCCGTCACCCCCTAGGCTTGCCTGCCGATAAAAAGAAACGCATTGCTAAACTTGTGGAATGGTACAAGGCTCTCGATGCGTACCCCATGGACATCCTACAGAAGTACCTTGGTTAAGGGAGGAATACATTAATGGCTAGTGCATATACCCCAGGGTTGTTGGTCACCGAGTCCGTACTAGTGCAGAAGCGTCGCCGCCTCCCGATATTGGGGGAAGTAACCGTTAAATTGGGCGATGTGGTCAAACCCCACGACATCGTGGCGCGCACCCACATTCCGGGCGATCCCGACACGGTTAATGTTGCTAACCAACTTGGCGTCGAAGGTGACGAAATCATCGAGTTCATGTTGAAGAAGAAGGGCGATAAAGTTACCAAGGGAGAAACCATCGCCAAGAAGTCCAGCTTCTTTGGCCTATTTAACGCCTCTGTCCAGTCTACTATCGATGGCACGGTAGACAATGTCTCGCCCGTGACCGGGGTCGTCACCCTGCGCCGTCCGGCTGTTCCGGTGGCCATACCCGCCTACATCCATGGCCGGGTCATCGAAGTAATGGCGAGGGAGGGTGTGGTCGTAGAGACTCCAGCCGCCTTGGTTCAAGGTATTTTCGGCGTCGGTGGTGAAACGCAGGGGGTTTTGGTGATGCTCGCCAAGACCAACAGTGATATCCTGAGCGGCGAAAAAATCAAGCCGGAGCACAAGGGTAAGGTCGTAGTGGGAGGCTCCTTGGTCACCGCCGATGCGCTCCGCAAAGCGGCCTCCGTCGGTGCCGCAGGCATTGTCGCCGGGGGCATCATCGACACGGACTTGATCGAGTACCTCGGTCATGATATCGGGGTCGCCATCACCGGGGCTGAAGACATCCCCATCACGCTCGTTCTTACCGAAGGTTTTGGGCAAATCAACATGGCAGACCGCACTTTCGCCTTGCTGAAGAGCCTTGACGGCAAAATGGCTTCCATCAATGGCGCCACTCAAATCCGCGCCGGCGTCATGCGCCCCGAGATTATTGTCCCGCTTGAGAATCTCGCCAAGGCCAAAGCGAGAAACACCGATGCCGGCATGGAAGCCGGCACTGCCATCCGTATCATCCGGGAGCCCTACTTTGGCAAGTTGGCCACCGTGCACACCCTGCCGCCCGAACTCCAAGTTATCGAAACAGGCGCTAAAGTCCGCATCCTAACCGCCAAACTCGCGAGCGGCGAAATCGTGACCATCCCGCGCGCCAATGTCGAACTGATCGAGGGATAGAGAAGAGCTGTATAGATGCGCTGCAAGTTAAAGCACCACCTTTGTCTAGGCGAAGGTGGTGCTTCTTTACAATCATCGCCCCTGCCTTAACTCAGCAACTTAAAGGAGCAACATGGCGAGAGAAATTACCGCTCCGGTATACAGTAAAACCATGGTGCAATAGCCCATGATGTCTTTAATGCCTAACTTGGCGATTGCCAACAAGGGTAGTGCCCAAAAAGGTTGAATCATGTTCGTCCAAGCATCGCCCCAAACCCCGTCCTCGCCGGAAGGCAGCCGGTCTATGTATACAGACCGGCATACACCAGGATATTGGGTGGTAAGGGAATCAAGGGTCAAGATGAACTCGCTATGCTCGCCCTTGATTCCCGCCAAGGTGTAATCGCAAGACCATGCATGGGAGTATCTGGTTCACTATAAAATCGCAAATCATTGTCTTGACAAGGAGGACACTATAAACAAACGCTTATGGCGTGAAAGGTCCTTGGTAAAGAAGGCTGACATGGCAATAGCTAGTCGGCGTAGACACATTTCTCCACTATAGAAACACATTCCTGCTGGGAAAATAATAAATTTTCATTGAAATCCACGTTGTGTGCAAATCCCCTCGGCACACTTCGTTAGCAGTAGCTCGCGTTCGTGCTGTAATCTAAAGCATTGATGCTGTTGAAAAGGGGAAAGGGTGAGTCTGTCGAATGGAGATGTTGTCAAGTCTTGCGCAACATCTGCTAGGTCGGGGTTTTCGCCCATCACGGTAAAGATATAGTTTGCTCACCTACACTGGTTAGCGACCT
>JAGXSS010000023.1 GCA_018334055.1 Peptococcaceae bacterium
TGCACAGTGATCGAGGCTCCCAATATCGATCTTTCTTATACTCCGATCTCCTCGCGGATTACAACATAACCGTAAGTATGTCCGGTGCTGGCTGTCCGGGAGATAATGCTGTGGTAGAGTCCTTTTTTAGTCATCTAAAAACAGAGTGGTTTTACAACGACACCTTCGACACGGAGCAGGAGTTTTTGGAGAAGCTCCAAACCTACTTGACCTTCTATAACAACGAGAGATTTCAATCGAGACTACAGAATTTATCGCCCGTGGACTATCGACTAAAAATGGCTGGTAATTAAAAGCATTTTCATTACGGGGAAAAGGGAGCGAGAATGTAGCCAAAAGCGTCTACCATTCTTTCCATTCTTTCCCTTCCCCCTAGGGGGAAGGGAAAGAATCAGGATTCCCCGAGCAACCTGGCTATGTTGCCACTAAGCGTGTCTACAAAGAGGGGTGCAGACCCAATTGCACCGCCGTCCTTTATTGCGGTAGGGTTATGGTCGTGGAAGGGGACGGGCGGCGACGAGGGCGGCGACGACGGGTACGACGTCCTATGTTTTGTCATATTGGACAAGGAGGCTTGACTACGAACATATGTTCGTATATGATGTGGACAAAAGCGAGTACAAAAGCGAGGTGAAGGTATGAGGGTGGAGCGCGAAGCGCTGGCGGCGGCGCTGGCGCTGGCGGAGGAAGAAGGCCATGTGTTGGTGGAGGCGAAGCCTAGGGCGGGGCTTACTTTGTTCTTGGCCCAAGTGGGGAGCAAATTGGCCGCCGGTTGTGCGGGGCCCTTGGTGTATGTCAATGCCGCCGCCAGTTGTGGCCCTATTGTTCCGCAACTTGGTGAAAAAATCGGTTGTTCATGGAGCTCTTCTACGTCCGTGCAACACTTTTTGCGTGACCTGGCTCCGTCGGCCCCCGTGGTGCTGCTCATTGATAGCGCGGAGCATCTTACGCTTGCGGAAAGGGGCCAGTTAGAGGCCTTGTGCCAGGCCCTGCGGAGCGAACGCCTCTTTGTGCCCGCCTTGACCTCGGTTTATGTGGTGATGGGCGCGCGTGAGCCGTGGGCTGGTTCCAAGCTGCACCTGGGGTACTTTACCTTGCGCGAAGTGGCGTCGCTTTTAAAAAAGCCGGAGCGTGACCGGGTGAGCTTGGCCCTCTATGCCTGGACCGGAGGCGCGCCAGAACTGGTGCGGGAGGCGGCCTTGGCGCTGGAGTGCCGCGAGACTGATGTTGGGGCGGTCTACCAAGTGATGCGCGAGATGGCCGAGCACGGTCGCCTAAGGAGGGTGGCGGCAGGCAAGCCCAGCCTAGCGGAGTTGCGCCGCCTGGGGCTGGCGGGCGAGCGTGTCGTGCCGGCCATGAGGTTGGCGCAAAAAATGACCCAGAGTCTAGGCAGTGGTTTAGTCATAAACCGCAGCCTGATGGAGGTGCGCTACCGCGGCCGCTTGCTGGCACTATTTCCGCAAGAGATGCGCATTCTCTTTGTACTTGCCGAGCATCCCGGACGGGTGTTTACCCCGAGCCAAATCTACAGTGCTATTACCGGCGGGCAGGGG
This sequence comes from Peptococcaceae bacterium, assembly GCA_018334055.1. Classification (GTDB taxonomy): domain Bacteria; phylum Bacillota; class UBA994; order UBA994; family UBA994; genus BS524. Next base: position 1,554 of record JAGXSS010000023.1, read on the forward strand.
CTTTATGGGGGCGAAAACAGCGTCAAGGCGCAGGTGTCGCGCCTTAGGCAGAAGCTACCCCCGCCCACCCCTTGGGTACTGACCAAACGAGGACTGGGTTATGCTTTTAACCCCCAAGCGACCTATTCGCTAATATAATTATCCCATAAATGTTAGCAATTACAACCTCCCTGCAACTTTGGCCAAGTATGATGGCAGGCAGGGAGGTGTTTTTATGGCTATTGATTTTACTGCGCTACTCGCATTTTATCCAAGCTACGCCGCTTCCGGCATGGTGACGAGGCTGGTCTATGGAGAAAGCCAGTGCGATGTTAATACTACCATCGGTACAGTGGTTAAGCAGGCCTGCCGGCAATACGCGCTCGACCGGCGCGCCTTGGCCAATGCGGCACATTTTGTCTGTGGCAAGCGGAACCTCGTGCCGTTGCCGCTTTGCGTAGGCCGCACTTTTGTGCCCCTCAAAGTGCACGCTCCGCTAATCGATGGCGACTCTGCCTACGGGTACTTCTTGTTACAGGCTATCGTCAGGGTAGAGGCAGGCGAGGGCGGCAGCATGCTCTATCTCGCCGGTGGCGTAACACTGCCTATCTTGCAGCGGCGTTCTACCGCCATGAACCACCTCGCCCGTGCGGCGCTCTTTGAAAAAGTGTTTTGGGGTAAGCGTCTCGGGGCGGCCATGGGAGGTGGTGTTTTTATGGGCTAACTCATAGCATTTGACGCCTTAGGATGTTAATATTAAAGTCTAAAAGCAGAGGAGGGCTGTTTGTGCTGGAAGTACGGATTGCGGTTGCCAAGACTAACAAGTACGCTCACTCCGAGAGTGGCGACTCTTTGGAAATTACCGAGAGACCGCAGGGTGGGGTTTCGGTAATTTTGGCCGATGCGCAGGGCAGCGGCAAGTCCGCCCGCACGAACAGCAGGCTGGTAGTCTCTAAAGCCGCCGCCCTTATCGCTGAAGGCGCGCGCGATGGAGCTGTGGCGCGCACCGTTCACGACATGCTCTACGCTCTTCGTGACGGTAAAATTTCGTCCACCCTCACCATCGCTTCGGCCGATTTTGAAACGCAGAGTATCGTCATCTCGCAAAATGCCGGTCCGCCGCTATTTGTTATGCAGGGCGGCACCGTCATGACTTTAGCCTCGACCGACCAGCCTATTGGCGTACACCGCAGCATGAAGCCGGCCATTTGTGAGTTTCCGATGGAGCGAGGCCTGGCCATTGTCGGCATGACCGATGGGATTTACCATGCCGGCAGGTCGAGGGGTAAGCCTTGGACGGATGAGGAATTTATGGATTTTATCAAGGCCCACATCGACCCACCGGAGTTTCTGGCCAATGTCATGCTCGCCGAGTCCACGCGGCGCGACCAGGCGCGCCCCTGCGATGACATGGCCATCTTCGTGCTGCAGGTCGGAGAGTATGACGGCGAAACCAAGGTGCGCACGATGAGGGTCAACGTGCCGTGTTAGCTTTCGTCGTGGGGGTAGTGGGCAACTGTGTGTCGGGCAAGACTACCTTGGTAGAAGCGCTCAAACTCCACGGCTACCAGGCTGTCAACATCCCCCAGGAGCATTCGGTTTCGCCGCGTTTTTTTCGGCGTCTGGCCCCGGACTATTTAATATATTTAAGTTGCAATCTCGAAACGGCGAAAAAACGGCGCCGGATTTCTTGGGGACAAGAAAAGCTTGACGAACAATGGCAGGTGCTGGCTTTGGCGAAGCAGCATGCTAACCTAGTGATTGCCACGGACGATCTTAGCTCCGGTGAGGTTTTGGCCACAGTGCTGATCGCATTAGAGGGTTCTGTTGTAATACATAGGGTAAAATGAGCGGAGCAAAAAAGAGAGGTAAGTAAATGTCATGGAAGATAAATTCAAGATGACGGTTGAAGAAAACATCTTTGTGGCTAAGAAGCTTTTGGTAGAAAACATCTACCACAGTGCTCGGCTGGAAGGTTGTAACGTTACATTCCCACAAACGCAGACAATTTTAGATGGAGTCAATGTGGGGTCGGTAAGGCTTGGCGACATCCAAACAATCTTAAATTTGAGAGACGCTTGGCGCTTCATTCTAGATACCATTGGAAGTCCCTTGGATCTCGATTATATTTGCAAAATTAATGGTCATGTATCAAGAAATGAAAGCCTTAGCTGGGGTGTTTTAAGAACCGGCGATGTAAGGATATCTGGAACCAATTACGTTCCCGATGTTCCTCTTAGAAACGTAGTGGTTAAAGAAATGGAAGGCATATTAAGTGCTCCGACCGCAACCTCTCGTGCCATTAAGCTTTTTCTGTGGGGATGCCGTTCCCAGCTATTTTGGGATGGAAACAAGAGAACGGCTACACTGATGGCAAACAAACTATTGATTGCAGAGGGAAAGGGGATTTTAAGCATTCGAGAAGGAAACCTCCTGGAGTTCAATGAGCGTCTAACTCGGTTCTATGATACGAACGACTATTCCAATATAGACAGATTTTTGTATGACAACTGCATTGGGGGAATGGTGGTGAAAAGAGATCAAGAAGTCAAAAGGTAAAAGGATAGAGCTTTTCTTGTTGACCGACCTTGTCAAGAAAGGCTATAATTATGCGGAGTGCTTAGAACTATGTAGAGCTACTAAGGAGGAACCAAGGTGAACATCAAGTATGTCCTCGTTTTTTTGCTGGTCCTAGGTTTGATAGGGGGGGCGGCATACTACTCTTCAGCACCGCTCGGCGAGGCCATCCGTTTCGGCCTTGATATTGACGGCGGCATTATGGTGCTGCTTGAGGCTGTGCCCAGCGAGCAAGTGCCCACCATCAACGACGATGCTATGGTGCGCGCGGTGGCCATCCTCCGCCAGCGTGTCGACGGCTTAGGCGTAGCGGAGCCCGAAATAGTGCGCGAAGGCGCGCGGCGTATTCGCGTTTCTCTCCCCGGCTACGGTGACCAAGAAGAAGTTTTAAGTATTATTGGCAAGACAGCCTTGCTGGAATTTAGAAATGTCGAAGGCAATGTCTTCTTAGCCGGCGACCGCCTCCGCGACGCGCGAGAGCAACTAGATGAACGAAATCGTCCCCATGTCTCGATTACGTTCGACGAAGAGGGCGGCCGCTTAATGCGCGACTTTACTCGGGCCAATATCGGCGGCAGATTGGTCATCACCCTTGACGGCGCAGTCATTTCTGCTCCCACCATTGAAGGCGAGGTTGGCGCCGAAGGCAGTATCACCGGGCTTCAGTCGCTAGCCGAGGCGCGTAGCCTAGCCATTATGCTCCGTTCCGGCGCCTTGCCGGTGGCACTTGAGATTAGGGACTTCCGCGGTGTCGGGCCCACTTTGGGCCAGGTTTCGCTCGACAGAAGCGTCGATGCCGGCATCATTGGCCTTGTTTTGGTCGTTTTGCTCATGCTCGCCTACTATCGCGGGTTTGGCTTGGCCGCCAACATTGCTCTTGCAGTGTACACTTTGCTGGTAATGTGGCTGCTGGCAGCAATCAATGCCACCCTCACCTTGCCGGGCATTGCCGGTCTTATCCTCGGTATAGGTATGGCGGTGGACGCCAATGTCATTATTTTTGAGCGCATCAAGGACGAGCTGAAGGGCGGGCGCTCCCTGCGCGTATCCGTCAATGCCGGGTTTCGCCGCGCTATATTGACCGTCTTAGACGCCAATATTACCACGCTCATTGCTACAGGCGTGCTCTACTGGTTTGGCACGGGTCCCGTGCGCGGCTTTGCGGTGACGCTATCGCTAGGTGTTCTCGTCAGCATGTTCACAGCCATTTTTGTCACCCGTTTCCTGATTTCGCTTATGCTTAATGCCAAATTAGTGGCCGGCGCCAAAGCGCTTGGCGCGTAGGGGGTGGCGAACTTGAATTTTAATTTTAACCTTAACATTATCGGACGCCGCAAATTTTTCTACCGCGTTTCTGCCGCCATTTTGATTCTTGGGATTGGGCTTTTGCTCTTCCGCGGGCTCAACCTAGGCATTGACTTTCGGAGCGGCACCCTCATCGAAATGGACCTCAAGCAAGCCTTTACCGTCGCCGAAGTGCGAGATGTCGTGCTGCCTCATTTTGACAAAGTGCAAATCCGTGAGGTGCGCGATGGTGTAGCCGCCACCACCATGGTACAGATACGCACCTCGGAGATAGACGAAACCAAGATTACCGGCGCCATCAATGCCCTCGAGGCTAAGTGGCCCGAAGCGGTGCTTGAGTCGGCTGCTCGGGTGGACGCGGCCTTTAGCGTGGAGCTGGTGCGCAACGCCGCCATTGCCCTCCTCTTGGCCTCCATCGGTATGGTTATCTACATTACTTTGCGCTTTGAGTTTAAGTTCGCCATCTCGGCGGTGCTCGCGCTTTTGCATGACGTCTTTATGGTGCTGGCGGTATTCTCCCTTTTGCGCATCGAAATCAACAGTGAGTTTATAGCCGCCATCCTCACCATCGTCGGTTACTCGGTGAATGACACCATCGTAACTTTTGACCGCATCCGCGAAAACCTGCAAAAGGCCAGGCGCCTCACCGATGTCGAAGGCTTGGTCAACCGTAGCATTAACGAGACTTTGATGCGCACTATCAACACCTCGCTCACCACCTTGCTGGCGATTGGCGCCGTACTCATTTTCGGCGGAGTGACGCTACGCCCCTTTGCTTTAGCCTTGGTCATCGGTATCTTGGTCGGAACTTACTCGTCAATCTTTGTGGCCAGCTCCCTCTGGGTGGATTGGCAGGATAGGGCGAGCACCGGCAAGGTTGAGCCTAAGAGAGCCTAGAAAGACCATAGACCCGGTGGGCATTAAGCCGACCGGGTTTGTTTTACCTAGGGGTATGAACGGTGCAAAGGGGGTGTGCCACGGTGACTAAGGGCTTGGTGTTGACCTGTGACCCGCGCTTTGTCAGTGAACTTAAGAAAGAATTACAACTCCCCAAGGAGCACTACGAGCTTTTGGTGCTCGCGCCCGGGGTATTGCTTGCCGCGGCCGAGGACGTGGGTGCGCCGATATTTTTGCGGCACCGATTCCCTGTAGAGCATGTAGCGGAGGTTGGCCATACATTGATGGACCTGCCCTTGCTCGTTGCTGCTGCCACCCCCTTGCTCGCGGCAGCGGAGTCGGGCACAAAGGTTGCGGTGCAATGCCGGATTATGGATGAGGCCTGCCCTTATCGTGCGGCGGAGGTGAAGGTTGCTTTAGACGAGGTGCTCTTGACTCGGGGCCTTCTGCCGGAAACAAAACATCCCCAGATTGTGCTCAGTGTGCTCATCGCCAAGCAGAGGGCGTATTTAGGTTTATCCTCGCCTGTGCAAAACTTGAGCCGCTGGAATGGTGGGGCAGCCCACTATGGGCGACCAAGCGGCGCGCTTAGCCGCGCAGAGCACAAGCTTGAGGAGGCCTTTGAGGTGTTTAATATTGAGCTCGCGGCCGCCGCACAGGTGCTTGATTTAGGGGCGGCGCCCGGCGGCTGGACATCATTTCTTTTAAAACGGGGTCACTATGTGACGGCGGTGGACACCGGGGAGCTCGCCCGGGAGTTGCTTACGCACCCCCGCCTCATCTACCACCGGCAAAATGCTTGGCATATCAAACCCTTGGCCGATACCTTTGACCTTATCACCTGTGACATGGGGCGGGAGGCGAGCGGCACGGTCGAGGTACTATTGCACTTGGCAAGTAGTCTCAAGAGCGGTGGCGCCTTGCTCATGACCGTAAAATTTATGGGGCATGAGCCCTTGCCCTTGATTCGGGAGTGCCGGCGAAAGCTAGAACAGCGGTACCGCTTGCAGGCCGGCAGGCACCTCTGGCACAACAGAGAAGAAGTAACTCTGTACTTAGTGAGGCATACTTAGGGGGGCGTAGTGGTGGAAGAAGTGTTAGTTGTACCGGCGGAGTTGGTCGGGCGGCACCTCGGGGGAGAGGGTCTCTTGCCCGTGGATAGGGCGACTTTGCGCCTCTTGATGCAAGGGAGCCACTTTACCCCGCGCCATAGCGCGGAGGGCAACCCTCTCTACCGACAGTTGATTCCCTACGTCGTGGTTCTAAACAAGGGGGGCGAGGTCTTCGCAGTCACACGCCTAAAAGCGCAGTCCGAAGAACGCTTGCACCATAAATTATCCATCGGGATGGGTGGGCACATTAACCCTAATGACGGAGCATTGGGGTTAGAATTGCTATGGGCGGCCGCCTGGCGAGAACTGGGCGAGGAGGTGGATATAGTCGACGCGGGGCCATTGGGAGAACTAGAATTTTGCGGCCTTATAAATGATTTAAGCACCCCAGTGTCGCGCGACCACTTGGGATGCCTTTTTCTACTTAGAACCTCTGGGGCGGTACTGGTGCGGGAGGGGGGCAAGATGCAAGGGGGCTTTATGCCCTGGGAAGAACTTAAACGGCGGAGCGAAGAGCTGGAAAGCTGGTCTAGCCAGGTCTTACCCTGCCTTACTCGCCTGACTTCAAAATGGCGGTAACTGTATCGACGCGAGAGCCGTCCATGGCCTTAATGGTGAGGGCCACGCCATTGACATTGACGCTGTCGCCAATGGTGGGGATAGTGCCCATGAGAAACATGAGCATGCCGCCGATAGTGTCGTACTCGCCCTCCGGCAATTCCACCCCAAGAATCTCTGACGCGCCGCGAATGCCAATAGTGCCGGACAGTTCGACCGTGCACTCGTCGATATATGCGTACTCCGGCACCTCGTCCTCATCATGCTCGTCGGCGATTTCGCCTAGTATTTCTTCGACCAAGTCCTCGAAGGTGATTAGGCCGGCTGTTCCGCCGTATTCATCGACGACGATGGCCAGATGAACTTTCTTGCGCTTAAATTCGGCTAAAAGCTCGCTGACTTTCTTAAACTCGGGGACAAAGTAGGGGGGGCGGAGGTAGTTGATGGCGTCAAAGCTTTCTTTAGCAGCACCGATTAAATCTTTAACGTGCAGCACACCCACAATGTCGTCGATGCCCTTGTCAAAGACGGGAACCCGCGAGTAACCATCGCGGCGCACGACCTCGAGCAGGTCTTCGTAGCTGGTGCGGAGGCTGACGCGGACTATTTCGGTGCGCGGGGTCATGATATTTTTAACAAGTGTATCGCCGAACTCAATAATGCTCGTAATCATGTCTTTTTCTTCAGCCTGCAAGATGCCCTCTTCCTGGCCGACGGTGACTAAAGTGCGTAGTTCTTCTTCACTGAAGGTTGGGGCGTTTGGGGTCACCGGTGCGCCAATCAACCCTAAGATTAGGTGCGACAGCTTCTCGAAAAGTCTGGCCAGGGGGTTGAATATTACGTATAGGATGTTCAACGAGGGCGACCAGGTGAGGGCAATGCGCTGACTGTGGTGCAGTCCATAGGTCTTAGGGGTAATCTCGCCGAAAATAAGGATGACCACCGTCATGCCAAAGGTAGCTATGGCCACACCCAGACCTTCGCCAAAATAGTCCACTGCAATGACCGTGCCGATAGCAGTAGCGGCGATGTTCACGAGGTTGTTGCCGATGAGGATGGTGCCGAGAAGTCTACCGGGAGAGTTTAATAGTCGTTCCACGAGGCGGGCACCCTTGACGCCTTCTTCGACGAGGTGACGTACACGCAACTTGCCGAGGGACATCAAGGCCGTTTCCATGGAGGAAAAGAAGGCAGAACACCAAATGAGGGCAATTAAGAGGGCAGGCTGCAATAAGGGGCTCGGGTCCATCAACCACAATCTCCTACCGCTTTTTATATTTCTAGATGCTGGCGCTGACCAGCCTAAGCAATTACATTGTAGGATAAGCCGCAACTATCGTCAAGGGATTTAGGGTGGGGAGGCAGCGTCCCAGGTAGCGGCGTGACATGGCACGCCGACCCCGTATACGGCGCGCCGGTTTTCCCTAGGTAGCGGCGTGACACGGCACGCCGACCCACCCCGGCGTGGTAACCACAACCGCCGAGGTCGCCGGCCCGTGTGCCGGCGCTACAACCTCCCGTATGGGTCGCGTCACCCTCCCCGGGTAGCGGCGTGACATGGCACGCCGACCCATCTGTCGGTGCTATTCGCTGCTGTAATGAGGACAAAGGGGAAAAGTCCATTTTGTCGCTGATTTCAGACGTCATTGGGGGCTCTCGACGCAGTTTCGTTCCTCGTTTATTTCCTAGCTAAAGCGCTGTGGAGCAGATGCTTCACTAGTTCTTTAAACTCGATCCCCGCGGCTTTGGCTGCCTTGGGGTAGTCGCTATAACCAGGTTCCAGGCCCGGCAGAGTATTCACATCAATCACGTAGGGAATGCCATCCGCGTCGAGGCGCACGTCTATGCGGGCGTAGTCGCGGCATTCCAGAGCCTTAAACGCTCCCAATACGGTTGCTTCGATGCGCTTCTGGAGTTCGGGCAGAATGTCAGCTGGGCACTTAGTCTGGGCCCCGTCCTGCGACTTAATCGCTTGGCTATAGAAACCGCTGCCTTCGTTAAAGAGAATCTCTACAGGTGGTAGGATGCGCGGTTGTTCTCCCCCGAGCACGCCCACTGTGAACTCGCGGCCGGATATAAACTCCTCGATTAGGGCTGGTTGGCGGAAGTTCGTGATTACTTCCTCGACGACTTCCTTGAGCTCTTGGGGTGAGTTTACCACGCTCTTAGCCGAAATACCAATGCTGGAGCCCTCGTGTTCCGGCTTAACGATTACCGGGAAGCTTATGTTGGTGGGCATGGGCTCACCAATTTTTGATACCACCCCAAAGCCCGGGGTAGAGACATTGTGGAACAGGAGTACTTTCTTGGTCAATGGCTTGTACAGTGCTAAGACGTGTGCGGTTTGGCCGGAACCTGTAAAGGGGAATTTGGATAACTCCAGCATGCCTGCTATCTGCGGTTGACTAGATTTGTCATTAATCCCGGTGCAATTGTTAAACACTACGTCCGGGTTGGTTTGCCCGAGAGCCCTTAGCAGGTCGAAGTCACCCGGGATCATGTGCACTTCGTAACCTAACTCCTCAATAGCTTGCTTCAGGGCAATGCTAGTCTTATTAAGTTGTTCTGCGCCGTGCGGGTTAGCGGTACAATTGTGGTGGTTTGATTCTGCAGCGGTGTAAACCACCGCGACACGTAAACGCATTTTACCATCTCCTCTCAAAAATAACTCTCTCTATTTCTTCTCGTTGGCTCTTGGCTTTTCCTTTTTTATGTCCTACTGATATAGAAACCCCGAGGCCTGAGACAACGCCTAAAGCCTATGGCCTAACGACCAACCCTACGGAGCTACCGACACACAGTCGCAGTTCACTTTGTGCCCAAAAGGACTTAGGTAAATTCGCTTAACAGCCCCCCGGTAATGATATAATAGGTTTGGTTTGGCAACAGGATGAGAAAACAGGATTTGCTACCTTAATTTTTCAATTATAAAAGAAGGAGGAACGCCTGATGGTATTGCCAACAACATGGGTACGCAAGTCAAGGTATCGTTCGAAGCTAATTAAGCACGATCTACCCAGGGTCGCTGTTCTTGGAGCAGGGCATGGTGGGCAGGCAATGGCAGGGCATCTAGGACTTAAGGGATGTGAGGTCGCTCTTTACAATCGTAGCCAGGATCGTATCGCGCCGATACAGATTGCCGGTGGCATTGAGCTCACAGGGCAAGTTGAAGGCGTGGGGAGGTTAGCGCTTGTAACAACAGATATTGAGCTCGCCGTAAAAGGTGCTGAGTTGATTATGGTTGTGGTGCCGGCTAACGGGCATGCCCCTATGGCTGAGGCTGTTGCGCCCTATTTAGTAGATGGCCAAATCGTCGTTCTGCATCCGGGACGCACCGGTGGAGCTTTAGAATTCGTTAATACCATCCGTTCCAATGGCTGTGTTGCTGACGTGTTGGTTTCCGAAGCGTCTACGCTTATATATGCTTGCCGCATGCTAAACCCCGCCAAAGTGCACATCTTTGGTATAAAGAATATAATTCCGGTAGCGGCCATGCCGAGCTATCGTACGCCGGAGGTAATAAACAAGCTCAACACAGTCTACCCGCAGTTCGTTCCCGGGGATAATGTGCTAAAAACTTCGTTAGACAATATCGGGGCTATCTTTCACCCCGCACTCACCATACTTAATGCGGGGCGTATCGAGTCTACACATGGAGAATTCGAGTTCTACATGGATGGGGCCACACCCGCAGTGACCAAAGTCCTAGAAACGCTAGATAATGAGCGTGTCGCGGTGGCCGCAGCATTGGGAATTCGTGCGATGTCAGCTCGCGAGTGGCTCTACGTGGCCTACGATGCGCCAGGGCGTACTCTATTCGAAGCAATGCAGGCTAACATAGGATATAAAGGGATTAGTGCCCCACCTACCACGCTAATGCGCTATATAACTGAAGACGTGCCCATGAGCTTGGTGCCCATCGCTTCGATTGGGGCTCATCTTGGTGTGCCTACCCCAATGATGGACAGCATGATTCATCTAGCCAGTGTTATTCATGACGTAGACTACTGGGCTGAGGGCCGCACGGTTGAGACTATGGGCATCTCCACGTTCTCAGTTAAGCAGATTCGCCAATTGGTATTGGAGGGTAAGCTTGATGCCTAAGAAGACCCTAGGGGTAGTGATGGGTAATTGCGTACATGTTGCTGGTATTATGACCTTTTTGCGTTTAGCAGAAGAGGTGGGACATAATGCGCATTTTCTTGGTCCAGCGACCTCAATTCCCAATATTATCACAGCTAGCCTGGAATTGCGCCCCGATGTTCTTGCTGTAAGCTATAGACTTACCCCTGAAGTAGCGGAATCTCTCTTCGCCGAACTGAAGGAGGCCTTGTATGAAGCGGGGCTATCTTCTGTAGAATTAATCTGTGGTGGTACACCTCCGGTGGCCGAGATAGCTGGCAAGACAGGGATGTTTAGCCGCATTTTTAGTGGTGAGGACGGGCCAGCCGAGGTGCTGGCGTACCTGCGAGGCGAGAACTCACAACAAGGATTCTCAGTTCCGCCGCAACAGTTACTGGAACGTATAGCCGCACGGCAGCCTTACCCGCTAATTCGGCACCATTTCGGTCTGCCTGACTTAGCTGATACTATCGAAGGTGTCCGCAAAATATCCGAGGCCAAAGTTTTGGACGTTCTGTCACTGGGCCCTGATCAAAACGCCCAGTTTTCATTCTTTAGACCAAGCGAGATGGACCCTTTACAGCACGGCGCAGGCGGGGTTCCCGTACGCACAAGGGAAGACCTGGCCAGAATTTACGAGGCTTCACGTTGTGGCAACTACCCATTAATGCGTTGTTATAGTGGAACTCGTGACTTGTTGTTATGGGCAGAAATGAGTAGGGAGGTCATAAATAATGCCTGGGCCGCTGTACCCCTCTGCTGGTATAACGCCCTGGATGGCAGGTCTGACCGACCACCAGCCCAATCAATTCCCGAGAACCTTAGGGTCATGGCCTGGCACGCCGAGCGAGGAATCCCTGTCGAGGTAAATGAGTCTCATCACTGGAGCTTGCGAGAGGCGCCAGATACTGTAGCGGTGGTTGCCGCGTACCTTGCTGCTCTAAACGCTAAGAAACAGGGCGTAGAGACATACGTGGCTCAGTTTATGTTCAACACACCGATGGGGACATCTTATGTCGCGGACTTGGCTAAAATGATGGCCAAACGCGATCTCATAGAGAGCTTGCAGGACGCCAGCTTTACGCCAGTGCGGCAGGTGCGTACGGGCCTAATGAGCCTTTCAACTAATATGAGTATGGCTAAGGGGCAACTTGCCTCGTCCATAGCGTTAGCGATGAATCTTGAGCCGCATATAGTCCATGTAGTTGGATACTCAGAGGCTAATTTTGCAGCAACTCCGGAAGTTGTTACTGAGAGTTGTCATATCATTCACGGTGTCATCCGTAATCAGCTTTATGATGCGCCTAGCGGCACTCTTGACCATCGAGTGGTCGCCCGGCGGGAGGTGCTTATGGCCGAAGCTAAATTATTGCTCAGTGCTATAGAAAGTATAGGACAAGGTAGAGATGCATTGGTCGACCCTAGGGTAATAGCGAAGGCCATCGAAGTTGGCTTGCTAGATGCGCCGCATCTTAAGGGCAACCGCTTTGCTCGGGGAAAAGTAAGAACACGGATGATCAATGGTGCTTGCATTGCCATTAGCGAAAATGGAGCTCCGCTTACCGAAAAAGAACGCATTGAGCGCGTACTTGCGGACAAACGGACAAAAGGGACAGGCCCTTTTGTCCAAGGCTGATTTCGTAGGTAGCGGCGTGACACGGCACGCCGACCCTCCCCGGTCGTAACCATGAGGTCCGTAACCCAAGGACCGCCGAGGTCGCCGGTTTTTGTGCCGGCGCTACAACCTCCCGTGTGGGTCGCGGCACCCTTCCCGGGTAGCGGCGTGACA
>JAGXSS010000024.1 GCA_018334055.1 Peptococcaceae bacterium
AGCAGATGCCAAACTTAAAGATCACGGACAAGGACGTTTTAGATAGTCTAATGCCCTGGTCAACAACTATCCCCGACAACTGCCGAGTTCATAAAAGCTAAAAATATTCTTTCAGCCCCCGCCTTGCTCCGGCACGGCGGGGGCTGTGCTGTTACAGGACAATCTGTGCAGGGGAGCCTGAGATAGAGTCAGGTACAGCCATGGCTTTGCGGCGGGGAGGGTCAAGCTGGTCGGGAGCTAATAAGGAGTTTGGCCAGATATATGTGTGCGTCATTTGACGCTTACAAAGAAAAGAGGTGATGATAATTGAAATTAATCAAGAAAAGGCTACTTATCTATACACGGGCAAGCATATTTGGAGCGATAGCCTGCTTGCTCATGTTGATCAAGGATGTCGTCTCAGGGCAAAATGCAGAAATCCTGTCAATAGTGGTAATAACCATGACGATACTTCTCGCAGTTTTTTCTGTTCTTGAATACAAAAAGCTGGAAGCGGCAGGTCTAATTATCGAAAACCAAATCATGCATATTCGGCCTGCAGTGATAGACGTGGGTGAGCATGGAAGAGAAGCGGTGGATTCTCCCCGCGAAGTCAGAGAAGTTTTTATCTCCTGTTTTGGCATTCTTTTGGGTTCAAAAATCGTCAAGTTCAATCATGGTGGTGTTCATTTAAAGGCCGTGGAAATCGGGTGCGATTTTATTTGTCTGACTTATGGAACGAATAAAAGGACACAAAAAATACAGGTTCTTCATTCAGCAATTGATAGCCAGGAGATCGATAGCATTGCAGACAAATTTCGTTACGAAACGGGTGTTATACCAAACATAGCAAAGATGTGACTTTGCTCGCATCTGTGAACTATTTGGAGGGGTGATTATATGGATTGTGAGTTGTGCGGCGCCGTTGCATCAGATAAAACAAAATTTTGTAAAGCCTATAGAGGCAGGCGGGTTCAGCAGCCTGAAACTGTATAGCCCAATATTAATCTGCGCATTGTGGGTTTTTTCTCTAAGATCAACGATGATGCGTTCGGGAATTAAAAAAAAATTCGAACCGGTGGTTCGCTATTTTTCTATTGGTTCCGGTGTAAGTGTCCTTTGTTGAAATAAAAAATATTCGCAGATAGTTTTGAAGCTGTGTATGACGGTGGTGGCGGGGTATAAATTCCCCCGATAAGTTTTCCGGTCCATCAGGTTTTGTGGAGCTCCTTAAATTTTCGCAGAAGGGAGCGGTGCGCATGAAGAAAATGGCATTGCTAATGTTTGTTTTACTAGTATTCGGTTTGTTAGGCTGTGGCGAGAAAGAATCTACTAAAGGCAACCCGGGTGAATTGGTAGTAGGTAAAAATGCTTTCGGTGTTAAAGCATATGTTAGAAACATGACTTCAGAATATGTCACCTTTATAGTTGTTCCCTATGGGGGAGAATTTGTAGGTACAGATAAGGGCGAGGTCGATGGTCCCGGTGGTGTTTTCGGATCTGTTGGTTTGGTGCAGGGTCATAAAAGAGGCAATAAAGTCGAATTGGACGGTTCCTTTACGATTTATGCCCACAACTTGAGCGGCCCATCTGTCGTAATTCAGGTAAAAGGAATGTATGTCATTAATGAGTTAAAAAACAATTTTGCTACCATGCATTTCTACCTCTATAAGGATGGTGAATTCAGCAAATCCGACAAAGCAACGGTTTATAAGTAGTGAAAAGATAAATGAAGGAGAATGGAGAGAATTAGTTTGATATGTTAAATTCTCCAGTCGACCGGAAATGGGGACCAAGCCTGACGAAACCGATAAAGGAAGGTGTAACTATGGAAAATATTAAGCCATCGCTAGTTAGGACCATTTTTGGCATGATGATCAACCCGGGGGGAACATTGAAAAATTCCCTGCTCACCACAAGATGGTATTTTTCCGTCGCAGTTTCGGCAGTGGCCTTCAGTCTGTTTTTCGGGCAGACAGGGCTTGATCTGTACAAGACAGGACAGAAAGGATTGGAGTTTGTCTTACTTGCAAGTGCTATCGGGCTTGCTTACGGACTACTTGTCATTCCTCTCATCGGATTTTTTATCTGGACGGTTTTAAAACTGTCCAAAGGAGAGAGAAAAATGAGAGAAACCGTATCAGCCTTCTGCCTCAGCTACAGTGGGGCACTAATTTACGGCACGATTGGGCTTGGTTTTTCCCTTGCATTGGGCTGGAAAACCTCTGTGGCGTTTGGCGTGACAGGCGTTTTATGGGCGATCGGGCCCATGATTATTACTATCAGGGAGCTGACCAGCGGGAGGAGTGCCCTAAGTATCCCTATTGCTACAACAGTAGGCGTAGCGGTACTAATTTCATGGTCAATTTTTGGAAACATATAGGAGGTGAAGCACTTGGAAAAGGATAGAAGGACAGAAAAAATGGGGTTAAACTTTGTAAGAAGGTTATGCTTTATAGCCATAGGAATCAGCGCCTTCTCCGACTCAATGGAGCGTTTAAACCCCTACAACATGATGTTTGGAGCATTGGCCGGTCTTTTGTTCGGCTGTCTATTTAGAAAATTTCTCGGAAGCTTTTTAAGTCTGTTTAACGGTAAATTCAAAAGAGAAAATGGCAAGGAGCCCATCCGCGATGCTGTAGACAGGGGGATGCTGTTCTTAGTTCCCTTCGCTGGTATGCTGTTGCTTGCCGTCTATTATCTGGACTGGTCTGAGACACGAGGATTTGTAGCGGCAGGTATTATGGCGGTAGGGACAGCGGCAGCCATCGAGTTGGGTAAAGTTAAGGGCAAGCAGGAGATTAGAGACATCCTGGCAACATCAGGGATAGCATTCCTGTTTTCCTTCCTGTGGACCCTGTCCTATGCTTATCTGGCAAAAGCTCCCTCGTTGCTTGAAGGCGGGTTTGGGTTGATTAGAGGATTTGTATCGGGAGGGGGAATCGGATTATGAAAAAATGGATTGCTAAAGTTTTTGTCTTTTGCTTTACACTTTTAAATCTGCTACCTCTTACTGTATTGGCGGCAGAAGATAATGTGGCTCCTGATAAACCCTATGAAAAGATCGCAGCTAAAAGCGGACGCTGGTATGCTGAACCGCTTGCGCACAAAGGAAAAACAAATCTGGTGGTGGGCTATACCGGAAGCTGGAAAAGCTCCGGAATAGCGCAGATATCGTTTGAGATTAAGGAAAAGATTGTGCTGTCGGGTGTTTATCTCCCCCTTGCGGGAACCGCGGAGGGCGAGGTTGTTTTACACCTGGTGGACGCTGTTGGGAATAGTTACAAAGGTTTTACAGTGGAAAAGCAAAAATCCGGCGGAATCAGAGAATCCGGGCAGCCTGGCTCGTCAGAGATCCGAACCACATGTATTTTCATCCCAAACGGTGACATTGCCCTACCCAAAGGGCAGTATACCCTGTCGGTAGGAGGCTTGGAAAATCTGACTGGTGCCTTTTTGGTGAAGGGCTTTCATTTTGGAGCCTATGAGAAATACAGGCAGTCACTTCTTGCCTGGGAGTTAGAAAATAATCCGACTAAAGGCACGGACATAAAAACCGAAAAATCCTTTGGAAGGGAAGAGCTTAGCAAAAACACAAAGGCGGAGTATGAATACGGTGAAAGCGAAGTAGCCCGTCCTCCTGTGTTTGCGCTCGATGCTAAATATCAGATTGATGAAATTATCGTGAGTACTTTTAACGATGGCAAGGGCGCATCTCCCGGTAAAATCTCAATTATCAGCGCAAACGGAAGGACGGTGTTTGTTGGCCAATCTTACGGGGTCAGCATTGAGAATGTCGCCAACGGGGCCTGGAAAATCGCTCCTGCTATGCTGTTGCCTGCCGGTAATTATTCCATTGCTCTGACCCAACCGAAGGTATTAAGCTATGATCAAGCCGGCGAACCTCTCTTTTATGTCAAGGTTTCTCTTCCCGTGCAGCTACGGGAGGATTTTACAGGAATCTACAGAACAAATCTAGACTTATTTAGAATAAGCACTTTGATGGGGAAAGTGGAAGAGAAGAGCAGCAGTTTTTCTCTGAAAGATTTCGAGCTTACGGTTCTCGATAAAGGGACGGAGCTAGAGTTGATTGGGCAGTACGAGGGTCTGCCCTTTTCCCAGCGCTGTGAAATTGTAGAAGAAACCGCAGAAAAAATTGTTGCCCGGTTTGACTTCGCCGCGGATCTTACTAGGCTGCCCTACAAGGCCAAGCTTTCGGCGAAAGCGACGGTGACCCTGGTCAAAGTTGCTGGCGGCGCCATGAAAATTAGCATGAATGGTACCGGTGGTTACGACCGCGCCGCGAGCGCAGAAAAGGGCGCAGATCGCAACACCTACAACTTAAAAGCAGCGGGAATCATGGCTCAGCGAGAGATCCCCCCCTTCGTGATGACGGCGCTGGGTAAAGTTGGCGGAGTGGGAAGGATTCCGGGGCCCGACAATACTGCCCAGGCTGCGGCAGGAATTCTGTTTCCTCCCCTCGCAGGACTTGTGGTCAGCGTTCTGCAGGAAGCGCTCAAGCCCAAGGTTCCTGCTAAAAGTGTAGTACGCGATAAGAACTGGTACAAGGAAAAATATCCGGGTAAAACCGACGAGCAGCTAGCTATGATTATGTTGGGGGATGCCATGGGCAATACCGACAATCCTGATGAAGGGGATGCTGTTTCCGTCGGAGACAATGAATACAGCGCAAGCAGTACCGAGCCTTCTGCGGGGAACGAATCTGGAAGCGATTCTGAAGAGGACGCCGAGCCGGCTTGGGAAACGAAAGAAGATCAAGGATCAGAGCCAGAGACTGGGTCCGATAGTGAACAGAGAGAAGAAAAGCCGGCTATGGAAGCTGAACAATCTGAACAAGAACCAGAAACCTTGGTAGTGCAGACCTCGGCTAGCGGTGCGCAAACCCTGTATGTTAAAGACCCGAAAACAGGTGAATGGGTGGATCCGCAAACAAACAGTGTTCTGGATATCGAAAAACATGGCGCGGCATTGGAGCAGATGAAAAAGGAACAAGATTGGAGCAACAAGGAATTTGGGAAGATTAGCGCAGGAGAAAGCGAACACGATAAAGCTCTGCGTGACAGTATGGCGAAGATTTCGCAAAAAAAAGATAAGGAAGACTATAAAGATCTTTTGAAATCAAAATACGGCACTGACAATCTGGCTGAAATTTCAATTCTGGTTAATGAGAGGCAGAAACAAGCCGCCGAATGGGCCGAAATCTGGCACAGAAACGACAAAATCATGGGGGTAATGGAAATTGGCGCAGTAGCTGTCGGCGCGGCCGCAGACGTGGGTATTGACGGTCTTGCTCTCATCACGCCGGGGGGCAGCAAGATCAGCGCCGGATACAAGGTGCTCAAGGGAGTGGCCGGTACCATGGCAGAGGCTGGAGCTAAGGGAAAGGACGCAGTTACCCTGGCAAATTTTGCGGAGGGGTTGATTAAGGGCGGAGCTGATGCTGCTCTTGATAAAATTCCAAGCGGCACCGGTCGCCTGGGCGGAGTGATGAATACTATAGCTAAAGCATCTCTTACCACTGCGGGACAAGCGACAGGTTCGGGAGTTGGTGCAGGGCTGCGGGGTGAAGATGTGGGCGAAGCAGTAACTAAGGGTCTGAAAGACGGTGCCTACAAGGCTGCAGTCGGAGCTGTGACAGACAAGTTAGCCGGCAACCTGCCCAACCCTGTCATGTCAAGAGGTTCTTTTAAAGCGGTGCCCAACCTGAAGAATGTCATTGTCAGCAAAGCGGGCGCAACAAAAATTGGTGCTGCACTGGTAGACGAATTTGGCGTGAAACCTGTTGTGTTGGGTGGCTGACAGACAGACAGACAGACAGACAGACAGACAGACAATATATCTATGTAGGAGGGAGAATAAACGATGAGATTAAATAAAAGGGAAATGTCTTTTTTGGCAAAAAAGTTCTCTAATTCTAACCCACTGAGCCTTCTTTCCAGTGCCGATACGACGCTACGGGGTGATGAACAAAATGCATTGGAGGGGAAGGGTGTTCTGGCCGGAGGAAAGCTTACGCAGGAGGCCGGTAAGCTACTCAGCGTAGCGGGAAACCCACAGCGTTGCACAAGGCTTGTCTTGAAAGACGGCTCATATCTAATTGAAAAGTATGCGTACAAGTCAGGTGATGCCTATACCCTGGCAGAAAACGACGGCGGGGAAGTTCTCTTTTCTCCGCAGGAAAAGCTAGATGAGGCCTTGTTTCAGCTTTCCCAGTGGATCGGCATGTCTGATTTGAAAACCTTCGATCTACATACAGTGCTTTCATGGGATGAGCTTTTGGTGCTTTTAGCCATGGTGGATATCTGCCGGGTCAATGAATTGCGGTCTTATTTGGGGATGGAGACAAAAAAAGAAATTCCCTTTGCCCAGCTACGCCAGCAGCTTGACCAGCCTGAGCCGGGCAGTCTGACTCGCATCCTCACCGGGAACTACAACTATGCCGTTCCTAAAATTGAAGACACAAAGGCAATTTTAGATCAACTGACAACAAAAAAAATAGCGGCCTATAATGAAGGCTATTTGCTTCTCGGCTCATATGCGGAATTCGCGAAAAAATTCCTCATGCCGCAGACAGTCGTTATGTTGGAATCCTTTAATCTGACAGAAAAAATCGAAATTGTAGGTGCGGGTGTGTTGTGTGTGTGTGCGGGGTTGCGTGAAATTGTGTCCGTTGTTTTCAAAGAAGGGGCCGTAGAGCTGGAATCGCTTTCGAGTCGGCAGCTTCTAAAAATGATGGAAGAATTCCTTAATTGCCCAGACGTGCTTTGAAAGGTAGAGTATCGTCCGGTGCTTGGTAGTGCCAATATGGAGCGCACCCGCCATAGTCACAAGTATCCGCTGCGAAGGCGGTATTTCCCAGACTGTCCATGTGTCGATGCCATGGAGCAGGATACCGGGTTCGGAGCGGGGTAGCTGGTCTATATTTTTACAGGGGGCGTTCAACTGACAAAAACATTCTAGGAGGGGTGAGTGTGGGCTTCTTTACCGCGATGATTCTGCTGCGTACCGGCATTACACTGACGGCAGCACGCTTTGAAAAAGAGTTGGCAGATATGTGGCCGCTGCTGCCGAAACCGATATCGAAAGCGACGCATGCCGGTCAGGTATCGCTGTATGTTGGGGATGAAAGCGCTAGGGCATCTGGAGCTCGAGGCGACGGATGTACCGGAGCCGGACGAGAAATTGTGGACGCGCCTCTACGATATAGTCGAGTATATTCTTGAAAATGGAGCAGTCATTGCTGATGGCGATACTGTTGGTAACAACAACGAAGAACGAATTCGGGTAGTATATGGGGCCTCCGCATACGGCAGAGAAGGGGATGTTATGCGGCTGGAGTATCAGCAGCCTAGCAGTCGCAAGCTGCCATTCCGAAAGAAATAGCGCTCGCACAAAAGCACCCCGAGCGATACCGGGGTGCTTTTTTGTGGCTCACCCGCGCCGTGTGTCTGCGCTCTAGAGCAGCTCGAAACGGTCGGCGTTCATCACCTTAGTCCAGGCGGAGATGAAGTCATGGGTGAATTTGTCCTCGGAGTTGGCACAGGCATAGACCTCGGCGATGGCCCGGAGTTGGGAGTTTGACCCGAAGACGAGATCAACGCGAGTGGCCGTCCATTTGAGTTCACCCGTCGTGCGGTCACGACCTTCGAACACATCTCCGTCGTGCGATACCGGCTTCCAGGCGGTGTTCATATCGAGCAGATTCACAAAAAAGTCATTCGTGAGTGTCCCGGGACGCTTGGTCAGGGCGCCGTGCTGAGACTCAGCGTAGTTGATATTTAACACGCGCATACCGCCGAGCAAGACGGTCATTTCCGGCGCTGTCAAGGTCAACAGTTGGGCCCGGTCAATGAGCAACTCCTCTGCCGTGACAGAGAATTTGGCTTTAAGGTAGTTGCGGAACCCATCCGCTTTCGGTTCGAGGACAGCGAAAGTGTGGACTTCGGTCTGCTCGTCGGTGGCATCGGTACGCCCCGGGATAAAGGGCACCACTACATGGCGACCGGCATTTTTGGCTGCTTGCTCTATGCCCACGCTACCACCAAGCACAATCAGGTCAGCTAGGGATACCTTTTTGTTGCCGGTTTGCTTGTTGTTAAATTGCTGCCTTATTTTTTCAAGGGCCTGGAGCACATCATGCAGCTTGGCCGGCTGGTTGACTTCCCAGTCTTTCTGTGGTGCCAGACGGAGGCGCGCCCCATTAGCTCCGCCCCGCTTATCGGAGCCACGGAAAGTCGAGGCCGAGGCCCAAGCAGTAGAGACCAATTGGGAGATAGAAAGGCCGGAATCCACGATGGCGCGTTTTAGGTCGGAGATTTCTATTTCGCCAATCAATTCATGGTCGACTGCGGGGACGGGGTCTTGCCAAATCAGCTCTTCTGCCGGAACCTCAGGGCCGAGATAGCGAGAGCGTGGCCCCATATCGCGGTGGGTCAGCTTGAACCACGCCCGGGCAAAGGCGTCATGGAATTCCTCGGGGTTTTGTTGGAAGCGTCTGGCAATGGGCTCGTAAATCGGGTCGAATCGCAGAGCAAGGTCGGCCGTGGTCATCATGGGTCGGAACTTCTTGGTTGCGCCATGTGCATCAACAACCATGTCCTCGTCGGCCACGTCCTTGGCCAGCCACTGATGAGCACCGGCCGGGCTTTTGACCAGTTCCCACTCGTACTTAAATAGGACGTTCAGATAGCCCATGTCCCACTTAGTTGGGTTAGGTTTCCACGCACCCTCGATGCCGCTACCGATGGTATCGCCACCTCGGCCGCTACCATAACTACTCTTCCAACCCAGGCCTTGCTCCTCGATGCCTGCAGCCTCTGGATCCGGACCGACATGGGTTGCCGGGGCCGCCCCATGGGATTTTCCGAACGTGTGTCCACCCGCGATGAGGGCGACGGTCTCATAGTCGTTCATGGCCATGCGGGCGAAGGTCTGGCGAACGTCAAAGCCGGAGGCCACCGGATCTGGGTTGCCGTTTGGACCCTCGGGATTGACATAGATTAAACCCATCTGCACAGCGGCAAGCGGATTTTCTAAGATTCGATCGCCGGAGTGACGCTTGTCACCAAGCCACTCTGTTTCGGTTCCCCAGTAGATGTCTTCCTTCGGCTCCCAGACGTCCTCGCGCCCTCCGGCAAAGCCGAAGGTTTTAAACCCCATCGACTCCAGAGCACAGTTGCCGGCGAGAATCATCAGGTCGGCCCAAGAAATACTGTGGCCATACTTTTGTTTGATTGGCCACAGCAAACGACGGGCCTTGTCGAGGTTGATATTGTCGGGCCAACTGTTGAGCGGTGCAAAGCGTTGTGCTCCGCCATCTGCTCCGCCACGACCATCCCCTAGGCGGTAGGTGCCGGCACTATGCCAGGCCATGCGGATGAAGAGAGGCCCATAATGACCATAATCCGCCGGCCACCAGTCCTTGGAGTCCGTCATGAGAGCATACAGATCATTCTTCAAGGCTGGGAGGTCGAGTTTTTTGAATTCTTCTGCATAGTTGAATTCCGCATCCATCGGATTACTCAGGGCAGAATGCTGGTGGAGCGTTTTGAGATTCAACTGGTGAGGCCACCAGTCTCGATTAGCGGTACCGCCACGTGTTGTAGCTTTTCCGGTCTTGCCAGTCACAGGGCATTTTAATTCTTCCAAACAAAAAACCTCCTTCGTAATTTTTTGGCACACCTTTTATATATTTAAAAGGCCCGCGAGGCGGATACCTATAAAAAATACGTTATCGGCGCACTCTACAGCAGTGTTTGTCTCCAGATATAGCCTTGCACGACAGAATAAAAACTATTATCATTACTATCAAATTATAATCGATAATTACACAGGATGCAACAAATTTGGCGCCCCCCTAGGGCAACCGCGAGGGCTGCCCCATGATGTCTTGCTGAGGCCGCTACC
The DNA here is from genome assembly GCA_018334055.1 of Peptococcaceae bacterium. Lineage (GTDB taxonomy): Bacteria > Bacillota > UBA994 > UBA994 > UBA994 > BS524. The sequence continues at coordinate 9,907 of JAGXSS010000024.1, forward strand.
CTATGACACTAGATGCGTTTGCAGGCCATTAGCATTGCGGTGGCGAAGATAAAGTATTACCGAAAGTGCCGTAAAGCCCCTTGCTTCAGCTATGGGGATATAAGGCACAACCTATTGGAAAACTCGATGTTTTCAATAGGTTTAAATCTTTTGATTGTATAATATAGAAATATGTAGCATAATACATATATGAACACTAAATTCAAGTCGAACAACAACGTTGTGTACTCTTGCAAGTACCATGTGGTCTGGTGTCCTAAGTATCGCAGGAAGGTTTTGGTCGATGATGTAGAACGTCGATTAAAGGAGTTGGTTGCAAGTATCTGCGCCGAACGTCAAACAGAAATCATCGAAATGGAGATCATGTTTGACCACGTTCATTTGCTTGTCGAAGTAAATCCGCAATATGGAATCCACAAACTCATTAAAGAAATTAAAGGTCATACTTCGCGGATACTTCGTAAAGAATTCAAACACCTGACAACAAAACTGCCCACGCTTTGGACAAACAGCTACTTCGTTGCTACCGTAGGCGGTGCGCCACTTTCGGTGATCAAGCAATATATTGAAAGTCAGAAAACTTCGCAAAGGGGGTGAGATAGTGCAAATCACCGTCAAAATCAAGTTAGAGCCAACCAGAGAACAGATT
>JAGXSS010000025.1 GCA_018334055.1 Peptococcaceae bacterium
GGGGCAAGCGCAGTTGGGCTGATTACATGAGTACCCACAGTAGCCGGGGGAGTAGCCAGCAATCCATTCCACCCGAGTAGCGTAGCTTGTAGATTATTGACCATCCCCCAGCGCTCCACAGCCGATTGTAAAATGGCAATATTGGCTGCGTTAGCCTGGGTCCGCGCCTCTGCTAACGACCCCATAACCCTTGGGACGGCGACGCCGGCAAGGATGCCGAGGATAGCGACGACGGCGAGGAGTTCGATGAGGGTAAAGCCGAGTTCTCTTTTTCTCCGATGATTTTTCATTTTTCCATCTCCTTTTGGTTTTTGGGGTAATATGATGCCCCTCATTGATATTACAACAAATATCATAGTTATTCCTGCTGTTTGTGCAGAATATTTTTATCCAATCAGTCTAAAAGTGTCGAACATGGGCATAACGATGGCAAGAATTATAAAGGTGACGACGATGGCGAGGACGCCGATGACGATGGGCTCGAGCAACTGGGCTATATTGTCGGTGGTGCTACTTATTTCAGCATCTAAGAACTCCGATGCCTTCTCTAGCATTTGGTCAAAACTACCGGTTTCTTCGCCGACGGCGACCATTTGGACGACTAGGGGCGGAAAGTAGCCCGTTTTTTCAAGTTGTGCGGCCACCCCCTGCCCCATGCGCACTGCGTCTTGGGCGGGGCGGAGTGCATCGCTAAAGACGGAATTGCCGAGAGTCTGCCGCACGAGAGCGAGGGCGGGGATGATGGGCACACCGCTCTTAGAGAGGGTAGCCAGACTGCGACAAAAGCGCGAGACGATTTTTTTCTTGGTAATGTCGCCAAAAATCGGGTAGCGGAGTGCAAGACTATCCATGGTGATTTGTCCTTTTTTAGTCTTGGCATAGAACTTAAGGCTAATATATGCCGCAAAAGCGATAAGCGCTAGAACCCACCAAAACCGCTCCATAAAGGCCCCCATGCCGAGCAATATGCGCGTGGGCAAGGGCAGCTTAACTCCCAGCATGGTGAAAATGTCGGCGAAACGGGGAACGACAAAAGCGACAAGAAAGCCACCCACCAAGATCATGGCACTAACTACCATTTTAGGGTAATTAAGGGCTGCTCTAATTCTCTGTTCCATATCATACTCCCGTTCAAAATGCGTCGCGGCGCGGTTTAATACTTCTTCTAAGGAGCCGGCAATTTCGCCGGCGGCGACCATGTTGTAGAGCAAAGGCGGAAAGACGGCTGGATATCTCTTCATGCTCTCACCCATGCCCTGCCCTGCTTCAACCATGGTGGCGACTTGCTGTAAAAGGTCTCTTAAGCGAGCGTTCTGCGTCTGCCGCACCACGGTGCGCAGACTCTGTAAAATGCTTACGCCCGCGCCGTAGAGCACCGCAAACTGGCGCGACATAATGGCCAGATCTTTGAGCGTAACAGCCTGCGCAATGAGAGTCACCTTGCCTGTGCTACTGCGGGTCAAATAAGTGGAAATGTCGCGGCTTGGCTCTAGGTGCACCACGACTAACCCTCTTTCCTGCAGCTTAAGCAGCGCTTCTTGTTCGTAGTCGGCCTCGATTTGCCCCGCCTTCTGTTGACCGTCGGCGGTGCGGGCGCGATAGTCGTAAAGAATAGCCATAAGTTCTCCCCTATTCTAGGATTTTCATCAAGCTAAATTCTTGGGAGTAGACTTCGTAAGCGGCTGGACTGATAATGTTTTGCTGGAGCAAAGTGCGCAGTGAGGCCTCCATAGTAATCATGCCTAGTCGGGCATTGGTTTGTAATATGGAGGGTAGTTGGTGAGTCTTGCCTTCGCGAATGAGGTTGCGCACGGCGGGGGTAGCGACTAGGATTTCTACCGCGGCCACCCTGCCCGGGCCATCGGCCCGCGGCAGGAGCTGCTGGGCAATGACCCCCTGCAGTGAGGCGGCTAGCTGGATGCGGATTTGCGACTGCTGTTGGGGAGGAAAGATGTCGATGATGCGGTCAATGGTCTGCGAGGCCGAGGGGGTGTGCAGGGTGGTGAGGACGAGGTGACCTGTTTCGGCCGCGCTGATGGCAATCTGGGTGGTGTCGTAGTCGCGCATTTCGCCGACTAAGATGACATCGGGGTCTTCGCGCAGGGCGGCCCGAAGGCCGTAGGCGAAGGACGGAGTATCCGGCCCGATTTCACGCTGGTTGACCATGCTCTTATTGTGGCGGTGCAAGAACTCAATCGGGTCCTCTAAAGTCAAGATATGCAGGGATTCTTCGCGGTTAATTTGGGCGATCATTGCCGCTAGGGTAGTGGATTTGCCGCTACCGGTTGGCCCGGTGACAATGACCAGACCGGAATGTTTGCGAGCCAATTCACCGATTATTTTTGGCATCCCCAGGCCATCGAGGCTCGGTACACCTACGGGGATAAGGCGAAGAGCCAAAGCGGCGGCGTAGCGCTGCCTATAGGCGTTGACGCGAAAACGGCCAATGCCGGGTAGACTGCGCGCAAAGTCAACGCTCCCCTGCCGTGTATATTCTGCGAATTGTGCCTCGTTCAAAACTTCTTCGAGGATGCTCTTTGTATCAGCGGGAGTAAGTATCGGCAGACCCGGCATGGGCACAAGTTCGCCGTCAATGCGCAGCATAGGGGGGAGTTCCACCGTGAGATGCAAATCTGAAGCCCTCTCTAGATTGGCTTGACGGAGCAGTTCATTGATAGCAAATGCGGTACCTGACATGTTATTCCTCCTGATAGGTCATGCGCAAAATTTCGCTGATTGTGGTAAGACCCTGTTCGGCTTTATGCAGTCCGTCCTGACGAAAGGTGTGGATGCCCATTTTTATGGCCATACGGCGAAGCTCCCCAGCCGTGGCCCGCGCGGTAATCATCTCCCGCAGTTCTTCCGTAATCGGTAAGACCTCAAAGATGCCGAGGCGGCCGCTGTAACCTTCACCGTTGCAACTCTCACAACCTTTTGCATCGTAGAAGCGGTGCTCCCTCTTGGGGTCAAGTCCAGCTGCGATAAGTTGCGGCGAACCGGAAGGCAAGGTCGTTGATTGCTTGCAGTGACGGCAAAGACGCCGCACCAAGCGCTGGGCGACAATGCCAAGAAGAGATGAGGCTGCTAAAAAAGGCTCTACTCCCATATCTACAAGGCGGGTGATAGTGCTCGGGGCATCGTTGGTGTGCAGGGAGGAAAGGACAAAGTGACCGGTCAGGGCCGAGCGAATAGCGATGTCTGCGGTCTCGTTGTCGCGAATTTCACCGACCATGATCACATCCGGGTCCTGGCGCACCAAGGCGCGGAGGACCTGAGCGAAGCTTAGGCCGATGCGGGCATTAACTGCCACCTGGTTGATGCCGGGGACGCGAAACTCCACCGGGTCTTCGACAGTGACAATATTGCGATGCGGAGTGTGCAAGACGCCTAACGCAGAATACAGCGTGGTAGTCTTGCCACTGCCGGTTGGCCCAGTGACGAGTACCATGCCATAAGCGCTTTGTAGCATACTCTCTAGCTGGCGGCGGGGCTCTTCGGCCAGCCCTATCTCAACCAGCGATAATTTCGTGCTACCAGATTTAAGGAGACGAAGCACCAGTTTTTCACCCAAGATGGTAGGCAAAGTGGATAAACGCAAATCCAATGGCTCGCTCAGCTCAGCAAAACGAAGGCTACCGTCCTGTGGCAGACGGCGCTCAGAAATATCTAACCCACCCATTACTTTTAGGCGCGAGACTATTTGCAAAGAAATGTCTTTATCTAAGCGAGTGATGTCGTGCAACATGCCGTCAATACGAAAGCGCACCCGCATCCCTTCTTCGTGTGGCTCGAGATGAATGTCGCTGGCTCGTTCTTTAACAGCTTGATTGATCAGAGTATTAACTAAACGGACCACCGGTGCGGTGTCTGTGGGTACTTCGACCTCGTCTGCTGGGGCGTTGGCTCTGCGGTAACGGTCGGTTGTCTGTCGAAAGGCTTCACCCCCGCCTGCGGGGGCAGAGCCGTCGGGGTAGAGGCGAGCTAAAGCACGGTCGAGGTCTGTCACACTCATGACCAGGAGATCGATGGTCAGAGCGGTAAGCATGGCAATCTCATCGAAGGCCACTACATTTAAAGGGTCGCTCGTGGCAATCTTGAGTTTTTTGCCCTCGCAGGCGACAGGCACGGCTCTGTAGCGGCGGGCTGTTCTGGCGTTGAGAAGGCGCACCGCATCCGGGTCAAAAGAGAGATCCCGCAAAGCCACAAAGGGCAGGTTAAATTGCTCGGCCATACCCCGCGCGACTTGTTCCGGGGTGACAAAACCCAGCGCTACCAAAGTTTCACCCAAGCGCCCTCCCGTGGTGTGAGCGAGGGCCTGTTCGAGCTGGGGTCGGGTGAGGAGCCCCCGGTCAAGGAGTATTTCGCCAAGTTTCTTACGCACCGCAGGCACCCTTTCTATCAGAAGCGAATATCACCAACCATACGAAGCACGCCAAGGACATGAAGCACATAGAGAAATTCAAAGGGGCGCAAACAGTGCCGTATAACTGAATAATTAGCTACTATACCGCAAATCCCTGCTCCAACCCTACTTATGCACGACAAGATTTCTGAGGATAACACGTTCAACGAGGCGCAGGACACGTGTCCCTAAAAATTCACGCCGACAGAGGGGCACGACCAAGATGGTGTAAAGACCCAGGCGATTGCCCCCGAGCACATCGGTGAACACTTGGTCCCCAATCATCGCCGCCTGCTCCGGGCGGCTGCCAAGCAGGTCCAGTGCCTGTAAGAAGGCGCGTCGACTGGGCTTATTGGCCTTGCTCAAACCAGGGATACCTAACACCTGGCGAAAATGAGCGATGCGTTGCTCAAGGGCATTAGACACCAAGCAGACCTTAAAGCCCCGAGCGCGAAGCTGCTCTAGCCAGGCGAGCAAGGTGGGGTTAGCCTCATGTTCCACCCAAGGCACGAGGGTGTTGTCGAGATCAGTAATGATGGTATCGATACCGAGGGCTTTCAGTTTTTCAAGGTCAAGGCAAAATATGCTCTCCACGTACAGCTTCGGCAGGAGCAATGATGGCAAGGCGACACCTCCGTCAAATAATTGGGCGGACTTTTAAAATCCGCCCTCCTTGGTTACCTCCTGAAGGAGGTTTTTCATGGCTTGCTTCTCGATGCGCGAGACATAGGAGCGTGATATCTTGAGTTCCTTAGCGATCTCCCTTTGCGTGAGCCTAACATTGTCTACCAGGCCAAAACGCAACAAGAGGACCATGCGCTCCCGGCGGTCAAGGCGTGTGAGCAGTTCCTGTAGTTTTTCGTGTTGGAGCGAGGTTTCGACCATGTCTGGGATTGGATCGTCCTCGCTGGCGAGAGAGTCGAGCAGGGTAATTTCGTTGCCTTCCTTGTCGATGCCTATCGGTTCACGAATAAATACATTGCTCCGGGTTTTTTTCATTGCTCGCAAATGCATGAGTATCTCATTCTCTATGCAACGGGCGGCATAGGTGGCTAACCTCACTCCCTTGTCCATGTCGAAGGTGTTTACGCCCTTCATCAACCCAATTGTGCCGATAGAAATGAGATCTTCGACGTCATCCCCTGCGGAATCATACTTTTTGACGATATGGGCGACCAAGCGCAGGTTGTGCTCAATGAGTATGCATCTGGCCTGTTGGTCCCCCTTTTTGTAGGCCAGAAGGTACTTATGCTCTTCCTCGTCACTGAGGGGTTGTGGGAATGAATTGTTCGAGACGTAAGAAAAGAATACCTGCCAGTCCCCTGGCAACGCCAACAGCCTTGCCAGCAGCGCTAGTAGCAACATCTTCGTACTCCTCTCTAGGGTTATTCCCCAGTATATGCAAGAGAGGAGTGATTATCACTTAAGCGAAGCGCGGAGGAACAGAAGCGCGGAGGATGGAGTACTCGGGAACGGGCTCATGGTAGGGCACAAAGACTAGTTGCTGCGCATGGCGAGCCGCTTCGAGGGGGTGTAGGGTCTGCCGGTCAAGAATGTTCACAACCTCAATAGGCCACGGACCACCTAGAGGACTAATGATTTCGGCCCTTGTACCGAGCCTAAAATGCCCCCTTTGCTCAATTAACAACCCGTATTCCGGGTCGAATCCTCGCACAATTCCTAAAAACTGTGCCTCTCCCTGCCCTTTGTTGCCCTCATAGAGGTGGTCAAGGCTGGTTGGTTTCTGCAAAAAAAATCCACCTGTATAGTCGCGATGATTGACTTGAGTAAGTTCCTGCTGCAATTGTGGGGGCAGGAGCTCTCCTCTGGCTAGGGCGTCGATGGCTAGACGATAGGCACGCGTAATGGTCGCCACATAGTAGACGCTCTTCATGCGTCCCTCTATTTTAAGCCCCTGGAGCCCCAGCTGTAAAATATCTGCCAAGTAAGGGTAGAGGCAAAGATCCTTAGAGTTCATAATATAGGCCCCCCGCGCATCTTCCTCGATGGGAAAGTATTGCCCGGGACGCTTTTCTTCGACTAAGGCGTACTGGTAGCGGCAGGGGTGGGCGCACTCACCTTTATTGGCATCGCGACCTGTCATGTAGTTGCTGAGCAAACACCGCCCCGAATAGGAAATGCACATCGCCCCATGTATAAACATCTCCAGTTCGACCTCGGGGACATAGCCACGGATTTCGCTTATCTCCGCACCGCTTAATTCACGGGCTAGAACGACCCTCTTAATGCCCTGTTCCTGCCAAAACCGCGCCGCCAGATGGTTAACGGCATTAGCCTGGGTGCTGAGGTGCAAGTCCACCAATGGTGCATGCTTGCGGGCCAACATGAGGACCCCGGGGTCACTCAGAATGATTGCGTCCGCGCCGATAGCGGCAATTGCCTCGAGGTACATAGGCAATTCCTTAAGGTCGTCGTTGTGCGGTATGATATTGACCGTCACATAGACTTTTCGCCCTAATCCATGGGCATATTGAATACCTTCCGCCAGTTCAGACAGAGTAAAGTTGCCGGCGTGGGCCCTAAGGCCAAACTGCGGCCCGGCGGCATACACCGCATCGGCGCCATACTGTAAGGCAAAGACTAATTTTTCCGGCGTTCCCGCCGGAGCCAACAATTCTGGAAGTGTGCGCATGAAGCCTCCTCTAGCGGCGTGCCTGCCGTATGGCCGCTAAATGTTGTTCGTAAGTGAGACTAAAAATGTGGGAGCCGTCGCTCTCTGCCACAAAAAACAGGTAGCGCGTCTCGCTGGGATTAAGGGCCGCAGCGATTGAAGCCAGCCCGGGGTTCGCAATGGGACCCGGCGGCAGCCCAAGGTGACGATAGGTGTTGTAGGGCGATACTATCTCGAGGTCGGCGTACAATAAGGGGCGCGGCGTGCCCAGCAAGAACTGAATGGTAGCGCAAGATTCCAAGCGCATATTGCGGTGCAGTCGGTTGAAAAAAACACCGGCAATAATTGGTCTTTCGGCCTGTTTGACTGCTTCCTTCTCCACAATGGACGCCATGGTGACCAATTGGTGCAAGGTATACCGGTGGCTAAGCGGTGACGAAGCGAACATAGGAGGCACAAGCTCGTTGAAACGTGCGGCCATGATACGTACTACCTGCTTAGGATGCACATCCGGCGGAAATTGATAGGTATCCGGAAATAGGTAACCCTCTAAGCGGTTATGCACGCCCGGGGGGATGCTTTCCAGATAGGCAAAGGGCAGATCGACTTCTTGCAGCGCCTGCAGAAATTCGCCCTGCGTGAAAAGGCCCTGCTTCTCAAAGAGCAGCCCTATGCCGGGGAGCGTCAAACCCTCCGGTATGGTGACCCTGATGCTCGAGTCGATGACGTCGCCATTAATTATTGTCTCCGCCACCTCCCCTAATGATAAGGAAGGAGAAAGGTCATAGGTACCTGCCTGTAATTTGGCTTCTTGACCTCTAAGGCGGACAAACAAGGCAAAAGCCGCACCACTCCTGACAATGCCTTCGCTCTGTAACTTGCGGCCGATGACCAAAACAGTGCTGCCGGGCGTAATAGTCACCAGCACATTTTCGCCATTGCCCAGGGGAAGGTAGAGATAAACAAAATATACTGAGGTGAGTCCCAAAATCAGGCTGACCACAAAGGCACCAAGCACCATCCACAAGACCCGGTCCCGGCCAAAAAAGTCAGGCACGAACTATCACCCCCTCGACTAGTTTCCATTATATCAGAACAGAAAAAAATCGGGCACTGGAATTTCTCCAACCCGATTTTTTGCCTACTTTTTGGTCGGCTCGCCGCCACAGGCGCACCCGTCATGGTCTTCATGGTCTTCGTCTTCGTCTTCTTCTTCGCATTCGTCTTCTTCAAGACAAAGCTCCCACTCAGCCACTACCTTGTCCCACTCGGCATCGTCTTCAATGTCGACAATGATGTCTTCGCCATCTTCGCCCTGCTCGATTCTCATGATAATGGCTTCGTCGTCTTCGGCATCCTCAGCCAGGGGGAAAAGCACCGCATACTGTTTGCCATCTACTTCGAGCACTTGGACAACCTCAAACTCGTATTCGTTGCCTTCCTCATCGGTGAGGACGATAACTTCTTCGCGTCTTTCTTCGTTCATTGGTAAAAACCACCTCTTTCGCCATGGTAGCTACTATTGTATCTTACAGCAAACGATTAGTCAACTTCGGGTCTTCGTGCGTTCCTATCAAGAAACCCCTGCAGAATTACCTGCGCGGCCATCTTGTCAATGACTTCCTTGCGCTTCTGCCGCGAGACGTCGGCCGTAAGGAGGGTGCGCTCTGCGACGGCGGTAGAAAAGCGTTCGTCGGCGTAATCGAGTGGCAGAGAGATGCTCCTCTTGAGCACGGCCACAAATGCTTGCACTTTTTCAGCCTGGGGACCAAGGCTGTTGTTCAGGGAGCGTGGCAAGCCAACTACCAAGTGAGTTACGCCGTACTCTAGTATGAGCCTTTTTAGTTCCGCAATATCCTTCGCCTGCGACCGACGAACTACCACGGTAATCCCTTGCGCCGTTAAGCCCAGCGGGTCACTAATGGCCACGCCAATATTTTTGTCCCCCACATCAAGGCCCATCATTCTTTGCCCTATCATCTAATTGTAACTCCCCTATATCACTTTCAAATAAAAGCCCTTGCAATGGGCGACGCAGTAACCACAAAGCACGCAACGGGAGTGATCTATGGCGAGTTTATTCTCAATAACCTGAAGGCAAGCAGCCCGACAATGCGGCACGCAATCACCACAACCCTCACACCATGGCTCTACAATGAGGCGGCGTTCCCCTCGATCTGTCGCCAGCGAATATGAGGGCGGAAAAGCACCAGCGGTAAAAAATGACACATTGGCGTCAATATCGCTTTCACACCCCATGCCCACGGCGAGCGATTTCACCCCGGGGAGATTCTGTACATAACCAAGGGCGAGCGCAGCCTCGCGGAATAGCGCACCCCCCGCCAGGGCCTTCATGGCATAGACGCCAATGCCTCGTTCTGCGGCAAGGCCCAGACTATCTGCCATTTCTTGGGGCGTACCGTCAGCTATACCAATGCCCGCCAGGTTAATAAGGGGGTGGATGATGTCTATTTCTGGGCATTGCAGGGCCGCTTGTACCCCAGCCACATGATGAGTGGAAAGACCAACAGCCCTCACCACGCCCGCTTCTTTCATGCGCAGCAGGTACTCGAGCGCTCTACGATGCCCACGCAAGGTGTGCTCCGACTCCTGCTCGTGCAGGAGAAAAATGTCTATATAATCTCGATTAAGCTCGCGGCGAGCCTTTTCGACGCTCAGAGCCATCGTTACAGCATCATCAGCGTAGCTCTTGCTGGCGATGACCACTTCATCAAGGCATCCGGCGAGACCAAGACGCAGATGGCTGTAGGTGCCATAACACTCCGCGGTGTCAAAGAAGTTTATGCCCCGCTCAAAGGCGTAGCGCAACAAGCGCCCCCCGGCTGTAGGGCTGATATCCTTTTGCAGGGGACCAAGCGTGAGGGTGCCATAACAAAGCGGCGATACCTGTATACCGGGGCACAGTGAAACGCGGCGCAATCTAGCCTCTGTTAAGATAGGAGTCTAGTAGCTCCTCTAATATTTCATCGCGCTCAACGCGACGAATGGTGTTGCGTGCTTGTTTGTGGTAGGTAATATAGGCAGGGTCGCCCGACAAAAGGTAGCCCGCAATATGGAAGGACGGATTGTAGCCTTTTTCGCGCAAGGCCTCGCAGACCTGCTCGAGGACATCACGCACCAATTGTCGGCGGTCTAACTCGACTTTTTGAATGAGTTTAGTGTCGTCCATGCGTTCATTCATCAAAAATCCCTCCCAACTTAGGTCCTACATCTAGTCTAGCATACTATACCTCATCGCGCTTTATACTGCCCTGGTCCGGCAACTACTGTCATCTAATTGTCATATTTTGAGCTGGCCTTCTACTAATGCCAGCACCTCTTGCAAGGCATCGGGCAAGCTAGCGGGGTCTTTGCCCCCAGCTTGGGCCATGGTTGGCTTGCCACCACCACTCCCTCCGGTGCGCTTGGCTACCTCGCGCACTAAGTTACCCGCATGCAGGCCCCGAGAAACTAGGTCATCGCTCACCATACTCACTAAAGAAACTTTCCCGTCGTGAACGGCCCCGAGCACTATAACCCCGGACGGGAGTATATTCTTGACAGCATCGGCGGTGGCGCGGAGGGTCTCCATGTCTCTGACCTCTACCTGCCTGGCTACAACCTTGATGCCGGCGACGAGGGGCGCGGTGGCGACATATTCAACGGCCTGCAGGCCGGCTAACTTACCTTGCAGTCGGGCGAATTCTCTTTCGACTTCTTTACTGTGCTGCATTATGCTATCCAAACGCCGCAAGGCTTCGTCGGGGGTGGTCTTCAGTTCGTCGGCGACACCCTGCAAGAGAGAGGTGCGCTCCTGTACCAATCTATAGGCTAATAGGCCGGTCACGGCTTCTACCCGTCGCAGTCCAGCCCCTATGCCACCCTCGCCAAGGAGCAGGCAAAGACCCACAGCTGCGGAATTCGCCAGATGGGTCCCCCCGCATAACTCCAAGCTAATATCGCCAACACCGACCACACGCACATTGTCGTTGTACTTTTCCCCAAAGAGCGCAGTGGCACCCCTCTCCTTGGCTTTAGACAGTGACATTTCTTCGCTATGCACCGGTAGACTAGACAGAACATTATAGTTCACTTGTTCTTCGACTGCCTTAATTTCTTCCTCGGTTAAGGCTGACAGATGGGAGAAGTCAAAGCGCAGGCGATCAGGCTCGACCAATGAGCCGGCTTGATGAACATGCGCGCCCAAAATCTGGCGGAGGGCGGCGTGGATCAAATGCGTTGCCGTGTGGGCACGGGCGAGGGCGGCGCGGCGGTCCGTTGCCACCGAGCATTGTACCCGTTGCCCAACCGCAATCACCCCGCTCGTCACCGACCCGAGGTGCAAGGCGAGGTCGCCATAGTACTTGATGGTGTTTTCCACCTTGAACTCACCGCTCGGAAAAGTTATGACGCCACTATCACCTGCTTGACCGCCCGATTCCGTATAGAAGGAAGTACCATCAAGCAAGACTGCCCCCCTGCTCCCTGCCTGTAACTCCTGCACTTTGTGCTCTCCTTGCAAGAGACCCAGCACTGTCCCGCTACTTTCGGTGGCAGTATGGCCGCTAAATTTAGTGGAAGGAAGTTCAGGAAAGAGGTTGGTCTTCCCGAAGTCGCCACTTTGTTCGCTGCGGGCGGCGCGGGCACGCTCGCGCTGGGCACTCATGGCCTTCGCAAAGCCTTCTTGCTCAACGATAAAGCCCTGTTCGCGGGCGAGGTCGACGGTAAGGTCTAATGGAAAACCAAAAGTGTCGTAAAGTCGAAAAGCCTGCTCGCCAGAAATGACATTCGTGTCCTGTTCTCTAAGTACTTTCGCCATGCTCAAAAAGAGCGCGGTTCCATCATCGAGCGTCTCTAAAAAGCGCTCCTCTTCTAGGCGCACTACGCGGGATACATAGGGCACTCTTTCTTGTATTTCGGGAAAGGGCACTCGCATCACGTTGGCGACCAAGGGCACCATATCACAGAGAAATGGCTCCTGTAGCCCCAAGGTCTTGCCAAAACGCACGGCACGGCGTAACAGGCGGCGAATGACATAGCCGCGGCCCTCATTAGTTGGGAGCACCCCATCGGATACCGCCATGACCACTGCCCGCACATGGTCGGCAATGACATTCATGGCCATCTTGTGGTCATCCTGACTATAGCTATGCCCTGACAACTGTTCCACGTGTCGTATGTATGGCATAAAAAGGTCGGTGCCGTAGTTAGTGGGAACGCCTTGAACAATCGAAGCCAAGCGCTCTAGGCCCATACCGGTATCGATGTTTTTACGGGGCAATGGCGTGTAAGTATGATCATCATTGTGGTTGAACTGGGAAAACACCAAGTTCCAGACCTCTAGGTAACGTTCGCAATCGCACCCCGGCAGGCAGACATCCTGTGAGCATGAGTATGCAGGGCCACGGTCAAAATATATTTCTGAGTTTGGACCACAGGGACCCGGCCCGATATCCCAAAAATTATCAGCAAGCAAGATGACTCTCTCAGCAGGCAAGCCTACTTGTTCAGTCCAAATACTTAGTGCCTCCGTATCCTCCGGGTGGATAGTGACCCATAGCGACGAGGGGGCAAAACCGACCACTTCGGTCATATACTCCCATGCCCACATGATGGCCTCGACCTTGAAATACTCCCCTATCGAAAAATTGCCAAGCATCTCAAATAAGGTGTGGTGGCGTGCTGTGCGCCCCACATTATCGATATCATTGGTGCGAATAGACTTCTGACTGCTGGCGAGCCGAGGGTTAGGCGGCACTTCTTGGCCCGAGAAGTAGGGTTTTAACGTTGCTACGCCACTGTTGATCCATAACAGTGTGGGGTCATTATTAGGTACAAGGGACGCACAATCCAAGACCGTGTGGCCTTTGCGGCGAAAGAATTCTAAAAAAGACTGCCGCAATTCGTCAGATGATTGATACTTCATTGAAAAACCTCCTTTATATAGCAAAAAGACCCTCACCCCTCGGGGGCGAGAATCTGGCGGTACCACCCTGCCTACCGCACAAGGCGTTATACCTCATGTGTCCACCGCTGCCCATGCCTGCGATTATTATAGAGCCATAGGCATGAACTGTCAAGCTTGGGGCGTGCGGGCCGCGACCTGTTCAATGGTCACCTTGATGATGGCGGCTATCGGCACAGCAAGGAGTAGACCTAAGAAGCCCCCAACCTCCCCTCCTAGGAGCAAGGCAAAGATAATGGTCAAGGGGTGAAGATTGAGAGACTGCCCGAGAATTTGCGGAGTAATGAAATTGCTCTCAATTTGCTGCACCACGATGATGACTATCAGGACTTTGAAAGCCATGGCCGGGGACTCTATTAACCCCAACAGCAAGGGCAGGACACCGCCCATAACCGGACCAAAGTACGGCACCACGTCGAGCAGCCCGGCGATTGTTCCCAGTAGCACAGCATACTCTAGGCCGATCAAGCGCAACCCTATTGCTGTGAGTAATCCTACCGAAAAAGCGACGATAATTTGCCCCCTTATCCAACGACCAAGGGTCAGGTCAATGCAGGCCACGTAGCGCAGGACCCGTAAACGATACTTGCTGGGTAGCATCTCTCTCATGCCGGCCCTAATAACTTGAATGTCCTTAAGGATATAGAAGGTGACAATGGGAGTGACAAGGATGAAGAGCATTTTGCTCGGGAGGGTTAACACCCACTCCACCCCATGGTCCATCCATCCGAGTAGGATGTTTTTGCTGTGGGCGATGTTCTCTTCGATAGCGTAATGTATGAGGGGAGGCAGGTTAAGTCTTTGGAACAAATCTTCAAGCTCAACGATGAAACCAGTCAAGGAAATCGCCAACTGAGGGACCTTTTCGGTGAAATATTCTATTTCGGCTAAGATCTTTGGCAAAGCGGTGGTTACCAAGACGAAAAATAGCAGAGCAAGCGCGAGGTAGACCAACGCAATGGCAAGAACTCGGGGAAGTTTGCAGAGATGGAGGAAATCCACAAGTGGCATTAACAAGTAAGCCAGTAGAATCGATAGTATGAACGGCGTGGCCACAGAAAATAGTGCTTCACGATAGACAAAGAGAGATAGCATTAAGAGGACAGCTGTACTGAATAGCGTCATGTTACGCATCAGCCAGGTTCTGTTCATGCTATCGCCTCGCCCTCACTTTTCTTTTCCTTGAAAGCTTACGAAAAAAAAGACTGAGTATTCCTCAGTCTAACAACATATCTGCCGCGCTCTCCACAACTCTTTCGGCTCTACCCCCGGCTCTGCTCAAGGCCCGTCTGCCTCGTGCCGCTAGACGCACCGCCATGTTTTTGAGGTCGGACCGGTCGCGGGTGGTCATCTGGTACCCATAGTAAGCGCCGACGAGACCCCCAAGAACAATCCCAGCCATAAATCCTCTGTTCATTCATATCGCCTCCTTTACTGCTCTGATTAAATCTCTGCCACTTGGGAGATTGAGGCCAGACTGCCATCCGACTGTACTTCGAACAGAGTAACTCCCTTTGTGCCGAGGGAGAACTCTATACAACACTCCCAGCAGTAGTATTGTTCCACGCCCACCCTTCCTAATGCACGACTAGCGCACATCGGGCATCTCATACTTTTTACCATTTTCACTCCCCCGTGGCTCGTCTGGAACAATCATGTGCTCCTCACTGATTATGGCATTTTCTACCAAGGGAATAATCGCTCGCCCATTAAGGAGGTCGCCTAGCCAGCCGTCCGTTAAAACACAGCCGACTATTCGGCCGGTCTTCGGATCTATAGCAATATCCTCTACGCGCCCAAGAATTTGCCCGCCGGTAGTCAAGACTTGTTTACGGAGATAGGTTTCTGTCGATGGCGGAATGCCCTTACTATCCACTCTGACCATAGAGGAGGCTTGCACTGTAACAGCATCAACCCCGAGACTATAAATATCTGACCAATCCACCAGACCCTTTTTCCTAAACAACTTTCCAGTCTGGACTACCAAGGCTAGAACGCTCCTCTCCGGCACACCGCAAAGCACTCCCGAAACCTCGGCGATTCTATGGCCCGTGCAGAGCTCTATAACCGGCAGGCCAATTAAGTCCTTGCAAGTACGCATCCTCACCGCCCCTAGCTAAGCGAGAGCATCGCTCCTGTGTATTCTGCCCGCAAAATGGCGGTCAATACCCGAAACATCGGCGATTGTGCCTCCGCCCACTACCAGATCGCCGTCATAAAGCACCAGTGATTGACCGGGCGTTGGCGCTCTGACTGGGTCCTGAAAGGTGACAATAGCGCAATCTATCCCAGAGAAATTCACGAAGCAAAAAGAACCGTCCCCGGCGCTTCGCACTTTGGCGGTGAGCAGCTGTGACGGCGGGGGGTACAGAAGAAAATGCAAATCGGTAATTAGCACTTCCCGCTGCCAGAGGGCAGCATGGGGACCGACGACGATTAGATTGTTGGCAGGATCGATGCGGAGTACGTAGAGTGGGTCAATCGAGGTCAGTCCCAGACCCTTGCGCTGTCCAATAGTATACCCGTGTATACCCTGGTGGGTGCCCAGCATGCGCCCTACCTCGTCGATTATCAACCCCGGTCGTGCGACTATGCCCTCGGCGTTGAGAAAGCGTTTGTAATCATCGTCAGGAATGAAGCAAACTTCCTGGCTGTCCGGCTTATAAGCCACCAGAAGGCCGATGGCGGCGGCAATTTCTCTCACTTTGGACTTTTCTAAGTGGCCGAGGGGAAACAGGGTATGCCTCATCTGCTCCTCGGTCAGGCGAAAGAGCATGTAGCTTTGGTCTTTATGTTTATCGACGGCACGCCGCAGACGAAGGGGCCCCACGGAACCGTCCCCGTGCTCGTCCCCGCGGGCAATCTGGGCGTAGTGCCCGGTAGCAATAAACTGACACCCGAGGGACTTAGCCTGCTCGAGAAAAGAGGTGAAGCGCACGCGGCTGTTACAGGCGATACAGGGGTTAGGAGTCCGCCCCTGTCTATATTCTTCAATAAAATAGTCGACCACTTGCCGACGAAAAATATCTTTGTAGTTAAGAACGTAATGGGGGATTCCGAGTTTGTGGGCGACAGAACGGGCATCTTCGACCGCACTTAAGGAGCAACAACCGCCCACATCAAGGTCATCTCCGTCAACCCACAGGCGCATGGTCGCGCCCACTACCTCATACCCTTGTTGTTTAAGCAGGTACGCGGCCACAGCGCTATCCACTCCCCCACTCATGCCCACTAAGACCCGTGGCGGCATTACTGACCGTTCCTTATGGCTCGCCAGGGCTTGCCCAGAGCGTGCAGCCGTGACAGAACCTCACTGATATCGGCGCGGTCAACATTTAAATGCGTGACAAACCGCACTCTATTGTTATCAAGCGCGTTTATGTTGACGCCAACGCCTGCCAGGCGCATAACAACCTCCGTAGCCGATAGCCCCAATGGCGCTGTACTAGCGATGACAATATTGGTCTCTACCTGGGCAAGATCGAGGTGAAAGCCACAATCTAACAACCCTTCGGCCAAGTATCGGGCATGCCCGTGGTCAAAGCGCAGACGCTCTACCATGGTCTTTAAGGCGACCACCCCAGCCGCAGCGACTATGCCTGCTTGGCGCATGCCGCCGCCAAGCATTTTGCGCACCTTCCGCGCCCTCCCGATAAAATCGCGTCCACCCACAAGTAGTGAGCCCACCGGTGCGCCCAACCCTTTAGAGAGGCAGAGGCTGACCGAATCACAGGAAGCGACAAGCTGTGCCGCCGGCAGGGAAAGCGCCACACTGGCGTTAAAGAGCCTGGCTCCATCAAGATGGATAGGAATTCCATGCGCTCTGGCAATTGTTCCTATACTATCCATTTGCTTTGCATTCGCCACAGTCCCTCCGGCGCGATTGTGCGTGTTCTCTACACAAATCAGGGCGGTCTTTGGGAAATGTATGTTGTCTGCTCGAATGCCGGCCGCTACATCTTCCGGCTGCATGATGCCACGCTTACCGGGCACACACTTCGGTACAAGCCCCGCTATTGCCGAAATACCGCCGACCTCATAGAGAAAGATGTGTGATTCGGTCTCCAGAATGACCTCATCCCCGCGCTGGCAGTGCACCATAAGGGCTAAGAGATTGCCCTGAGTGCCACTGGTAACAAAGAGGGCTTTTTCTTTACCTAACAGTTCCGCGCCTAATTCTTCTAAGCGGTTAACAGTAGGATCTTCACCATAGACATCGTCCCCCACTTCTGCGCTATACATGGCCTCGCGCATGGCAGGAGTGGGCAGGGTAACAGTGTCACTGCGAAGATCAATGATTTTCATGGGCTGCTCCTACTCCTCCTATTCCTATAGGTAGGGTTGAATCCGACTGAGAATCATGGGTTTGGACATAAGCCCGACCAGACGAGTGACCTCTTGGCCATTCTTGAATAATACTAAGGTAGGAAGGCTCATGATGCTTAGCTCCATGGCCAGCGCCATGTTTTCATCCGAGTTTACTTTCGCGACCTTTATTTTACCCGACTGTTCAGCGGCGAGTTGCTCCAGCACCGGGGCGATCATGCGGCAGGGACCACACCAGGCCGCCCACACATCGAGAAGAACCGGCAACTTAGACTCTAAAACTTCCTTGGGGTAGGTGGCGGCGGTTACGGTGACTACATTTGCGGACATTTCTATCTCTCCTTACAATCCTCTTTATTCGAAAAACCTGTGATGGCGGGGGTATACTGATTCGACTGTCTTATCTTTGGTTCTAGAGCCATCTTGATCACGCCATAGGAACAAGCCAACCCAAATAGGCCAAGAAATAGCGCGTAGATCTCGCTTTGCAGAAAGACCATGCCCAGCGCCACGCCAAGAAAAAGGAAGAGCAGCGGCCATAGATAGACCCACAGTGCAGCCTTGAGCACCCGGTGGTCGGGCAAATCAATCATCACCCGATCACCCACTTGGGCGGCTATGGGATTTTGCACCTCAAGGCAGAGCTCCTTAATCTCCTGTGCCAAACCACACTTCTGCCGACAACTTCCACATGCGCCCCGCTGCAAAACCTTGACGGTGGCGCGCGAGTCATTTAGAGAAACTACAACACCGCTCTGCCGCACTAATATCCCCTCCCCCGACTGGCAACCAGTATGCGCTCTAGTCCATTGTACCGC
This sequence comes from Peptococcaceae bacterium, assembly GCA_018334055.1. Taxonomy (GTDB): domain Bacteria; phylum Bacillota; class UBA994; order UBA994; family UBA994; genus BS524. The sequence goes on from JAGXSS010000025.1 coordinate 18,144, forward strand.
TGTAGGACAGACCGGTCAAACTTTCGCCGGAAAAATGCGCCGCCCACCAACCAACAATGAGAGACGCGTCAATGACAAAATAAACTTACTCTTGCGACGGTTACGGGAGTCATTGACGCCACATGTGAAAAATCGTACAATGACTTTGAGAGATTGTTATTTTATTCACGTGAGGGGGAGTGTTCCCGTGGACATCCAAGTTTGCATCGGCAGCGGCTGCCACATCAAGGGTGCTCATTTTGTGATAAATAGACTCAAACAACTTGTATCTGACCATCAATCTGGGGCAGGCATAACATTGCGAGCGTCTTTTTGTCAAGAACACTGCACTGAAGGAGTGGTGGTGCGTATCAACGGCACCATTATTAAGCGGGTCACGGTTGACAATGTCGAAGCCCACTTCCTGGCGGCGGTGAGCAGGCAATGAGCGTCATATCCTCCCTCCCCGCAAAGTGCAAGGACTGTTATCGTTGTATTCGGGCCTGTCCCGTAAAGGCCATCAATTTGCGCAATGGCCAAGCACAAGTAGTCCCGGAGAGATGCATTGTCTGCGGGCTCTGCGTCACGACCTGCCCGCAAGGCGCCAAGACTGTTCAAGGCGGCTTGCCTTTAGTCACCCAGTGGCGCAAAAAGGGCATCCCGATGGTCGCGAGCCTCGCCCCGTCATTCCCGGCGGCGTTCCCCCATTTAGACCCCCTGCAGGTGATTGCCGGTTTGCAGGCCCTCGGCTTTATTTTTGTCGAAGAGACCGCCCATGCCGCGACCGCCGTCGCCAAGCACTATCATGGCGCAGCACAGACTGCCAGCGATAGGGCGGTAATTTCCTCTTGCTGCCCGGTGATTGTCAACCTCGTGGAGATGTACTATCCCGAACTAATACCCAATTTGGCCCCGACCATCTCCCCCATGGTCCTCCATGGCCACAAATTGAAGGAGAGATTCGCCGATGCCAAAGTCGTCTTTGTAGGCCCCTGTGCAGGCAAGATTGATGAGACGAGGCGAGAGTCATCCAGCGGTGCGATTGACGCCGTTATAACATTTAAGCAGCTACAACGCCACTGGGATGATGCTTGTATTGATCCCGCACTACTTGAACCCACACCCCCCGCTGAAATAAATCGAGCCCCGCGCCTCTACCCGCTTGGACGAGGCATTTTGGAATCTAGCGGCTTGCCCACAACTTCGGTGACGACGATAGTAAGCATAACGGGCATAGAGCGCTGTATTGATGTGTTTAAGGACCTAGGCAAGGTCCTCCTCCAACCTGCCTTTGTCGAAGCCCTGGCCTGTCAGGAAGGTTGTGTGGGCGGCAGCGAAATGCCTTGTGCGCATAGTGCCATGACGCGCCGAGAAGCAGTGATGCGGTATCATGAGAAATGCAGCCACCAAACCAAGCCTTCCCTGCCAAGCCTGGGCTTGAAGTGGGAAGCCACCCCCTGCACCTTCACCTCCCGTGTACCTCCATCGAGGGACATCAGCGAAGCAGAAATACGCCAAGTTCTGCTCCAAATTGGCCAGGCTGGCACCGAGGACGCTCGCGACTGCGGAGGGTGCGGATACGACACCTGTCGTGACAAGGCTATTGCCACTCTCCAGGGATATGCTGAACTAGAAATGTGCGTCCCCTTTATGAAGGCAAAGTTCGAATCTCTCTCCCATCTCGTGGTTGACTCTTCTCCCAATGGGGTCATTGTAACCAGCTATGACCTCACCATTCATCAGTTTAATGCCGAGGCGGAGCGCATCTTTAACCGAGACGGTATACCCTCAAAGGGAGCTCACCTCTCCGCGTTTCTTGACCCAGAGGACTTTATTGAAGTAGTTGCTACCGAAAAAGTCCGCCATAAACGTGTGGAGTATGAACAAATACGAACCGTTACACGGCAGGTTATCTATGCCTTGCCCGCATACAAGCTTGTGGTCGGCATCATCACCGACATCACTGACCAGGAAGTGCGCAAGAGGGACCTTGATGCCAAGCACCAACAAACTATCCAGCGCGCCAGCGCGGTCATTCGCAACCAAATGAAGTTAGCGCAAGAAATTGCCGGCTTACTCGGCGAAGCAACAGCGGAAACGAAGTCCACCCTCCTCGACCTCATCACCAGCTTGACAGATGAAAATGGTGTCGCAATATGAAACTCACGGCAGATATTGGCGTCGCCAAAGGCAACAAGTACCGCGAAGAACTCTGCGGTGACGCGGTAAAAATTATCCGTACTGCGGGACAAACAACCGTCATCTTGTCCGATGGTCTAGGTAGCGGGGTAAAAGCTAACATCGTGGCCACGCTCACGACCCAAATTGCGACGGGACTATTGCAGCGGCAGGTCCCCATAGAACATGTCATCTCGACCATCGTTGATACCCTACCTATCTGCCGCGTGCGTGGGCTCGCTTATGCCACTTTTAGCATCTTGCAGATCCATGCTGATGGCCGGGCAATGCTGTACGAGTACGATGCACCCCCCGCGTTCCTGTTCCGGAACGATCGCGTAGTTTTTCTTGAGCGGACGACTAGGACCATATGCGGGCGTATCATTCACGAATCAAACTTTTTCGTCGAGGAAGACGATGTTTTGCTGATGGTTACCGATGGGATTATCAATGCCGGCGTCGGCGAGTCATTTGACCTAGGATTGGGCGAAGGTGGCCTCATGCACTTTCTCACCTCTCCTTGCACTAACTGGCACAACGCCGAGCAACTTGCCGACTTCATCGTAAAATTGGCCTATACATGTTATCGCAATAAACTTGGTGATGACTGTACGGCGGTGACGCTGCGTGTAAGAGCGCCCAAAATGGTAACCGTTTTGTCCGGTCCTCCTTTGTCCCCAGAAAATGATGTCGCTATGGTCCAAGCCCTCATGGAAGGGAACTCGAGCAAGAAAATTGTCTGCGGAGGAACCAGTGCCAAGATCGTGGCACGGGTTATCAGGGCAGAAATTGAGACCACCCTCGAATACATCGATCCGCGTGTGCCCCCCGTGGCCATAATTAAGGGCATTGACTTAGTCACCGAAGGCGTTCTCACGCTCAATCGCTGCTATGAGATATTGCGCGAAGTACAAAGTGTCTGCGAATTTCCCCGCACAACTGACGGAGCCACCCTTTTGGCCAAGGAGATATGGAATGCCGAAGAAGTGCGATTCCTCGTGGGTAAGAGCTTCAACCAGGCGCATGCCAATATTGAAGAACTGATGCAACTGGCCCCACGCCAGTACATTATCACTCGCCTGGTTAGCCTACTCAACAGTCGCGGTGTCCGCACCGAGATAATTTACTACTAGGAGGTTTGTCAATGAAAAGCCTAACACTAGAATTTTGCGTCGGTACGGCCTGCCATATGAAGGGCACGCCGGACATCATCGCCGCTGTCGAGGCATTGCCTCCGGAGATACGCAGTAATATATTGCTTCGCCTAACCCATTGCCTAGGGAATTGTGGTGCCGGCCCGAATGTCAAATTTGATGGCATTTTGCATTCACGAGTCACCGTTGACTCGCTATCGAATCTTCTCAAGCGGTATTTTCAACAAGAATAAGAGGTGAGATTATGCCCAACCACAATTCCGAGATAGCCAGAATCAGGCGCGAAATTTATACTGCCATAGCAGATATGGCTTATCGAGGCAGCCTATCCGCAGAGATTGACGACTTCCCGGATAAGTTTATCTCTCTACAAACCATGCGTTATCGTTGCTGCGAGCATAAAGAGAAAGCCATCATCAAAGAGCGCTTGCGCGTGGCTTTAGGGCTCACTGTGTACGAAGTCGGCAAACACACGACCTTGAGTGAAATGGCGAAAATTGCTCTAAGTAAACCGCTCAAATCTTCGAAGTGCGCCTTGGAGATGTTGTCGGTGGCCTGTGACCGCTGTCCCTTTGAAAAATATATCATTACCGATGCCTGTCGCAATTGTGTAGCCCACCACTGCTGCGTGGTCTGCCCAAAAGATGCTATCACTATTGTCCACAATCGGGCCTATATTGACCGCAATCGTTGTGTTGAGTGCGGCTTATGCGAAAGGAATTGTCCTTTCCGGGCCATCATCCAAGTCACCCGCCCCTGCGAGCAGGCCTGTGCCGCCAAGGCCATCACGCGGGACCAACACAATGCCGCCGTAATTGATTGCGAAGTCTGTGTCAACTGTGCGGCCTGTATACCGGCCTGCCCCTTTGGCTCCATTACCGCCTACACCCAGATAGCGCAAGTTATAACTAGGCTCAAGCAAACCTCCGGTCCCATCCACGCCTTAGTGGCTCCTTCCTTTGTCGGGCAATTCGGCCCGCGAGGTACACCGGGTGCCCTCCGCTCCGCACTACTGGCGCTAGGCTTTACTGCGGTTCATGAAGTCGCCAAGGATGCCCACAAAGTGGTGACGGAGGAGGCACATGAGCTACGGGAGAGGATCGCCGCCGGCGATACCTTCATGGCCTCGTCCTGTTGCCCTAGCTTTAGAGCAATGATCAAGACACAGTACCCCGAGCTGGCTGGTTCGGTATCGTCGGCCCCCTCACCGATGGCCCTGCAAGCGGCCCTAATTCGCCAAGAGGACCCCCAGGCCACCATAGTCTTTATCGGTCCTTGTATCGCCAAGAAAACCGAAGCCGCCAATTCCGCTTTTGTGGATGCCGTCCTAACTTTTGAGGAGCTCGGCTGTATCTTTGTCGCCACCAATATAAATGTTGCGGCCTTCGAAAATAATGGTGCACTCGACCAGGCTGACGCTTTGAGCCGAGGTTTTGCCAAGGCAGGCGGTGTAAGCAAGGCTATCAGTTGCGCCCTAGGCGATGGCCATAATGTGACCATGCGTGTTGCCAATGGACTTGAGGAGGCCAGGGACTTGCTCAAGCAAGCCGTGGCAGGCAAATTAGATGCGCAGTTTCTTGAGGGCATGGCCTGTGTCGGCGGCTGTATTGCGGGGCCGGGCACTCTCATTAAACCGAATGTGGCCGAAAAACTTCTCGAGCGCTACTGCCAGTCGTAATCCCCCTATTGTCGAAGTAATTCTGCTGTGTTATAGTCAGCAGGTCTGGGGGGAACGACTTGCGCATCTGGCTTGAGTACCAACAACATTATCGCTCCTACAATCTAAATATCCGCACTCTTCTCTGGCATTATTGTTTATGGCAAATGGGAGCAGCCATTTATGGACTGCTCTTTCCTTTATACCTGCTCGCGGGCGGACTCGATGAGCAGGCTATGGGGAGTCTGTTCGCCCTCGGTACGCTGGGAATGGCCCTTACGGCCATCCCTGCCGGTTTGCTTGCCGACCGCATTGGCCGCAAACGCAGTTTTGTCATCGGTGCCCTAGCCAGTCTGGTGGTGGCGGGGCTGCGGGCGTCTATTCTTAACCTGCCTGTTCTACGCCTGCTGCACTTCGCGGACGGTGCTTTTCTCATGTTATTTATGGCTTCTTACAGCCCCTTTGTCGCCGAGAATACAACTACCGAGAACAGGGTGCATGCTTTTAGTCTTGGTGCCATTGGCATGCTCGGCGCGGGTATTATCGGCAACTACGTAGGCGGACTTTTACCTCGCCTGGGGGCTTCGCTTATGCCCAATCTAGGGGAGGTCAATCTCTACCGGGCCATCTTCTTGGTGGCCCTCCTGCTCATGGCCTATTCTTGTGTTTTTCTGCTTAAGATCAAGGATTCAGCGCGCGAGCAAGGGACCACTTTAGCAGGAAAATGGACCTGGCCGGACGCATCAGACCTCGGCTTCCTCTGGCGCTACATGGTAGCTGCAGGGCTCGTGGCACTGGGGGCTGCCCACTTTATGCCCTTTGCCACCCCGTTCTTTCGCCGCACCTTCGCGGCCACCCCAGGTCAACTGGGATTGATATTTAGCTTAACTCAACTCACCGTACTTCTCGCTACCGCCATAGCCCCGACTCTGGCGGCAAAATGGCAACCTATTCCCGCTATCCTGTTCACCCGCATCATATCTTTGCCGCTCCTTTTTGGCATTTCTACCGTGACCAGTCTGCCGGTAGCTGGGGGCCTTTTCATGTTGCGCTCTGCCTTCATGCAAATGTCCTCCCCCCTTGAGACCACCTTCTTCGTTTCGCATATATCCCCTAAATTTAGGGCCACCGCCAACGGCATAAACAACATGGTCATGAGCTCTTTGCGTGCCTTGGCTACCTACAGCGCAGGGTTTATCATCACCTCCACCGGGGTGTTTTCTGGTTACCCAGCTGCCATCCAAATTATGTTGTTTTGCTACATCCTTTCAACCTTTTTTTGGTGGTTCTATTTTTCTCCCCGCCGAAGATAAGCGGTGCACTAAAAACCCACAACCTTTATAAGGTTGTGGGTTAAAGTATTCCCCCGCCATGCCGTGGCCCCTCGTTTTGAACCTGCTCTCCGCAGGTGGGTTGCTTGCTTTATCCCGCGCGAATCCGACTTGCGGCTACCACTTGGAACAAAGGTTAAACATCCCGTTTTGTTGGTGTTAGGAACAAAACTCCTAGAGCTCACGCACATCGCAGGGCAAAACAACAAACGATTTATTGCTCTTATCTTAGCATGCGCCAGACCATCTTCGCAAGAGCAAATGTTTCCTCACAACTTGCCATTACTTGCATAAAATAAAGCAGCATCATGAAGGAGGCGAGTAAATGGAACTACCCTTAACCATCGTATTGCTGGCGATCATCGTGGAACAGGTGACGACCGTCCTCAAAGGTGCTTTTCCCGTCATCCGTGGCAACCGAGCGCAAGCGGGTTCCATGGTCATCGGCGTGATTCTCTGCTTGAGCACTAGGGTGGGGTTGTTACAAGAACTGAGCGTGCCGACCATCTATCCGGTTGTTGATTATATCCTCACCGGCCTATTAATTTCCCGAGGGTCGAACTTGCTGCATGATCTCCTACAACAGGTGGGCAAGTACAAAAGAATTAAAAGCTAGTCAAGCGCCAGTTTTTTGCCTAGATGGGCAGCTGCGTAATTGCCAGCTTCAACTCTTGCAGCAGGCTCTTAGGCACGACATTAGGCGCCGCGGTCATGAGGTCTTGCGCGGTTGTCGTCTTAGGGAAGGCGATACAGTCGCGAATACTATCCCTCTCGGCCAAGAGCATCACCAGTCGGTCTAGCCCGAGGGCAATCCCCCCATGTGGTGGGGTACCATACTCAAAGGCCTCTAACAAAAAGCCGAATTTCTCCTGCGACTCCTCTTCCGCAAGCCCTAGACAACTGAACATTTTCTCTTGCAACTCGCGACGGTGGATACGAATGCTGCCGCCGCCTAATTCTACACCGTTTAGCACCAGGTCATAGGCCATAGCGCGTACGTCCCCCGGGTGAGTGCCCATTTTTTCTTCATGTTCCGGCAAAGGCGCGGTGAAGGGGTGATGGCAGGCAACAAATCGCTGGCTGCTATTGTCCCATTCCACAAGAGGGAAGTTGACGACCCAAAGAAATTTGAAGATACCAGCTTGCTTTAGCCCCAATTTGTCGGCGAGATGTTGTCGCAAGGCACCAAGGCTGGATAAAACAATCTTGGGCTGGTCAGCAACAAAGAGGAGCAAGTCGCCTTTTTCTCCGGTTAACGTGTGGATAAGCTGTTGCACCTTCTCTGCCGGGAGGAACTTGGCAAACGAAGAGCGCATGCCGCTATCGTCAAGGGCGATGTAGGCCAAGCCCTTAGCCCCAAACTTACCTACAAACTGGGTCAGTTCCTCGATATCCTTGCGGCTATACCCGGCACAGCCTTTGGCATTAATGGCGCGAACAGTGCCCTGTTTGGCCGCCTCAGCAAAGACTTTGAACTCTGTTTGAGCTACAAGGGAGGTAACATCGACGATTTCCAGGCCATAGCGCAAATCAGGTTTATCAGAGCCGTATCGATTCATGGCCTCGTCATAAGTTAGGCGGGGAAACTCGATGCTAGAGCCATCAATGCCTAAAGTCCGCGCGCAAATATCCCGCATCATCGCTTCAGTCAGCAGTTGCACATCCTCTGCGGCGACGAAGGACATCTCTATATCAATTTGCGTAAATTCCGGCTGGCGATCGGCCCGCAGATCTTCATCGCGAAAACACCGCGCCAATTGAAAATAACGGTCAAACCCTGCCACCATCAGGAGCTGCTTAAAGAGTTGCGGTGATTGGGTCAGGGCATAAAATTCCCCCGGATTAACGCGACTAGGAACAATATAGTCCCGTGCACCTTCGGGGGTAGAGCGCGCTAAATAAGGCGTCTCGATTTCTAAAAACCCTTGACTATCAAGGAAGTTTCGCACCACTTGCGCAACTTTGTGACGCAAGATGAGATTCTCCTGCATCTCCGGTCGACGCAAATCGAGGTAACGATATTTAAGACGCAGGCTCTCCTCCACTTTAAGATCCGCCTGGATATAGAATGGCGTCGTTTTTGCGGGGTTATGAATGGTGAGAGAGTGGATAAAGACTTCGATTTCGCCGGAGGCCAAGTGATGGTTGGCATCTTTGGCTGGTCTTTTTTGCACAGTCCCCGTAACTTCGACGACAAATTCGCTGCGTAAAGTCTCGGCCTGGGCAAACACCGTCGCCTCCTTCGGATCGAAAACCAGCTGGACAAGCCCCCCGATATCCCGCAGGTCAGCGAAGATGAGACCGCCTAGGTCTCGCCTCTTGGCAATCCACCCGCACAACCTCACCTCTTTTCCCACTTGAGCCAGCGAAAGCTCACCGGTGCGGGTACGATGTAATTTCATTGTGAATTCCTCCATTCCCTCAACAATTCGCGCCTACTTTCGATATTCTTGTGCAGGCGATCTAAGTACACTTTGGCGTCTTTGGGATGGGCATGGCGCTGCCATGCTTCCGTTGGCCGAGGGAAAATGCTCGAGGCTCCCGCCCCCACGCCGATTATACTTTGCCTTTCGCCAATGATGAGCATATTGTATAAACATTCCTTGCCTGGTTTCGCCCATCCGATATTCTCAAGGCCGGCGAGTATGCCACGCTGTCGATAAAGATAGTATGGCCTGAAGCCGGCTTGCGCCAGCATGGTAGACGCAGTGTCGCTAGCGAGTAAGGCCTCGCCTTCAGGCATCTCCGCCCACCTATCTCCCTCACCAAATCGCGAAGCACGTTTTGGCGCAAACATGTGGATGGTGACGCTTTCTGGGGCGAGCGACAGAACCGCCTCGATACTCTGCTCCACTGCGGCCGCATTTTCCCCCGGCAAACCGACTATCAGGTCCATGTTGATGTTCGCAAAGCCCATCTCTCTCGCCAAGAAAACCTTTTCGCGGATTTGTTCGACGGTATGCGAGCGGCCAATGATGGCCAAAGTGTGATCATGCATGCTCTGTGGGTTAATTGACAACCTAGTGTTTTTCGGCATGACGGCGAGGTTTTCTCTGTCGATAGTGTCGGGACGACCCGCCTCTATAGTCAGCTCGAGTTTACCTTCCCAGAGTGGCAGG
>JAGXSS010000026.1 GCA_018334055.1 Peptococcaceae bacterium
GCACCGTAGTGTTTCATGAACCGCCGTATACCGAACGGTACGTACGGTGGTGTGAGAGGACGGGGGTTAATCACCCCCTCCTACTCGATGCAGGACTGAGAGTAATAAGAATGAAAAAAAAGCAGAACTTACTTACTGCAGTGGAATCATGTTTGGATTCTCTAGGAAATCAGAATGTTATAATTTCCTAGAATTCTCAAATTGGACGAATTTGTTCGAGAGCGAAATCATGGTTGCCGCATTCATTGACCGCATAACCTTTCGCTCGCACATACTCAATATGAATGTCAAAGAATCTTACCGACTAGAACAGACATTAAAAACGAAAAGCCAGCAGAAAAGGGGGAGCTAGAACAGAGCTACAGAATGTGTTCCCAAAAACCCTTTAGGCCGAGTTGCAAACAACCACGACTGCCCCCTCTAGTAACCTTCTGGCGAAATTTTCACTCGGGCTACGCCCTCCCTTGATTTCGCCAGAAGGGGTAGTTCGTCATCGCAAGTGGCTCAACTTTTTCCGAGCGAGTGGCTCAACATTTTCTTGACGTTCGCACTCTGTACGAATGCACTCTTTACGGCGCGTCAAAAAGGCACGGAGGTAATTGAGTCTGAACTAATTCCCCGCATCATTCATGACTCAGCGCGCCAGCGCGGTCTGGCCACCTAAACAACAACCCCCTTCTAGGGGGTTTCTCCTTTATCCACATATCCACATAATCCACACCGACTGGCATGTGCCCCCCCTAATAGTACTGGCGGTATGACTGCCACCGATTTGACGGAGTGACGCTTCATCATTCACGACAATGGCGGTGGTAAAACGCCCGTCAAATTAGCTGAGAGGCAACACACCCCCCGTCCCCGTGTTGCGCGTCTTATTCCGTAAGAGTGAATCCAGAATTTCACCCTTACTCACGTCATCGCCTAACTTTCATGCTCATCTTAAAACCAAAAGAAGCGTAAGACAATCAGTCCTCCATTCTTGCCTGGGTTTGTTTCTTCTTGGCTGCAAAATACGCCCGAACTAAGTGCACTATAAAACACCCGTCACTCATGTAGCTACCTACCTTGAAAGGTATAATGGAAACCCACATTGCCAGCGCGTTTACTGCACCGAAGGTGTAAAGACGGCCACCGGACAGCGGCAGCGCATCTAAATAGTCCCGCGATCCGCCCCAAAACATCAGAGGAGCGCTGATGAAATGTGTAAATGAAAAAGCCGCAGCACTTTCTACTATGTATACGTGTACTAGCAGAAAGCTAGCTAGTGCAAGCACAGCATTAACTAATAGGCCAGCGGACACACCTAGTACTTGCTCCCATAGCGACCATGCACGGCTATTTGAGAGGCCCCTAATTTCCCCCGAGGTCGGGACAGCGTGTAAGCGCACAGTCGATCCCCACATAGAAAACGAAGCAATCTGTTTTCCGAATCCGATAGATACTAAGTATGTCCCGTTCCTGTCGATAAGCTTAGCGACGGCAAAGTGTGCAAATTCGTGCAGAACTACAACAAGGACCCAAGAACCCGCGGCGACCGGCCACATAATGATGAGCATGAGGATGCCCAGAAACCCTGCTCCCATGTTACACGCTCCTTTCATTCACTTACGCTTTCCCAAGTGGGGACTTCAGTCCTAGCGGATTTGTTCCTTAAGCCTAGGCAACACGGAACTAGTGATGTTGAGGGAACTCGTCATTTCTCTATCGAAGCATGCATCCGCTGAACCATCCCCCCACCCACTTCATATATCTTATCGAATGTCTTGCTGTCGGTGCCAAGAACATGGCGGGCACGCACCACGGTACAAGGAATTCGAGCAAATACGTCATTGACGCGCTCTACAGTCGCTTCATCAAGATGTGCCTCCAATTCATCAAGCAGTAAGTATCGAATTGACAAGCGCTCAGCCTGTATTAGTACTAAGGCAATCGCAACCAACTTTCTTTGGCCATCACTCAACTCCTGATATTGGTGTGTCTTGATCTCATCAATTATGTCTAATATACCACATCTCGCGAGAATGCTGCGACAAACATCCCAGTCCTCAGCAACACTAGTGAACCCTTCTTTGATTGTTCCCTCCAAGAGGAGGGCCCCTTGGGCAGGAAGATAAATAGCTGGCCGCTCTTCATGACCGCACGTATCGTTCGGGAGTAGTCCGGCAAGCGTTAGTAAGAGCGTGGTCTTCCCGGCCCCATTATTCCCAACGATTAAGATCTTTTCGCCTTCTGTGAACTCAATACTGACATCACGGAGGCGCAGCGTCCCTCGTTCACACTGCCATCCACTGAGCCTCATCACCCCACCGCTGGTTTCCATCGCGTTGTTGCTTCTTGCCCTAAAGAGAGGGATCAGCCTTTCACTCGACACACGCAACCTGCACAACTCGGTACGAATGCGCGCAATAGCTTCCGCTGGCTCAACAAGCCGCATCACTAGGATGTTGAAAGCCATTAGCGAGCCTAAGCTCATAGTGCCGATTGTGACTAGATAGCCCCCTATGCCGATGGTAAGTATCCCGGGCAGAGACCGGATCGCTCCTACGGCGTGGGAATATCTGGCCAAAATCTCACTGCACTCTACCCCTACCTCTGCATTATAGTTTACTCGCTCAGCTATCACACGCAAATAATATTTTAAGAGACCAAGTCCTTGTGCGGTAGTGGTGTCACCGAGCGCTCGGTGGATAGGGTCGATCATATCCGCGTGGCTACTTCTTAGTTTCTGTTGCGCTGAAGTCGCTAGAGGTATAAAGTGTGACGATGTAAGATGCACCGCAACGTGGGCTAGCAGCGCAATGCCCAATAACAGCGGTGACCATGAGAGCATTAATGCCATCGCGATTGTGGCTCCTAGGACTAGTGTAAGCCCCTGAAAGGCAACATTGGAGAGAAACCCTGCAAACACGTTGGCGTCGTCTAGGATGCAGACTATTCCATCCCCGCTAGGTTGCTTAGCACCCGCCGAGCTGCCAAGGATCATTTCGGCTATCTCACAGCGAGCTTCGCTCGTTATGCTGACCGCCAAGCGCGCAAACCATACAGCCCTCACATACTCCACGCTCAACCCGAGCGCAGTAAGCGCGAAAATAATCATTGTGATGTAAGCGGTTTTTTGAGCATCCCCCGCACCTATGCCTTCGTCAATAAGGACTCTGGTAAGCAAAGGGAAGCTGTAACTCAGTGCTATAGCAATACAACTAGCCAGGACTAGACGCGCAGAGAAGAAGGCCCTCCGACTTACCCGCAACTTCACCTGACGCACTAACCATGCATCAGATTCGTTAATCATTCGGCGCATTTACGCAATTCGCGAACTCTTTCAAGATCCACCAACGGGTCAAATGATGAAGGGCTGCCACTCGCGGCGAGGGCACAGCCACGGCATCCTGTGCTACACGTTGAACGGAGATCGCATATCTTACACTCTTGCGGGATAAACGCACCTGTACGAATCGCTTGTAGATTGGCGTTAGTCTTCCAGATCGGCTCTAGTTCGCTTTGTATTATACTGCCGCAGTTAAGATCCCACGTCGGACAGGGCTTAAAATAGCCACTCGGTGAGATTGTAGCCCAACTGTCCCCGCCATCACACCCCGCCATTATTGGTCTCAGAACTGCCATTTCACTTTGCGTTAGCGCACATAGCGGGAAGGGGGTCAACAGTTTGATGGGAACACGCGCTATCTGAGTGAGCACCATGTCGCATAGCTCTTTCTTCACCTGTTCGAAAGGTCGTTCTAGGTAGCCGAGGTCAGGTCTTGTAGGTATGTAACGCGTGAGCGTGTAGCTCCGCACGCCAAGACTACTTACAAAACGATAAACATCGTTTAAGTGGGGATTCAGGCTAGTAATCACTGTGTTGACGTTTGGGTTCAAGCCCAAGGCTAATGCCCTGTCGATAAAACTAAGCGCCTCCTTGTAGGACACGGTATTTTCGGTTAGTGATGCATGCACCTGAGGATCATGAGAGTGTAGTGATACCTGAACTCCTGACAAGCCGCATTTCTTCATTTCAGTCAATCCGTCTGCGGCGATGTGATTCCCATTAGTTATTATGGAAGTTGGCACTCCCGCCTTTGTAGCAATACTGATTAGTTCAGGGAGCAAGGGATGCAAGGTAGGCTCACCGCCGGTAAAAGTGATGTGAAAAACCCCTGCTGAGATCAACGCTTCTAGCACGATCTTTGCGTGCTCATCAGATATAGTAAGCGGCTCGTATGCCGGGTTATGACAAAATATACACCTGTTTGTACAGGAATGCGTTAGCTCCCACTGAACGACTAGCGGTGACTTGATGTCGCGTCGCAACGCCCTTATGCCTTGTCCTCCTTCGCCGTGTTTCGGCAAACTTGTGTCAGGGCTGTATGTCACAAGCCGATGCCTAGCAAGATGCGCCATAAAGGTCACAACATCATCGGTCGCCTCGGCAACAGGAACACCGAACTTACTGCAAATTCCCTCAATGATTTCGTGTGGTCTTTGTCCTGCTTGGTAATAGTCCCATATCAGTTTTCCAGTGTGGTTTAAGAAGAACGGTTGCCCGTACGCATATAGTGTCTTCCCAAACACTTCTTCGCGCTGTTGAATACTCGTCATTGGACTCCACCTTTCCACTACGTATATTGCGAAGGGATGGAAGCCATGCCGAGGCCTTACTCCCATCCCAGTTTCAAACAGACTATGCCAAAATCAGCCATTTCAATGCGCATCCCCAAAAGGGATTGCCGCTCAATGTCGTCACTAGCTCTCTAGGCATGACTACTGCGAAGTCTTCAAACAAATGGTTTTAGGGAAGGTTCCCTACACAGGATGTATAACATGCTCCAAAGCACTCTGCGATGCAAGTTGCACACGGGGTAAAGCAAACCGTGAAGCAGATGCATTGGAAACAGTCAACGCATATTTTAAGGCATATGCATCCCCCCCCCCCC
>JAGXSS010000027.1 GCA_018334055.1 Peptococcaceae bacterium
CAAGGATAGGGACTATCGGTGTTCGTGCGGATATAGGACGCACCGAGATAGACTGGGCGCAATAAATATACTTTCCGCGCCTGTGATAGGCGGTAATAGCCTGTCAGCCTAAGATGCTACATGCACTGTCTTAGGAAGGGCTGATGGCACAGCCCTTAACTTGGGGTCATACTCCGATACCAGAAATGGATTTCGGTTTAATCACCCAAGAATCCCCTGCCTTTAGGCATGAGGAGTGTCAAACAAAGATAGGAGCGCTTATAATCTAGCATCAGTAAATGAGGGGGAGCGAAGTATGAAAGCAAAAAACGCACCGGTTTATCCTAGCTACTTTCGTTATCTAATCGCCACTACAGGTTTCATCGTCACGATGTGCTTTGGCACTCTTTACGCCTGGGGGATTTTCATGCCCCATCTCGAGGCAGAGTTCGGCTGGACGCGGGCGGTGGTGACCATCCCCTTTACGGTGGCTTCTATCTTCTTTGCCTTTGGCATGATTTTCTCTGGACGCATCCAGGATATAGTGGGTCCGAAGCCCCTCTTGGTATTTAGCGCCGCAGGGGTTCTGATAGGCTATGTGCTCAGTGCCTATGCCAACAACCTCGGCTGGTTGGTGGTTAGCTATGGGGTAATTATGGGTTCTGCCCTGAGCGCTGGGTACATGGCGGTGGTCGCCGGGGGGCTAAAGTGGTTCCCTGACCTCAAGGGCACCGCCACAGGTATCTTGGTGGGTGGATTTGGGGCCGGTGCCGCCGTATTTGGCCCGATTGCGCGGACGCTCATTGTTGACTATGGCTGGAGGCAGACCTTCATTATCTTGGGCATTGTCTTTTCGGTGGTTGCCTTCATCGCCTCGATGATCATCAAGAATCCGCCAGCCGGCTGGCAGCCCGCCGGCTGGGACCCCAACAAAGCCACCGGCATGCGTAAACCATCTCCCGAATTCAGCGGGTACGAGTTTCCGTTTGTCGAAATGCTGAAAACAAAACAGTTTAAACTCATGTGGCTCCATTATTTTCTGATTCTTTGCGGAGGGTTCGCCATCGTCGTCCACATAAAACCATTAGCCACCGAGTTTGGCAACTTCACCCCCGTGGCCGCCACCGGCCTGGTTGCTCTGGTCTCCGCCTTTAACCTTGGCGGTCGTTTCTTGCTCAGCCCGCTATCTGACGTCATCGGCAGGCTGAAGTCTTTCACCATCGTCGGTTCCTTGATGACACTATCGGCGTTGGCTGCCTCTTTCTCTATTGTTTGGGACATGCCCAACTTGCTCTACTTCACTGCCATTGTGGGCGGTTCCGCCTTCGGCGGCTACCTCGCCCTGTCACCGGCCTTTACCGCCGATATGTGGGGAATGAAGAGCGTGGGGGTCAACTATGGGGGTATGTTTACCGCTTGGGGATTGGCTTCTTTTGTCGGCCCATTCCTGGCAGGGCAGATTTACGATATTACAGGCACCTATGTCTTCGCCTTTTTCACTTTCGCCTTCATGTGCCTGCCAGCGATATTCATAGCGCGGGTGCTGGTCAAGCCGGCGGCTCTAAGAGAGCATGCCAAGAAAATTGGTTTGCCGCTATCGACTGGGATTGCAAAAAAATAAGAATCTTTGCCGGGTTATATTATGCGACAAAGGAAGCTAGAAATTTCTAGCTTCTTTTGTCTTGCAATAGCTTGAGGGAAAAGATACACTTGGGCAGTGGAATGTAGGTAAACATGAGAAACGGAGGATTTGAAGTGAAAACTGCTGTAAAAACACCTTCCTGGCTTGGGGTGGATCTAATCAGACATCGCTGGTTGTTTCCCCTCATGGGCGCTTTGACTACGCTGATTGGGGGCTCAAGCTACGCCTTTAGCGTCTTCATCAGGCCGCTCGAAGCCGAATTTGGCTGGTCTCGTCCCGAAACAGTAGCTGCTTTTTCGGTAGCTATGTTCGCCTTGGGCGCATTTATGTGGATTACCGGCTTCTTTGTGGACAAGTACGGTCCGCGCATTCCTTTCTTTATTGGGGCCTCATTAATGGTATTATCGCAAATATTGTCTTCCCGCGTCGATACAGTGACTGAGCTCATCATCACCTATGGCCTAATCGGTGGCACCGGCATTGGCATGACTTACTGCGCTTCAACTATTGCCACGACCACCCGTTGGTTCCCTGAGCCGAGCAAACGGGGTTTGACCGTCGGTCTGTCAGTGGCAGGTTTTGGCATGGGCTCGGCCTTCGCTAGTCCTATCTGGACCGCGGCCATAGCCGTGTACGGCTGGCGCTTTACCTATACCATGACCGGCGTGGTCTTTGCCATCGCTCTCGGGATTATTGGCTCAATCTTGCGCTTTCCGCCTAACGATTGGGAGTTCGTCCAGGGGAAGGGCTGGCAGCCGCGCAAAGATGTGAAGGCGGGGGCGAGCAAGACTCTCCCCGCAAATAAGATCGACTTCAGTTTCGCCCAGGCCATAGTGACCCCGCAGATTTGGGTTACTTGCTTTATGTTTTTCACCAGCATATTCGGAGGCCTGATGGCGGTCAGTCAGTTGGCGGCTTTTGCTACCGACAAGCCTCCCGCCGGTGTCGGTTTGACTGCGGCTGTCGCTGCTCTAGCCATCACCGTCCAGGCAATATTTAATGGCCTCGGGCGACCGATATGGGGCTATATCTCTAGCAAAATCGGCACGCGCACGGCCTATCTCCTGGCTATTTTCACCATGATTGTAGCCATGCTGACCCTGGCCAATGCCAACAGTATGCCGCTGCTGTTTCTAGGGGCAGTGCTCAACGGGTTCGCTTTTGGCGGCACTCTAGGGCTTAATCCCATCCTCACCACCGCGTTCTTTGGCTCCTCCTTTATCGCCGCAATTTACGGTTTTGTGTTCTTCCTCGGTTTTGGCTTTGGGGGGCTCTTTGGACCTATGGCCGGCGCCTTCATCCGTGACATGACCTCGACTTATCAGGCGGCCTTTTATGCCGCGGCGGGTGTAGCCTTGCTGTCCTTCATAGTTGCCGCCATCTTTGTTCCTAAGGCTGGGCAAGAGAAGCTCCCTGTTCCGAGCAAGCAGAAATAGCATGGCGATATGTGGATTCCACCCGAAAGGATGTTTTGGCCGTGGGCGGAGTAAGTAACAGTGGGGAAAACTATGGATGGAGCGTGTTGCAGAACCCTTGGGCTTTGCACATTGCGGCAGGGTCAATGACCTTTTGGGCCGGAACCATCAATGGGCTAGCTACCGTGGCCTTGGTTTTCGGGAGGGTTTCCCATATGTCCGGGCGGATCATCGACCAAGCGCCTACTCTGTTTTACAACCCGCCGCAGTCCCTGTTCGTCAGCACCTTGCTGCTTGGTTTTTTTATTGGGACCATGATGGGTGCCGTAGCCTTGCCCCGCTTAAAATTGACCGGGGCGCTAACTGCCGCCATGCTGCCCATAGTCGTCGCCATGATCTTGGTAAGCATGGGCATCTACGGTACCAGCGCCGGTAGCTATACGCCAGCGCGCTTCCTTTTAGCCTTCTTGCTGCCGCTGGGCATGGGCATGCAGAACAGCATTACTTCACAAACGCGCATTGGTCGTACCACCCACATGACGGGCGACATGACCGACTTAGGCATTTCTGTCGCCAAGGGCAATTGGGAGCGGGTTCGCTACCTGGGGTTAAAGTATGTCGCCTTCTTCTGCGGTGGGCTTGCAGGCTATCTTGGGTCGCGGCTGTCGCCGGCATTGACCCTGTTCCTTGGCGTCGCCGGCATCATCGTCACGGCCTACTGCCTGCAGCACTGGGATAGCTGTGAGCGACGAAGCGCAGTTACTCCCACCTAGACTTACAGAAAAATAGACCTTGGGCTGCCGTGCGCAGTCCAAGGTCTATTCATTATCGGCCCTCACTTAATCACGATTTAACTCCATGAGCATGGGTAGGATGACGGGGCGACGGCGTGTTTTTTCGTACATCAGCTCAACTAGGGGCTCGCGTACGGAGTTGCGCAAGGTACTCCACTCGGTGGAGGACTGCAGTGCCTTTAAGAGGGAGGCGGCAATCCTCGCCTCAGCTTCGCTGAGCAGGCTTTCCGATTCTTTTACATAGACAAAGCCTCGCGAGATAATGGTGGGACCGGCCAGAATCTTGCGCTGTTGTCGATCGATGGTCACCGAGGCCACCAACACGCCGTCTGCGGCCAGTTGCTGGCGGTCCCTAAGAACCACATTGCCCACATCGCCGACACCTATGCCGTCCACGAGCACCGAGCCTGCGGTCACCTTGCCCGCCGGGCGGGCCGAATCGCGAGTGAATTCTACGATATCGCCGTTTTCCACTGCCAGAACGGTACTGCTCTCATAGCCCATCAGTTGAGCAAGATTGCTAAAGGCGGCCTGGTGGCGATACTCACCATGGATGGGCACCATGAACTTCGGTCGCAGCATATTGATGAGCAGCTTTAGTTCTTCGCGGCTGGCATGCCCGCTGACATGCACATCAAGGATGCCCTGGTAGATAACCTGGGCGCCGGCCTTCGCGAGGCCGTCTATGACGCGGCTGACCAGCTTCTCATTGCCGGGCACCGGTGTGGAGGCGAGAATTACGGTGTCGCCCGGCAAAATATTAATGCGGGGGTGCGAGCCGCTGGCCATGCGGGTTAGGCCTGACAGGGGCTCGCCCTGGCTGCCGGTGGAGATGATGACCACTTTGTCCGCTGGCAATTTGCTGAGATCTTCAATTTCGACCAAGATGCCCTTCGGGAAGACCAGGTATCCCAAGTCCACAGCCGTAGTGACATTGTTGACCATGCTGCGCCCCACCACGGCGACCTTGCGGCCGAAGCGGTCGGCGGTGTCGAAAACTTGCTGAATGCGGTGGATATTGCTCGCGAAAGTAGCGACAATGGCGCGACCTTTGATCTTGGCGAATATGTCGTCGAGCACCTTGCCGACATCGCGCTCCGATTTCGTGTAACCGGGGCGGTGGGCATTCGTAGAATCGGCCATAAGGGCGAGCACCCCTTCTTGCCCTAAGGTCGTCAAAGCAAAGTAGTCGGTGACTCTGCCGTCCACCGGAGTTTGATCAAGTTTGAAATCACCACTGTGGAAAATGGTGCCCACCGGGGTCTTAATAGCCAGTCCCAGTGAATCCGGGATGCTATGGTTCATGTGGATGCACTGGACTTTGAACCGGCCGATGGGTACAACATCACCGGCGCGTACTTCCTTGAGGTTAGCGCTGACATTGTGCTCGTCGAGCTTGACCTTCAGTAGCCCGAGGGTCAGCTTGGTGCCATAGACAGGGACGGGCAGTTGCTTCAGCACAAAAGGGAGCGCACCGACATGGTCCTCGTGGCCATGGGTCAGAAAAATAGCCTGGACTTTCTTTTGGTTTTCGAGGAGGTAAGAAATATTGGGGATGACGTAGTCGATGCCGAACATCTCTTCTTCCGGAAACTTAAGGCCGGAATCGACCACCAAGATGTCGTCGCCGTACTGATAAGCATACATATTCTTGCCTATCTCACCCATGCCCCCGAGTGGAATAAATTGCAGATTATCACGCATTAATCATCAACCTTTCTTGCTAATTGCAAATACCTTACAGAACAGAAAAACAGGAAAATGTGAAATTGATGTCGAAAGAAGAGAGAGTGGCATACCGACACCAGTGAAGAGAGGATCGAGGCAATGCTAGAACTGTCTAACGTCACAAAGGCCTACCCCAACGGGTCGGTGGCTTTAAACCAGGTCAACATGTTGGTAGAGCGCGGTGAGTTCGTGTTCGTCGTGGGCGCGAGTGGTGCCGGCAAGACAACTTTGACCAAGTTGCTCCTGCGGGAGGAGAAGCCTACCTCAGGGAAAATCGCCATTAATGGCAAAAACATCGCCAAACTGCGTCCACATGAAGTGCCGTACCTGCGGCGCAGCATGGGCGTGGTTTTTCAAGATTTTCGCCTCATGCCCACTTGGACCGTGGAAGAAAACGTGGCCTTTGCCATGGTGGTCGTCGAAACCGCACCTCGCCTCATTCGGCGTCGGGTCGCCGAGGTCTTAGAACTTGTTGGCTTGGCCAACAAACATGCTCAACTGCCCAGTCAACTCTCCGGCGGGGAACAGCAACGCGTGGCCCTCGCGAGGGCCATTGTCAACAAGCCTATGCTCCTTCTGGCAGATGAACCAACGGGAAACCTAGATCCTGAGACGTCCTGGGGAATTGTCAAGCTGCTCTTGGACATTAACTCCACAGGAACAACTATGCTAATGGTAACTCATGCGAAGCAAATTGTCGACACTTTACGTAAACGAGTTGTAGAACTTGAGTCAGGCTGTCTCACCAGGGATGAGAAATGTGGGATCTACCATGGTTAAGCCGCGTACCTTTGGGTACTTCTTTGAGTCCGCCGGCAAGAGCCTGGTGCGCAATAGCTGGATGACCTTAGCCTCCATCAGTACCGTGGCGGTCTCTTTGCTGGTTCTTGGGATTTTTTTGTTGGTGGCGGTCAACATTAACGCCGTTGCCGCCAATGTCGAGGGCCAATTGCAGGTGACAGCGCACCTGGCTACGCTCAGTGCCGCCGAGCGGGGTCGTCTGGAGACCGAGATTAAGGCCATTCCCGGAGTGACCGAGGTGCGCTTTGTTCCGCAGAGCGAAGCATGGCAGCGCCTACTGGAATGGTACGGCGACAATCAAGACTTTTTGGCGGGCTGGGAAGAAGAAAACCCTTTGCGGGATTCATTTGAGATACGTGCCGATGTTTCGCACCGTGTGCCGGAAATAGCAGCCGCCGTTACTGTTCTCGCCGGGGTAGAAGAGGTGCTCTGGGGCAGGGAAATCGTGGAACAACTCTTGGCAATTACCCGCATGATGCGCCTCGTGGGCATTGGCCTGATGGTCGCCCTGGCCTTAGCCGCTCTCTTTATCATTGCCAACACCATCCGCATGGCTATTTTTGCGCGGCGGCGGGAGATCGGCATCATGCGCTACATTGGTGCTACCAACTGGTTTATTCGGTGGCCCTTTGTCATTGAGGGCTTGGTACTGGGGCTGCTCGGCGGGATGATGGCGGCATCAGTCTTAGCATGGGGCTACTACCTAGCGGTACGGGCGCTCGTGCAGGCCATACCTTTTTGGCCTTGGGTGCAGCCATGGCCGTTTTTGCAGCAGTTGGCTCTATTATTGCTGAGCATAGGAGTGGTCATCGGCATACTCGGCAGTGGGCTTAGCCTGCGCCGCTATCTCGATGCATAGGAGGGGCATGATGCGTTGGCGTATAACCATAGTTGTTACGTTGTTAATAGTCCTCTTGCTGCCTAGCGTGGCCGGGGCCAATGTAATCGAGGCTCGGCGCCGTGAACTGGCGCGCATCAGGACACGGATGCAAGAAGCAGAGCAGCGCGCAGCGCGTGCGGACCGGCAGGCGAGAAGTGTGCTCGGCGAACTGCAGGTGATTGAGCGGGACATCGACCGCACCACCACCGAACTCAGGAGCCTAGAAAACCGCGTGCGCGTGGCCGAAGGCGAAATACGCAAACTAAATGGCGAACTCGTTAATGCCAATGGGCGACTAAATCAGCGGAATGAGCAGCTCGGGGTGCGCCTTCGGGCGCTTTATGAGCGGGGCGCGATTAGCTATCTCGAGGTGCTACTCAATGCCCGTAATTTCGCTGACTTTGTCAATCGTTTCTTCCTCCTGCGCACCGTCATCAACCAAGACATATTCATTTATCACGCCGTTCAAGAAGAAAAAGCTCAGGTGGAGGATAAAAAAGCGGCGGTCGAACTGCGGCAACAGGAGCTTGCCACCTTGCGGGAGCAAACGCGAGTGAGGCAGGCCAACTTGCTTAACCGTGCGGCGAGCCGAACTACCATCCTTAATCGGCTCAACCAAGATAAGGAGCAGGCGGTGCGGGCGCATGCGGAGTTGGATCGTCTAGCCAAGGAAATAGACGAGATTATCCGCCAATTGCAGGCCCGGAATCGCGGCACCGGCACCGGCACCTTCGTCTGGCCGACGCCTGGGTTTACCCGCATTACTTCACCCTTTGGCTGGCGCAACCACCCGATTTTTAGAACTAGAGAGTTTCACAGCGGCATAGATATAGGTGCAAGGCAGGGCAGCAATATTGTGGCCGCCGATGGCGGCGAAGTTATTTGGGCTGATTGGCTGGGCGGTTATGGGAAGACTATTATTATCAGCCATGGGGAATTTACGACTTTGTATGCCCATGCCAGCACCCTATTGGTCGCCGATGGGGATAAAGTGGCGCAGGGACAGGTAGTAGCCCGCATCGGCAGCACCGGCAACAGCACCGGACCACATTTGCACTTCGAGGTGCGTAACCGCGGCGGCACTCGTCTGAACCCAGTCGAGCATGTGCGGCCATAAAGGAGGCTAGGTAGTTGCCCCCATTCTCTACTTTTTTTATCGCGTATATCCGCTCCTTGCCGCAGTACCTACTGTCGCCCATGTTCTATGTGGTAGTTGTGCTCATTGCCCTGCAGTATCGGCGGGCGGCGGCGTTAGAGCGCCGTATCTATGGCCGTACCAAGCAAAACGTGTTGTGGCAGGTGCTCTCGTCGCTCGTTTTTGGCGTACTTGGCGGGGTCCTCGGGAGCATTTTGCTGCTTAGTATCGGCGTGACCCTCAGCGGCAACTGGCTGATCTATATTTGGGTGGTAGCGATCTTATTGGCTTTTATCTCGGCGAGGCTGATGTGTTTTGCCTATGCCGGGGGGCTGGTGGCGCTCTGCACCCTAGTTTTTGGGTGGCCCGCGATTGATATTCCCTCCCTGCTCGCCTTGGTGGCCCTGCTGCATGCGGTGGAAAGCATCCTCATGTACCTCTCGGGACACATGGGCGCCATGCTCGTCAACGTCAAGAACTGGCGTGGAGAAATCGTCGCCGGGTACAGCCTGCAAAAGTTTTGGCCGGTGCCACTCTTGGCGCTACTCGCGCTGCCGATGCCTATGCCCCCAGATGTCGCGACCATCCCCATGCCCGAGTGGTGGCCCCTTATCTTGCCTCAAGGGCTGGGCGCATCCTTTAGTTTTTGGATGATCCCCATAGTGGCTGGTCTTGGCTATGGAGAGCTGGCGATAACCACCACGCCGCGGCAAAAGGCCAAACAATCGGCCTTCAAGTTAGCGGCCTACAGTGCGGTGCTCTTTGCCTTGGCCTACTTGGCGACTCGCTCGGCAGTCTTTCTCTATGTCGCCGCCTTGTTTGCTCCCCTTGGTCATGAACTCTTGGTGTGGACGGCTAACCGGCAAGAAATGAACGGTGTGCCCTTGGTCGTTGCCCCCGCCGAAACTGACCTCTATCTTGAGACCAAATTTTCGAGCCCGCTTGACTACCTAGTGCGGCTCTGGCGCAGGTGATGTCTTTGTTCAATTTGGTGAGTGAATTTCGTCCCACGGGGGACCAACCCGAGGCCATCGCCAAACTAGGCCGTGGCCTCGCGGACGGTGCCCGCGAACAGGTGCTCCTCGGCGTGACCGGCTCGGGCAAGACCTACACCATTGCCAATGTGGTCGCCGCCATCAACCGCCCCACCTTGGTACTGGCCCACAACAAAACCCTAGCCGCCCAGCTCTGCGGCGAGTTTCGCCAGTTTTTCCCCCATAATGCGGTAGAGTACTTTGTCAGTTACTACGATTACTACCAGCCTGAAGCCTATATACCGCGCACCGATACCTACATCGAGAAGGATGCCCAAATAAATGAAGAAATAGACAAATTACGTCACTCGGCCACTTCAGCCTTGCTAGAGCGGCGCGATGTCATTATTGTGGCCAGCGTCAGCTGCATCTATGGTCTAGGTAGCCCGACTGAGTATGCGGAAAACGCCGTCTCACTGCGCGTTGGCATGCACCGGGAGCGCAATGAATTATTGCGGCGCCTCGTCGCCATGCAGTACGTGCGCAATGACATCGCTTTTGAACGTGGGACCTTCAGGGTGCGTGGCGACAGTGTCGAAATTATCCCTGCCGCACAAATGGAGAGAGCACTGCGCGTAGAGTTTTTCGGCAGCGAGATTGAGCGCATCACCGAAATAGACACCTTGACCGGCGAGATACTCGGACGGCGCAACCATGTGGCCATCTTTCCCGCTTCGCACTTTGTCACCAGCAATGACAAGCTACAGTTGGCCATCGTGCGCATTGAAAGCGAGCTACAGTCTAGGCTCAGTGAACTAAGGGAGCAGGATAAAATCCTCGAGGCCCAGCGCCTTGAGCAACGCTGCCGATATGACCTCGAGATGATGCGGGAAGTGGGTTTTTGCTCAGGCATAGAGAACTATTCGCGCCACTTGGAGGGTCGGGCTGCCGGCACGCCGCCCCATACCCTCCTCGATTACTTCCCAAAAGACTTCTTGCTGGTGGTCGATGAGTCTCATGTCACCCTTCCCCAGGTCCGCGGCATGTACGCTGGGGATCGTTCGCGGAAGACGGTCTTGGTCGAGCATGGTTTTCGCCTGCCCTCGGCCATGGATAATCGGCCCCTGACCTTTGCGGAGTTCAATGACCGTTTCCCCCAAGTAATCTACGTCTCCGCCACTCCTGCGGCCTATGAGCTCGCGCGGAGCGCGCAAGTGGTCGAACAAATAATCCGTCCGACCGGATTGATCGACCCAGAAATATCTGTCCGGCCAACGCGGGGGCAAGTTGATGATCTTTACGGCGAGATTCGCCGCCGCATAGAGGCAGGCGAAAGGGTTCTAATCACCACCCTCACCAAGCGGATGGCGGAGGACCTCACTGACTACTACAAGGAGATGGGCGTCAAAGTGCGCTACCTGCACTCCGACATCGAGACCCTCGAACGCATGAGCATTTTGCGCTCGCTCCGCCTCGGTGAGTTTGATGTGCTGGTCGGTATCAATCTGCTGAGAGAGGGGCTCGACCTGCCGGAGGTCTCCCTAGTCGCCATTCTCGATGCGGATAAAGAAGGCTTCTTGCGCTCCGGTTCCTCGCTCATCCAGACCATCGGCCGTGCGGCGCGCAATGTCCATGGTAGTGTCATCATGTATGCCGATAGAATGACCGATTCGATGCGGTTGGCCATCGGGGAAACAGATCGTCGGCGCGAACGGCAAAGGCAGTACAACCGCGAGCACCATATTGTGCCCACCACCGTCAGCAAGAAAGTCCATGAAGTAATCGAAGCCACCTTGGCCATAGACAGCCATGGAGAGGCTGGTGCTGCCGGTTCGCGCTTTACGACCATGACCGCGAGCGAAAAGGCCATGGTGCTGAAACAGGTGGAGGCTGATATGAAGGCTGCGGCAAAGGCGTTGCAGTTTGAGCGTGCCGCTACTCTGCGCGACTTGCTCATTGAACTTAAGGCGAAACTGTAAGGCGTTGATAACCCGTGCAAAGGCGCGATAACAGGGGGAAAACAGCTCCCTATGTGCGCCTAGCGCTTAGGCAATGCGCCACGGTCTTTGGCAGGCACGGGCGGGTTCGGGTTGTCCTTTACGCGGAAACGCCTTGGTGATAGACTATCCATTAAGTGCGGTTCGCACGAAAAGGAGTCAATGACTAATGTGTAATTGTCGCGAAATCTTGCTTACGCCCGGTTCAGAAAAGGAGCTGAGGTTCGTCCGTGCCGACAGACCTCGCCTGGTACTCGGGAATGGCAAGCCATTGATTTTTCAAGTAGTCTGTGTCACCGAAGGCAGTGGTGGCCGCGAGGTAGTCCTCGGCTGTGAGTGTTGCGGGTTGCGCCATGTGGCGAAGATAAACGGTCGGTACTCGGTTGAACTTCTCAAGTAAGGAGTTGTCCAAGAAAGGACAACTCCTTACTTTTACGAATATATGTTCGCTTTTTTTGCGCGTATGATATAATCTGTCTATCAAAACACGTCGAGGAGTTGACTCGGTGCAAAAATATATCTCTGTCCGGGGGGCCCGACAGCACAATCTCAAGAATATCAATGTCGACATCCCGCGCGACCAACTGGTCGTTATCACCGGACTCAGCGGATCGGGCAAGTCCTCCCTCGCTTTCGATACCATCTATGCCGAGGGGCAGCGCCGCTATGTCGAGTCTCTTTCAGCCTACGCTCGCCAATTTCTGGGGCAGATGGATAAACCCGATGTGGACAGCATTGAGGGGCTGTCGCCAGCTATATCCATAGATCAGAAGACCACCAGCCGCAACCCGCGGTCCACCGTCGGCACCGTGACCGAGGTTTACGATTATTTGCGCTTGCTCTTTGCGCGGGTGGGTCGGCCTTTCTGCCCGCACTGTCACATCCCCATCGCCCAGCAGACGGTGGACCAAGTAGTCGACCAGGTGAACAAGTGGCCGGAGGGCACCAGGCTCATGATCTTGGCACCCGTGGTTCGCGGCAAGAAAGGCGAACATACCAAGGTGTTAGAAGACTTGCGCCGGGGGGGCTATGTGCGCGCGCGCATTGATGGCGAAGTGCGCGAGCTCGGCGAGCCGATTGAGCTTGAGAAAACCCGCAGTCATACCATCGAAGTGGTGGTGGACCGCATCGTCCGGAGGGGTGACATCGCCTCGCGCTTGGCAGATTCTATTGAGACCGCGACCAACCTTTCTTCCGGTCTCGTTATCATCCACAATTTGGCGGGCGAGGAGGTGCTGTTTAGTCTAAGCATGGGGTGCACCGAATGTGGTTTTAGTTTTGGGGAAATAGCACCGCGCCTTTTCTCTTTCAACTCCCCCTTTGGCGCCTGCCCTGATTGCGGGGGATTAGGCTCGAACATGGAAGTGGACCCGAGCCTGGTCGTGCCGGACCTGCGCAAATCGCTACTAGACGGGGCGATTTCTCCCTGGTCGGCGAGCAGCAGCTCCTACTACCCCCGCCTCTATGCGGCTTTGGAAGAGAATTTTGGCATCAAGGCGGATGCTCCCCTAGTCGACCTGACCAAGGAACAACAGCAGCTCTTGCTTTACGGCAATGATAAGCAGAAGATCACTCTCGATTATGAGCAGGATGGCCATAGCCGCCGCTACAGCACCTACTTCAAAGGTGTGGTGGCCATGGTGGACCGTAATTATCGCGAGACAACCTCAGAGTATATCCGGGAGGAACTCGAAAATTATATGAGCTCGCGCGCCTGCCCCACCTGCGGGGGTTTAAGGCTCAAACCCGAGGCCTTGGCCGTCCGGGTGGGGGGCAAGAATATTGCCGAAGTCACGGCCCTGACCATTGCTGAAGGGCTCCATTTCTTTCGGCAACTGGAGCTTGGCGAAAAGGAAGCCTACATCGCCCGTCAGATTCTTAAAGAAATCACCGAGCGTCTGGGCTTCTTGGTCAATGTCGGCCTGTACTACATTACCTTAGCCCGCAAAGCCGGAAGTCTTTCGGGAGGCGAGGCCCAGCGCATCCGCTTGGCCACCCAGATTGGCTCGAGCTTGATGGGCGTGGTCTATATCCTCGATGAACCGAGCATCGGCCTGCATCAGCGCGATAATGAGCGGCTCATCCAGACCCTCAAACATCTGCGCGACTTAGGCAATACCGTCATCGTGGTGGAACACGACGAGGACACCATGCGCCACGCGGACCATATCATCGACATGGGACCGGGGGCGGGCACCCATGGGGGGGCCATTGTCGCCACGGGCACGATGGAGCAAATTTGCCAGAGCGCCGATTCGCTAACGGGTGCCTACCTCAGTGGGCGTATGGCCGTGGCGGTGCCCAAACATCGACGGCAGCCCAATGGCAAGTGGCTCGAAGTCTTTGGGGCATCAGAAAATAACCTGCGCCAGCTCGATGTGCGCTTCCCGCTGGGGCTGTTCATCTGTGTGACCGGCGTCTCCGGTTCAGGTAAGAGCACCTTGGTCAATGAAATACTTTACAAGCGCTTGGCGCAGGAGTTTGGCGGCAGTAAAGCCAAGCCGGGGGCCCACCGCGACGTAACCGGCCTTGAGTACATCGATAAAGTAATCGAAATCGACCAGTCGCCCATCGGTCGCACTCCACGCTCAAACCCGGCAACCTACACCGGCACGTTTGAACTCATCAGACAACTCTTTGCCCAAACCAATGAGGCCAAGATGCGCGGGTACAAGCCGGGCCGCTTTAGTTTTAACATCAAGGGTGGCCGTTGTGAGGCCTGCAAGGGCGATGGCATTATCAAGATTGAAATGCACTTCTTGCCGGATGTTTATGTGCCCTGCGAGGTGTGCAAGGGCAAGCGCTACAGCCGAGAGACCCTCGAAGTGAAGTTCAAGGGGCAAAACATTGCGGACGTCCTCGACATGACCATTCTTCAGGCCGCGGAGTTCTTCGGCAATATGCCGCGCGTGGAGCGCAAGCTCCAGACCCTGTGCGACGTGGGTCTAGGCTACATCAAGTTGGGGCAGCCGGCCACCACCCTCTCGGGGGGGGAGGCCCAGCGGGTCAAGCTCGCGACCGAATTGGCGCGCCGCAGCAATGGCAAGACTCTCTATATTTTAGACGAGCCCACTACCGGACTGCACATCGTGGACATCCACCGCCTGCTGGGCGTGCTCAACCGCTTGGTGGAGTCGGGTGATACCGTCTTGGTCATCGAGCACAACCTCGATGTCATCAAGACTGCGGATTACCTCATTGATCTTGGTCCGGAGGGAGGCATCGGCGGAGGACAAGTTGTCGCCACCGGCACCCCGGAGGAAGTCAGCCAAGCACCGGGGAGCCATACCGGGCATTTCTTGACGCGGGTGCTGGATAGCCGGAGCGGTGGTGAGCAAGGTGAGTTTTGAGGACAAACTCACCCTAGTGCCGGGCGTTCCCGGCTGCTACCTGATGAAGGACGCAGGTGGTGTGGTTCTCTACGTGGGCAAGGCGCGCGCCCTAAAGGCGAGGCTACGCAGCTATTTTCAAGCCGGAGCCAAGCACGAGCCCAAGGTGGCGGCCATGCTCGACAAAACGCAGGATTTTGAGTACATCATTACCGACACCGAACGCGAAGCCTTGGTGCTTGAGAGCAACCTCATCAAGGAGCTTCGCCCCTACTACAATATCCGCATCAAGGACGACAAACACTACCCGTATTTGCGGCTCGCCGTGCAGGATAGTTACCCCCGCCTGAGCATCGTCCGCCGCGTGAATAACGATAAGGCGCGCTACTTTGGTCCGTACCCGAATGCGGCAGTCGTGCGCGATTTATTTAAGTTGCTGCGGCGCATCATCCCCCTTATGACCTGTGCGCGGGAGGTGGCTTATGGCGTCAAGAACGGCAGCGTCTGCCTTAACTACCACCTCAAACAATGTCTAGGGGTATGCAGTGGCGAGGTCAGTGAAGCTGACTATCGGGAGTCGGTCAAAAAGGTTGAACTCCTGCTTGAGGGGAAGCATAAGACATTGGTTGAAGCGCTCATGAAGCAAATGGAGCAAGAGGCCGCAAAAATGAACTATGAGCGAGCCGCCACCCTGCGGGACCAAGTGCGCGCCATCGAGAGCCTGGCCGAGAAACAGAAATTTGACGCCGCCAAACACCTCGATCGTGACATAGTGGCCGTGGCCGGCGCTCTCGAAGAGGCGGCCGTGACCGTCTTCCACATGCGGGAGGGGAAGGTTGTCGGGAGGGAGACGATATTCCTGGCCTGTCATGTGGCCCAGAGCAAAGAAGAAATAATGTCTGCCTTCGTAGCGCAGTACTATGCCACTTCTCCGGAACTGCCCAAGGAAATCATACTCGATGTTTTACCGGCGGACCAAACGGTGTTGGAAGAGGCTCTGTCTGGGCGGAAGGGTTCGAAGGTAGTGCTCAGTGTGCCCCAGAGAGGGGCGAACAAAGCCATGGTCGAACTGGCGCTGCGCAATGCGGCGCAGGCCTTGGCGGATAGATGGGTGGGCAGTGCCGGGAAGGACGAACTAGCCAAGAAAGGTCTGGCCGAATTGGCGCACCACCTCGAGTTGGCGGGTTGGCCCATGCGCATTGAATGCTATGATATCTCCCATGTGCAGGGCAATTTTGCCGTGGGCTCGATGGTTGTCTTTGTTGCCGGCCAACCGGCGCGCTCGCTTTATCGGCGTTTTCGCATCAAATGGGTGGTGGGGCAGAACGACTACGCCGCCCTGCACGAGGTCTTGACCCGGCGCCTAAGCGCCTATCGGCAAAAACAGCAGAAGTTCACCCCCTTGCCCGATTTGGTAATTATCGACGGTGGGCGCGGACAACTCAGCGCGGCCCTTGACGCCTTCCGGCAGGAGGAATGTTTTGACGTTCCGGTGGTGGCCTTGGCCAAGGCGCGGGAAGAAGTTTTTTTGCCCGGGCGGGAAAAGCCCCTCGTCCTCCCTCCGCACACCCAGGGGCACTACCTCTTGCAGCGGGTGCGCGATGAGGCCCACCGCTTTGCCCTCGCCTACCATCAAAAGCTCCGCGCCGCGGCGCAGGTGTCCTCACGCCTTGAGAGCTGCCCCGGTATCGGGGCAAGCCGGCGAGCGGCACTCCTCAAGCATTTTGGGGGTATGCAGGCGCTTGAGAATGCTACTATGGCGGAGATTCTGGCCGTTAAAGGCCTTAACGCGGGTCTCGCGGCTCGCCTTTGGGCCTTTCTGCATGAAGATAAGACGACAAAATAGGTGCTGTGACGACACCTTGCGGCAGGAATCTAGACTGCGGTGGCGAAGTATATCGGACAGATTTTTTACCTGTTGGAGGGTTAATTATGGCGAAACACCGCATCAAAATTGAGAAACGCGAGGAACGCCGTGAGTTCTCCATCATTTTTCATGAGCTATGGACGGTCTACCTGAGCAACATAGGCGGCTCGGGGGCCTTGCTTTATTGTTTTCTGAAATACTTAGCCGTTGATGAGGTTCCCCACCCCTGTTCAGTCGAGTGGGAGCAGGAGGTCTGCCTGCCTTTAGGGTTGTCCTACGAGGAGAGTCACGCCGCTTGGGCCAGACTGCAAGAATATGGCCTGATTCTCCTCGAGGAGAATAGCTACGTGCTCTGCGAGCCCCGGGGTAAGGTCGGGGTGGCGGGGGCACAACAAGGCGATTCGCTCCTCGTCGCGGTCGAAGCCCTATTTGGTCGCCCCCTGAGCATGACCGAAGTACATCTTTTAGGTGATTTATGCAAGCTTTATGATGAAACATTAGTGAGGGCCGCCGTTCAAGTAGCGGCGGAGACAAGGGCCTTGAGCCTGCCCTACATTCGGCAGGTCCTCCTTAATTGGAAGGCCAAGGGCATCTTGACCGCCGCAGAGGCAGATGCTGACCGCGTGGCTTTTCAGGAAGGCAAGGCTAAACGCAACCACAAAAGTGCTGGCAGTAAGCGCGAGAAGGCGCCTTCATCCCCCCTCGTACCCACGGCTAGGCCCAAGTATGATGAGGCCGAGATAATCATGAGGCGCATCAAGAAGACATCCGGCGATGAGGTAGGGCATGGTCGCTAAAGAAAAAGCGGCCCTCGCCAAGCTCTGGGAAGCACTGGAACGCCGGGAACATGTCCACCAAGCGCACCCCCGCTTGGCGGAACTTGAAGAGCAGGTATCCGTGGCGCTACGCAACTATACTGCAGGGCAGGTTAGCCGTCAGGCAGTAGAAGAAGCCCGGACAAAAAGGGGGGCCTACCTAAAGGAATATGGTCTACCCCCAGACTATGCGGAGCCGCGCTGGGCGTGTCAAAATTGTCAAGATGAGGGCTATGTGGGCGGAAGGCCCTGTGCCTGTCGGCAGCAGGCGGAGCTCCGTAGCATCATTAGCAATTCCGGTCTGCCCCCTAAGCTGCGGGCACAGACCTTCGCTCGGTTCGAATTAAAATGGTACCAAGAGCACATAATGACCCCGGTTGGCATCTCCGAGCGCCGCTGCGCGAGTGAGGCCTTGGCCTTGGGCCAAAAGTTCGTTGCCACCGTTCTGGAGGGCCAGGCTCGCACCGGTCTCTTTGTCTCCGGCGACCCGGGCCTGGGGAAGACATTTCTTTTAAGCGCCATCTGTAACAGTCTGCTGGCAGCGCGCGTCCCCACTTTGTATGTGGTCTTCTGCGACCTCATCGCCGCCATCAAGGAGACCTTTAACGCTGAAAGTGTAGGCAACTCCGAATCGCGCATCATGGCGGCCGCCCGGGAGGCCAAGGTGTTGGTGCTCGATGACCTTGGGGCTGAGCAAGTCACCGACTTTGTCATCAACCGGCTCTTTGATATCGTCAATTTCCGCTGCAACCACCAACTGCCCCTCGTAGTCTCATCGAACTTAAAGGTGCAGGAGATTGGCCGCCTCTACGATGACCGCATCGCTTCTCGCCTGTGGGAGATGTGCGAAGTGGTCCCCCTCTATGGCGAAGACATACGCATCCAACAAAAGCGGCAGGGTTAACCTGCCGCTTTTGTTGGATAAGGGGGACAGCCATATCTTCCCCTCCCGTACTAAAATGGCCTAGTGGTATCACAACTGCTGTGCCAGCGTTGACTAATTTGACAAAAGCTTAACTCGCGCTTAATCAAGGCTTGATGGTATTGGTTTACTATCCCGACTTTGACAGCCCCTCGCGAAAAAGGGCCGCAATACCCTTATAAATACAGGGTCGGCGTGCCATGTCACGCCGCTACCTAGGATGTTGTAGCGCCGGCACACGGGCTGGCGACCTTAGGCCGGTCCTTGGGTTACAGACATCATGGTTACGACGGGGGAGGGTCGGCGTGCCATGTCACGCCGCTACCTAGGAGGTTGTAGCGCCAGCACACGGGCTGGCGACCTTAGGCCGGTCCTTGGGTTACAGACATCATGGTTACGACGGGGGAGGGTCGGCGTGCCATGTCACGCCGCTACCTAGGAGGTTGTAGCGCCAGCACACGGGCTGGCGACCTTAGGCCGGTCCTTGGGTTACAGACATCATGGTTACGACGGGGGAGGGTCGGCGTGCCATGTCACGCTGCTACCTTGTTGTATCACAACTGCTGTGCCAACGCTGACTAATTTGACAAAAGCTTAACTCGCGCTTAATCAAGGCTTGATGGTGCTGGTGTACTATCTCCTTAGAGTTAGCAAAGCGAGGGTGAGAGCAGTGCTATCGGGAACACATAAGATAATTGGCGTAGCAGTCGCCCAGAGCCTCAGTATATTGTCATATTTGCCGCTTAGTTCGGCAGATATTGCGGCAGGCTGTGTCAAGCCGGATTTCAGCATTAATGCAATCAAGCATCCCCACAACAAAGAGAAGTCGTTTGGGTATGTAATGCAGTTAATAGAAGGACTCGTTGCCGTCGGAGTGCCGAGAACCGGGAGGGAGTCGCGGGACTACTCGAGCACTCTAGGGGTAACGCTACACTTTATTGCCGACTATTTTTGTCAGGCTCATAACAATGTGCAGCTAAGCCCGCTTATGGCGCATGTAGCGTACGAATTTGCTTTGCATCAAGAAAGTTGGCGCACGGATTTTATGGGCAAGGCCCTGATGTCTGCCGCAGCGACCAAAACACACCCCCTAACCTCCGTCGCCATGCTGAAAGAACATATCGAGGCCATGCACGCCGGGTACTTGATTACCCCTCCTTCTATGGATAATGATATCCACTACGCGATTGCAGTGTCGACTATGGTTGCGCATACAATAGTTAATATGACGCTAGCTACCGGCCAGAATAGAGCTGCGGTTTAGTCAACAAGACAGCCAGGCATTCATCTATGCCCGCCATGGTTTGGCGGGCATAGATGAATGCCTGGCAGGGCACGGCGACACCGATGGCGAGGAGTAGCGGTGCGACATTGACGAAGGGGTGGGGGAGGGGACAAAGGGGACAGTCCCTTTTGTCCTAAGGGAGAAATCCAAGCAGCGGAAACCGTAAGGGTGAGAGTACCAATGCGAAGTATAGGGGCGGAATAACCTGTAGTAGTATTGAAACTCCTGTAATGGGAGTGGAGCGAAGGGGTCATGGTATCTAGTTTTGAACAACGGTCAACCGTAAGGGAGGAGTCAATGAACGCTGTCTGCAATCCGTAATGATTACGGTCTTCCTCCACGGCCAACAGCTCTTCGCGCAATTTATCCATCACTACAGGTCGCCCTCGCCGTTCTTGGTAAGATACACGGGCTCACACCGGAGGCTTTGTATCGTGCCGCAATCTCAAGGCAAACTTCTTCAACCCAAGTAGACGCACCCCTGTCTCAGGGTATGCGGCTTTTGTGCTGTCCGCACAAAACTGCCATAAATATCCTTGACAGGTATGGGGGGTGATAACATATAACATGGCAATGATTGCTATATAAAGGGAAGAAGGGGGCCTGCTCAGCGCCTGCGATAGTTGCCGAAAAAAGTATCGGAGGAGGATGTGTCCTATGTTGGCAGGAAAAGTAGAGAGGTTCGCGAATATGGCTACGAAGCGCCGAGTTGTTGTGATGCTGTGTTGTTTGCTGCTGATGTTTTCACTGACGGGGTTTACTTTCTCCGCTCCAGCTAATCTTGAACCGGAAATAGCGATTCTTGGGCCGAATGTGCAAACTTACGATCTTGATGCTCTCCAGTGGGAATTCCCTTTTACTGTGGTCGGTTTTGGCCCCGGTACTCGCACAGTTCGCTTGGCAGAGTTTAGTATTGACGGGCACGACCTATTAAGAAATATCCCCATGGCACAAAGAACCATGACCGTTCATCGGCTGGATGATGAAATCGGCCGCGAGACATTTAGGAACTGGAATAACTATCGCCAGCGGGCATCCGTCCTGCGCGTGCGCAATGACGAACGAATTTCCCTATCCACTACTGAAGCGCGCGACTTCCGGGAAGGGAACGCGCGTATGCGTGGGGTGATGCGACGGCGCGGCGAGATAGCACCCGTGGTGCTACCGATCAATGTGTCCGAACTGCCCTTTAGAGTTGCCGCTGACGGTCATTACAGAGTAAGGGCGGTTGTGGAAAGAGGCGGCATGAGCACCACTTGGGAAGGCGAAGTGCTGATCGTAGACGTAGAGCCGCTAGCCACTAACCCCGTTTGGACTCCGGCGGACTTGCATCTACACAGCGCCTTTGCCTTGGATGGCAGATTTACGCCGCGCGAACTTGCGCCAATGCTGGCGAACAGAGGCTATGCCATCGGCTATATTACTGACGAACCGGCAGGACAGTATATTACCACCCGGCCAATCCTCCCAAGAATGAGTGGAATGGGTCGTCCGGGGATGTGGGCACCCGAGTATGGAATAGAGGCAGATCCAGGAACCAATGCGTGGTTGACTTCAACTTTTGGGAACGACCGTGTTAGGTATCTACCGTACTTGCCAACATGGGAGGCCTATAGTGCCGCTGTTATAGCTGCCTCGACCGCGCAAGTGGCAATGTTTCCAGGGGCGGAAATCGCTGCTTCAACAACAAACTTTATGCACACCGGTCATAATGGACATGCTTTGGCCTATGGTATCCAAAACCTCATAGGTGTTGGGGTCGCCGGGGTCGAACCAAGCTTTGACACCACAGGCCTAAGATACAACTGGTTTGTGCCAAGTACCCTGCTCCCACACATTAACAACAACCGAACTGGGCGGTCATCCGCCAGCATTGCGCATCCGGTTAATCTTCAAATACCTTTCATCCCAGCGTATCCGTGGAACGTCTGGGGCGCTGCGCTGCCTCGTTACCATGGCTTTGAATTGATGTATGCGGGACAAACTAATTTCTGCCCAGATAATGCTATTGCCAACAGATGGAGACAAGAGATAGTTGCTAACCTGACTAGAGCCTTCGCGGGCAATGGCTTTCCATCCGCCAGAACCGGGAGTGACTGGGGCGGTGCCTTTAGTCAGTTGTGGGACATTTCTTATTTCACGTTTATAGGCTTGCCGAACCCACCTCCTAGTGACATGCGGTTCCTCGCTCAAAATGACGTGGACGCGGCTTTACGCGCGGGGAGAACGGTGGCCAGCCGCTTGGGCGGCATAGCCGCACTAAGGCTTAGAAACACACAGGGTGCATTGCACGAAATTGGTTCGTGGTTTACGATGCCAGCTGGCGCTACAGTCAGCGGTGATATAGTGCTACGTGCTGCGCGGTCTGGAAGCTACAAGGTGCGCATTATTCAGAATTTTGCCGGTCACACAGGTCACATAGATGGAAGCGCTGTGCCTGCGTTTCAAGGCTTAAACGAGAGCACTCGACACTTAAGTGGCGTGGAAGCCACCACATACCAGTACGTCCTTCCCTTTAGGAGGTAAGCTATGTTGGTTTTGAAGCATGCTAGAGTTTGGGGCAGCAGTCTTGTACTCATGTTGCTGTCCTTGCTGGTCGCTGTCTGGATTTTTGGCCCAGTAGGGTTTATGGTTCATAACTTTAGTGATCCTGTATACGTCAACCTAGCCTATAGCATGGTGCCGCATATTTTGCTTGTGGTTCCTGCGAGCCTAGCTCTGGCGTCTAGGAAAATTAGCGGGATACTCATCGCCTTGCCCTATGTACTTTTGCTTAGCTATCACCTTCTCGCAGCCTTTATGAACATGGCGCTGGGTGCCGACGCAACGGCGGTTGCGCGTGCCTGGACATCGTTTCATATTGGCTGGATTGTGCCTGCGGTGATTATTGCTCTGCTTTGGAAGAGGAGCGAGACTACGAAGAGACAAATCTACATGGCCGCCTTTGCGCTGCAGCTAGTAGTGCTGGTAGGAGCCATGTACCACTTTACCTACCGCTATGGCGTCGTGCACCTAGCTGAGCCGGTGGTCGCCGTTTCGCGACTTAGATTAAGAGATCGGTCACTTAGTTTCCCACTCATAGAAGAGGAAGCGGCTTATATAGTAAGCAACCACGGGCGCCTTTACCGGATCGACCTAGCGCAGAGCAGAAAGGTGTTTATCGCGCAAATCCCTCGACCACAGCCGGCAGAAATAGGGTTTCCACAGATGACGTTGCCCAATATTAACTGGGAGTACACGTCTTTCTTTGGGTTTTTGCAGCGAATTGATGAGGATGAGCTCTATTTTAGGTTCACACACGCTCTATCGCATGGAAGGTGGGCAATAGGTGTCAGGATTAATGAGGAGTCAGGACAGGTTGCTTGGCAGTTGCTGGGGACAGAGTTCGATGTTCCCATTACGTTTCCCCCCGGCATTGACCCGCGAGGGATTGTTCAAACGGTGTCTCCAGGAGGGCGGGTGATTACCGGATCACCTGACGAAGGACTTTACCGTCCGTATACCGTATTGATCAAAAGTGATGGTGTAAAGACAGCGATTGACCCGTTAGAATTGGTAGAGTGGATAGCTGCTGATCATGGCTGGATACTGGTGGGGACAAGGCGCGGTGGGCTGATAATTGCGACCATCAAGGAGCGCTGAGTCTAGACGGCAAACTTCGTCAATCTAAGCAGCCGCACCTTAGCTAAATCGGGGTGCGGCTACGGGACGGTGGAGACGTTGCGCCACGAAGGCACAGTTGCGGGGTTTTGCCCCAAGGCGGCGGTCACTCTGTTTAGCTTATACGCCTCTTTCAGCAGGTTGTAGGCCGCATGGCAGTCTCCGTGCCGTTCCATGAGAGATGCTCCGTAGACAAGTACTTCGGCCGCCCGGCTACAGTGAGCTAGGTCAAGAAAGAGCGAAGCAAAATTCTGTATCACGGGCAGAATGGAGTCTTTCGCAGCTTTCCTAAGTTGGCTTTTAGCCACGGCCCATTGTGTCTTTGTGTATTCATAGCCCCCCTCGTTAGGGGCGACTAAAAGCACGGACGATAGATAATGCTCTAGCGATTTACATATCTCCTCCGGGCAAGGCTCTTGCTCGGCAAAAAATAGAAGAAGCTCTCTCCGTGCAGTATGTGCAACTCTGGCGGGGAAACTGGAGTAGCTGTCAATCATCCGCAGCATCGCCAGTGCCGCGTCGTTCTGCCCCATTTTAACAAGGCATGTCCCCCAAGTTATAAGTGCGGACGCATAAAGCTCCATGTCGCGGCGTTGCTCTGCCAACACTGCGGCCTGTTCGGCCCACCTGAGCGCCCCTGCGATATCACCCATGTGCTGTGCACATATTGCCCGGCCGTGGTAGGCCTGAAGCAAGCCCCCGCCATCATCCTCCCAGACGGCAGTGGCAATCTCCACATAACATTGTTGCGCTGTTTCTATTTGGCCAAGCGCAAAGTAAACGCTGCCTAGCAGATAAAGCGTTAACCGCCGTTCCCCTAACATGTCATTGGCGCTTCTGAGTACACCAAGCGCCTTGTTGCACATCTCTAGCGCCTGAAAATACAAACCTGCGGTATAGGTTGCATGCGCAGCGAGATAGCAGCAGTACCACTGTTTGTCCTTTCTTAGCTCCGCCCCAAACAGCGTTTCAGCTAAGAGCGCATGGTTGACGGCGCTTAAGGTCCTACTTTCCTTTTGCTCATACCAAGCCATTACCTCATGCCTACGTGCTTTGAGGCTGTCCGGTAAAGACGAGTATCCCTTCAGAGCATCTAAAGCCAACCGGATACCTTCGCTATCACCGAGTTCAATACAGGTGTGAGCTTGGCTGATGAGGAGCAGAGCCCGCTCGGCGTCAGACGCGCTCCAGCCAACCATAAAATACTCCAAAGGCTTATGTAATTTCTGTGCCAGTATACCTATAGTCGCTGTTGACGGGTTACGCTCATTGCGTTCAATCTCGCTAATCAAAGAGCGGGATAGCTCAGTCCCCGCTAGTTGGGCCTGAGTTAGTCCCGCCTCTTTGCGCGCCTTGCGAATTTTAGCGCCTAACACTCCGCGACACCACCCTCGTTAATTGAGTTGGCTTGTTCTTGCAAGTTCAATGTGTCATCGTGCCACAATATTGTCCTTGTGCCACATGTTGTGATGAGTATATAATGGTATTTATAGAAGAGTCATGCAAAAAAACTGAACGGAGGGTTCCAATTTAAAAGCTTCCTCGCCCTGCTCTGCGCTTTTTGCCTTCGCCTCAACTGTGGGACGACTACACGCACCCCTGGATAGTCTAGCTGGGCTTAGTATCGAATACCGAGCGGCCATGGGATCAATTGAGCGAGTCAACGATCTTTGTGGGTGCTTTGAGAGTGAGTATGATGGACAGTATTCCCCCGGTGAAGACGGGATTCAAGAAGATATTCAGTGGGGGAATATTGCCTTTGAGGGTGTTTACTTCAAGTATGAGGAGCATGCACCAAACATAATAAGGGATCTCTCATTTCATGTTCGTTCGGGAGAACATGTTGCTATTATTGGCGACAACGGGGCAGGCAAGACGACTATCGCTAGGCTCATCCTTGGTTTGATAATGCCAACAACTGGACAGGTTCTCGTGGGTGGACGGAAAGTACAGGAGTTGCCAAAGCCAATCTTGCGTCGAAAAGTGGCGTATGTAAGTGGCGAACCATATATCTTTAATGCTACTCTGCGGGAAAACATGCAGATCGCCAAGTCCGACCTAAGCGATTCAAGAATGGTCACCGTCCTTGAATCTATGGGCATTCAGCTAACTGAAAGGCTAGGCTTGGACACGGTGTTGGGCGAGGGGGGAACTGCCCTATCATCTGGTCAACGACAACGCCTTGCACTTGCGCGTGCTATACTTCGTGAACCGGAAGTGCTCATATTAGACGAAGCAACATCATCTATCGATAACTGTTTTGAAGAGATTATACATAATATGATCACGGGGAATCTCTCTGGATGTACAGTTATTCTCATAACTCATAGGGAGTCTGCTTTGTCAAATGTGGTCCGAAAGGTATCGCTCTCAGAGAGGGCCCACTCAGGAACGACTAACTAAAACCGGAGGTGTATGATATGATGCCGTTTGTGTTTGCGGGAGTCCCTTTTGGAGTCGCGCTGTTCTTTCTTGTAGAAGCGGTCAGGGTCTATAGTTCTCAAAAGCGTGATCGCCCTATGCTCATAGCATTGGCTCTATATATCATAGGGATTGCGTTCGCCGCAAACGTGCTGTACGTGTGGAGAACTCCTCTCAGTATAAGAATCAGCGTCGTACTTATGCTTGTCATTGCTGGGCTGTTGAATTTATATTCTGGACTGCGCGGTATCTCATCTCTTGAACAGCTATTGCCTGCACGTCCTGCCCACGTGGCAACTGGTGCTGCCGGCATTGCACTCATAACATTGGCTGCAATGGCGGTCTTATGGCCAATACCTAGTGGTGTGGTTCTCGGCGTTCCCGTTGCAGAAGGTACCTGGGTTGTTGCTCACGGAGGTGCTCTTAGCATTGTCAATCATCACATGCGTGCGACAGAGCAACGTTACGGTATTGACATGATTATGGTTCCTGGTTCCCTAGGTAGCATGCTACAAGCGCAAGGCCTTTTGCCCGGTTTTTACCCTTCCTGGGGCCAGATGGTCTTGGCTCCTATAGATGGAGTGATAGTTGCTGTGGTGGATGGCCTTGAGGATAAGACCGTAGGAACGAGGGACAAGAACAACCCTGCGGGTAATCACGTTATCATTGAGACTCCAGAACGAATCCACATACTCATGGCTCATTTGAAACAGGGCTCAATAGTGGTCAAGGAGGAACAAATAGTTACTAAGGGGGATCTTCTGGGCAGGGTTGGAAACAGCGGTAACTCATCCGAACCGCACTTACACATTCACGC
Source organism: Peptococcaceae bacterium (assembly GCA_018334055.1). GTDB lineage: Bacteria > Bacillota > UBA994 > UBA994 > UBA994 > BS524. The sequence goes on from JAGXSS010000027.1 coordinate 26,462, forward strand.
GATGAAAGAGGACCAAGACGGGGCATGGGTGGGCATCCCAATGTATTTCGATGGTCGCACTCCTCGGAGAGGGCACCTAATGAGGGCCGGGAGTTTTACTGCAGATCCATAATGTCCATCAGAAGACGGCGGGGGACAAGGGGAACAGGTACTCTTGTCGGGAGTAAGATCATACTGAGATAACAAAGAGGGGTCTGCACCCCTCTTTGTTGACACGCTTAGTGGCAACAAGCCCAGGTTGCTCGGGAAATCCTGATTCTTTCCCTTCCCCCGAGGGGGAAGGGAAAGAATGGTAGACGCTTTTGGCTACATTCTCGCTCCCTTTTCCCCGTAATGAAAATGTTTTCAAACAAAAGGGACGTGTCTTTTTGTTTTTAGCCGCAACCCTACCATTAGCATTGCAAACCGCACAGAGGGCCTGGCACAAGATTAGGATGTCTGGTTCATATACCTTGCTCGAGGTGAGATCGCAGCAAGGGGTTCATGTCTTGATTAAATTTATTTAAGTATGCGCCCAGCATTATTAAGGTTGTTAAAGCGAAAATAAGAATATTAAAGGTACTGCTTGACACGCGCAAATCGGGTTGATACAATGTCCCTAAGGACACAATAAGGCGATGCCTTATTGTTATGAAGGGGGAGTTTAATGGTGGAGAGCGAAAAATTCCAAATCCTTAAGTTGGTTCAGGACGACAAGGTCAGTGCAGAGGAGGGAGCCAGACTTTTACAAGCGGTTGAACAGCGCGGCGCCGGGGGCAGTACGTCCGCTCCGGCTAAGTGGTTGCGGGTGCGTGTACAGGCGCACGGCAACTTGGTAAACATCAATTTGCCCATCGCGTTGCTTGATATGTGTATACACGGATTGATTCGTAGCTACGTTCAGGCACGGTATCCTATGAAGCTCGACAGCCACGGGGTTACGATATGATTAGACTTATTGAGGTTGCCGACCTTGTCAAATCCTACCCAAATGGCGTCACCGCAAATGATAACCTCAATTTCAGCTTGAACGAGGGAGAAACCGTCGGCTTAATCGGTCCCAACGCCGCCGGGAAGACCACCTTTATCAGGCAGCTGCTGGGTCTCTTACGACCTACAGAGGGGCAGATCACAGTGCTGGGCCAGGACATCATCCGGCGTCCTCATGCCATCAAAGGGCTAGTAGCGTATGTGCCCCAAACGCCATTGTACTACCCCGCGCTTAGTGTTGAAGAGGTGATCGGGCTTGTCCTGCAGTTCAGGAATTACCCAAGCAATAAGATTAAGCGCAAAGTGCAAGACACCCTCGAATTGATTGGGCTACAACAGTCGGCAAAATCCGCCGGGTACCAACTTTCGGGAGGTAGTACGAAGCTCGTGTTGTTAGGGATGGCCTTATGCCAAGACACTCCCTTCCTCATTCTCGATGAACCCACGGCCATGGTCGATGTAGAAAAAAAATCACGCATTTGGGAGGCAATACGGGGTTCTCAAACTAAGTCCATTCTGTTGGCGAGTCACGATCTCAAAGAAGTTCAGGATTATTGTAACCGGGTCTATTTCATACTAGGGGGTAAGTTCATAGCCGAGGGGGCGCCGCACGAGATAGCCGCGATGGTTAAATTGCCGGTGCTTGTTTCCATTGTGGCCGAAAACAGAGAAATTGCCCTGGGTCTAATGAATGCGAGCGGGGCAGACTACCGCCTTACTGGTGAGAACATCGAGATTGTGTGTGAAAACTTGTCGGAAGGCATAAAACACATGCAAGACATTGAAAGTGCCTGTGGTCTCCGCTATGTACATATTGAAGCTCCCTCACTAGATCGTGCCGTGAAGAAAATGCTGGAAACGAGGGGCGCATAATGAGAAATGTTTGGATCGCGATGATCATGGAACTAAAAGGGATGAGGATATACGCCACGCAGTTGCTTATTATGATGGTCTTCCTGCCCTTTTCCTATGCCGTTGTTGTACTACTAGGCGGGGCTACTGACAATGTGGCTTTCGTGTTTTCGGGGTTGGTGGTGGCATCTCTGATTGGTGTCTTCTGCAATGTCGTTGCCATGAGAGTGAGTAACCTAATGCAGCCTCAAGTGCTGGAACTCTACGCTGTTCTGCCTGTCCATTTGTCACAGGCAGTCTTGGGCATTGTTGGGGCCTATACCCTGCTAGTGTTGCC